>JAIFWM010000063.1 GCA_019661855.1 Candidatus Parcubacteria bacterium
TAGAGCGTGGTGGCTTAAGGGAAACATGTCGTGACATGACCTTTTCTCCATCGGTGCCGTGACACTATTGAATAACACATTCATCTCAAGACAACAAGTGAATAAATATAAAAAAATAACAACCCCCACAGCATGATCTGGTGGGGGCGAGGGAATTTAGGAGTGTTCCCCAAAACTCTTTGATCATTTCTGATCGTCTCTGCATCGAGCGCACGCTCGAATGGATCTGGCTATGTGTGAGCCGAGATCTCAGTATGCAAAGTTTTGCGCAGGCTTTCATCGCCGGCGCGGTGTGCTACTACAGAGTGTTTCGAACTAGCGGCCGGGTCCGAGGCTGGTCTAGTGGCCCGCGGTGTTGCCGATGCCGATCGTCGAAGTTGCCGATTCCATCTCATAAATAAACTTGCTGCTCAGGAACTTCGTCTGCACAATGGGCTGCATGGTTTCTCCTCTGCTAGCCGTTCAGTGTCAGTAACGACTACACAATACCTTATATCTAAAAGCTGTCAAGTATCCGTCTATCCCCTTTTTATCCCCTTCATAATCCAGTTTTGAGGAGTCGCTTCAGAGGAGTACCATTGAGTAAATGGCTAGAGGAAAAAACGATCTATTGCGCACACCGCCACACGCGACTGAATCTGAAAAAGCATTTTTAGGTGCTTTGATGATTCGCAGCGAAGCAATGATCGAGTCGGTGGATGTGATTTCATCAGACGCGTTTTATAGCGAGAAGCATCGCATTATTTACCGCGCAGTTTTAGCACTCTACAGCAAGAACGAACCAGTTGATATTGAAAGTGTTCGCGCAAAACTAGCTGACCTTGGCGAACTTGAATCTATTGGTGGCATTGGCTACTTGGCAGAGTTGGTGAGCGAAGTGCCTGCAGCATCTAACGCCCGCCACTATGCCAGTCAGGTACAGAAAAAGTATATGCTCCGCTCCCTTATTGACGCTGGAGAATATGTTGCCGAACTTGGCTTTGAGGAAGCCGAAGATTTAGACGAAACGCTCGACAAAGCAGAGAAGAAAATCTACGAAGTCACTTCTACCCCAACTCTCACGAAGTTTGTGTCGTTGCGGGAGTCGTTGGCAGACGCATGGCAGCGTCTTGAACACCTCACTGAACACAAAGATGAGATGCGTGGTATTCGCACCGGCTTTAAGGATCTCGACAATATGCTTGCGGGACTACAAAAGTCTGATCTTATTATCCTCGCTGCTCGCCCCTCGATGGGTAAGACTGCACTCGCGCTCGACATCGCACGCCAAACAGCGATTCAACACAACAACGTGGTGGGTATCTTTTCGCTTGAAATGTCGTCGCAACAGTTAATAGACCGCATGGTCGCTGCCGAAGCACGCGTTAACTCATGGAACTTGCGCACCGGTCGTATCACGGACAAAGAAGACTTTGAGCGCCTGCGCGATGCCTATGACCGCCTCTCTGCCGCACCTATTTACATCGACGACCAACCGGGTACTAATATTTTAAAAATGCGCTCGGTTGCACGACGCTTAAAGCGCGAGCACGGGCTTGGACTCATTGTCGTCGACTACTTGCAGCTCATGGTGCCCACTGGCGCACGCGCCTCGGACTCCTTGGTGCAGCAAGTGACCGAACTCTCTCGCTCGCTTAAAACATTGGCTCGCGAGCTTGATGTGCCAGTCCTTGCGCTCTCACAGCTCTCACGTGCGGTTGAACAACGTCGTGGCAAACCTCGCCTCTCTGACTTGCGTGACTCAGGATCTATCGAACAAGATGCAGACGTCGTGATGTTTATTCACCGGGAGGACCGAATGAATGACGCAGCAGAAAAAAACAATATTGCAGAAATTCTTATCGAAAAACACAGAAATGGCCCTGTGGGTAAAGTTGACTTGTACTTTGACGAAAAGCGCACCACCTTCCAAACTCTTGAAAAGACAGACTTCGGCGCGTTTGAATCTGCTGCGCAAGATTTTTCAAAAATGAATCCGATAGAAAGGCTTACTCAACTCTTTGAACACTTTCCTGGCATTGGGCCGCGGCAAGCACGGCGCTTTGTGCAGTACTTGTTAACGGCAGGTGCTTCGAGCCGTGGTGAGATCTCAGATCTTATTAAAAAACTCGGGGTAGAAACTGCTCAATGCAAAAAATGTTTTCGCTGGTTTGTCGGCAAAACATCTGAGTGCAACATTTGCTCCAACCCTCAGCGTGACAACTCGATCCTCTTTATTGTCGAAAAGGATGCAGATATCGAAAATGTTGAACGAAGCAACTACAAAGGCCTCTATTTTGTCCTCGGTGGTACTATCCCGCTTGCATCGGAGACACCTGCCAAACATATCCGCCTCAACGAACTGCAAAAGCGTGTCACCAGTAACAGCCTTAAAGAAATCATTTTAGGCCTCTCAGCTACGACTGAGGGCGACCACACACGACTCATACTCCAAGAAAAACTTAAAGACTCTGGTATTAAACTCTCCTCCCTTGGCCGCGGCCTCTCCACCGGCTCCGAGCTAGAATATGCCGACCCAGACACTATTGCCAGTGCCTTGTCCTCCCGACAGTAGTTTGATACCTTGTTGCGTAGTCGAACACGACTGACTCAACCAACAGAGGATGCCATGCTAGTAGCTTTTCACAACACTCACTACACTCCTGAAGAGCAGAGCTTCTTTCCAT
>JAIFWM010000019.1 GCA_019661855.1 Candidatus Parcubacteria bacterium
GAGGAAAAATTCTTTCTCTATATCTCGTTGGGAAGTACCTGCCAGTAAACGTCAAGCTATCATAATACGTCTGCCAAGCATTACTCGTTCGCTTGTGGTTAGTAGGTCGCGAAGGAAAAGCTTCATAACGTTTCTCCCTTTTACACCCGCAGCTGCCGTGTAGAGTGTGTCGAGTGTTTCGATTCTTTCGTGATCCTTAAGAGATGAAATTCGTACTTTCATAATGAGCACAACATACATAATGTGGAGTGATATATCAATCCATTGACAAATCTGTAAATAAGAGTATAATTAAACGGATTAGTACAGCAACAGGAGGATGTCATGATATCTGCCACAGATCTTGAAAAGATTCTCGAGGATATGGCGCAGGATTTAGATCTATCCTCTGACGAAGTCGCTCGTGGAGCGTTGAAGACCTTAGAGTTGGTTCTTCTTCAAGTAGGATTCGAAACAAATTTTGATTTTTATAGCTGCTTGGGAAATCTGCTGTTTGAAATTAAAAACCCCACAAGGGAGACGTTCCAATCTGCTATTGCATTAGCTGCAACGTTTGGACGAATAGAACAACAGCAACAACAACCCATTCAGAGGCGACGACGCCGTAAGTAAACAAAAAGGGCGGAAGGGAGGAGGCTCCACTTCCGCCCTTTCGCTATTTCAATAAGTTATTGAATCTCTGGAGACGAAGTAGGCTGAGGACTACCTGCTGGGACCGTTGCGCCTGCTGCGCCACCTGCGTCAGGGAGTTGATTAAGTACTGCGTCGATTGCTGCGCGCATTGAGTCATATGGTTGTGCGCCGTTAAGCGGTGCTGCGTCGGTACCTACCATAATCAAGATATACGGAGTGCCCTGGCCGCCGGCTTTGATAGCCTCGCTGTAGCTGTCGGTAACCTTCTTTGAATATTTGCCGCTGTCTAAGCAAGTCTTAAACTTTGTTATATCCAATCCAACCTGTCCGGCAATCTGGGGGAGTTGTGCAAGGTCGAGCCCGTTGTCACTTGGAGTAATTTCGAAAAGTTTATCTACATATTTCCAATACGCTTCGTTGCCACCTACGTCTGCAGCACACTCTGCTGCCTCAGCTTCTTTTGCAGCTTTGGAGTGAATTTGAGCGAGAGGAAATGGACGCTGCACCCAAGCAACTTTGCCGGATGTGCCGTAGTAGTCCATGATCTGGTGCATAGTTGTTTCAAAAAGTTTGCAGTGTGGGCACTCGAGGTCCATGTATTCTACGACTTTAACCTGGGCATTAGGATTGCCTAAAATATGGTCAGTCGCAGGGTCATACGCGCGAGCAGTAACCTTGCCCGCATCGGTAGGGTTTGTGCCGGGCGTCGAACTCTTACCTACAAAAAAGACTGCGCCAGCAATAAGTGCACCTGCAACCACGATAGTAATCGGCAAAATATAATTGGTGTTCATAGGAGGATTATACCTAGGGGAACGCTAGAACGGCAAGGTGTGGGTCAAGGCAGGGGTTTCAGACACTACTTTCCAAGAACTGGTGTCGAGTTTGATGTCACGCACGCCATCGAAGTCGCGATACTTAAGCGCTTTGTTTTTAAGCGCATAGTCGTAGAGCTCGCGGGTAATGCGCACATCGTTAAGACAATATTCGCGCACTTTTTCAACCTCGCCTTGGGCCCACCAACGCATCGACTCTTTGCCATCGCCAGACTTTTTTTTGCCAAGTGTTGCTTCAGCCAAGTTGTCGAGCTTGAGTCTGCGGCCTAATACGAGGCGCACCTCTTTCATAAGGTCAACGCTTTTAAGTGCCAAGAGATTGCCTGGGTAATATTTGTTGAGTATGGGGAGGTCGAAGTGGTCTGAGTTGTAGCCCACAATAACATCGGCGCGCTCAAGTAAGCTCCACAGCTGGGGCAAATCTTCTTTTAAATAAGAAGTCATTTCACCTGTTTTACTATCGTGTACACCAACTAAACACACCTCCAGTACTGTTGGATCTGCAAGACCGCCGACGAACTCGCCAATTGTTTCGATGTCGAGCGTTATAACTCTCATTTGCCTAAGTTCAAGAAGAATTCTGCTAATAATTCTTTGGTGAATATTTTTTCTTCTCCGGAAGTTAGGTCGCGCACTTTTACATTACCTGAAGTAAACTCGTCTGGTCCTAAGACAATCAAATACGGGATCTTGTGTTTGGTTGCTGTTTTGATTTGATCTGAGAGTTTGCGCTCGCCAAAGTCTATGGCCACGTTTACTCCTTGGGGGCGCAGGTAGCGGCCTGCAAAGGTGTTTGCCTCTGTGGCAAGCTCTGGCGACGGGATAGCGATGTAGACCTTGGTTGGCGGGGTATAAGGCGGGAGTAAGTTACGCACCGCAAGGAAGTCTCGGATAGTAACATCGCCCATGCCAAACCCAACACCTGGCAGCGGCTCATCGTCGAACATTTGGGTTAAGTTGTCATAACGCCCACCGCCAAAGAGCGAACGATTGTTTTCGGGGTGCGTGTCAAAAACTTCAAAGACCATACCGGTGTAGTAAGAGAATCCGCGTACAATCGACGGGTCGTAGACAATGTTGTCGATGCCTGCGTCGCGAAAGTCTTGCAGTATTTTGGCAATGTCCTCTGGCGGCTCATTAGACGATATTTTGTCGGCAGAGACACCAAGGTCGGCAAGGCCCTGACCAAACTCCTCGGCGGAAATTTTAGTTCGGCGATCGAGGAGGCTGAAGAGTTGTTTGGCAGAATCTTCAGAAAGTCCAAGTTCAGTTATTAAATTATTTAGCACCGCGCGACTACCAACGCGGATTTCAAAATCTTTATTTTCTGCACCAAACGCGCGCATGATCCCATAGGCAACTGCAATAATTTCTGCATCAGCTGCTAGTGACCTTGATCCAAAAATATCTACATTAAGTTGCCAGTGCTCGCGCAAGCGGCCGCGCTGCGGGCGTTCATAGCGAAAGAGGTTAGGGATAGAAAAGAAGCGTAAGGGAAAACCAAGCTCGCGGCGTTTTGCTGCCACCATGCGCGCGACTGTGGGTGTCATTTCGGGGCGCAAAGTAACCTCGCGGTCGCCACGATCCACAAATGTGTAGGTTTGCTCCTTAACTATTTCTTCGTTGTCCGCACCTTTGGCTTTGTAGAGTTCCGCAGGTTCTAAAATGGATGCTTCATATTCGACATATCCAACGCGTTCGGCTATCTTTCGCCACGTCGAAAAGATATATTTTTGAGTGGCATAATCCTCTGGATAAAAATCACGCACTCCTTTATATGGCTCACTAGAGATTTTTTTGGACATATAGAGTAACCCTGTTATTCTATCAATATGGAGGGGATGTTGCACGAAAGCCAAACTGCTAAACGACCTGACCACTCTGGCTCTGTGGTAAACCTCTACAAGCAACTGGGTGAGACTCCACGTGAGCGCCTGGAGCGTTTGCGCACTCAAAAGCCACATTATGCCCACGAAGTGCTTTCCTATGCTGGTCGTTTAGACCCGATGGCCGAGGGTGTTCTTCTGTGCTTAGTGGCAGGGGCCAACAAGCGTCGCGAAATTTATCTCGATATGCACAAAGAGTATGTGCTCGATATATTGTTTGGCTTTTCAACCGACACGTACGACATTTTAGGTAAAGTGATGGAGACAGGAGATCCAACTGAGTTGCGCAAAAAAGATGTTCAACAAGGGCTCAACGAATTTCGCGGTGCGGTTGAGCAAGAGTATCCACCTTTTTCATCAAAGACAGTAGAGGGTAAGTCGCTCTTTGAGTGGGCGCGCAGTAGTGCGATCTCAACTTTGGTATTGCCACGCAAAACGGTTACTATTTTTGATATCAAGATCGAAGAACTGTACAAAGTATCTGAATCAACCCTTCTTTCCTATATTGAAACGAGTGTGGGCAAGGTCAATGGTGACTTTAGACAAGAAGAGGTGGTTCGTGTGTGGAAGCGACATCTTACCCAAACAGGAGGGCGTGAGTTTCCTTGCGCTAGTATCAGAATTTCATGCACTTCAGGTACCTATGCCCGCTCTATTGCTAATGGTTTGGGTGGTTTACTTGGTATTCCTGCGTTAGCACTTCATATTTTACGAACCAAAGTGGGCGAGTATACGGTAGAAAAAGCTCTTAAATAATTTACCCGTTCGACTTCGCTCAGGGTGAATTAGGAATTCACCAATCCAACTCTCCGGTTTTATATTCGGTAACACGTGTCTCGAAGAAGTTTTTCTCCTTTGGCATGTCAATAATCTCGGACATCCAAGGAAATGGGTTGTCTTTGTGATACTGTCGCTCAAGGCCAATGCGTTCAAGGCGACGGTCTGCAACATGTTCGATATATTGCTTCACGGTTGCAGGTACCAAGCCCACGATGCCACGAGGAAGTGCGTCGTCTACATACTTTTTCTCAAGATCTACAGCGCGCATGATGTCTTTAAGAAGATTTTGTTTAAACTCTGGAGTCCAAATATCTGGATTTTCGGCAACAATAGTGTTGATGAGGTCTGCACCAAAGGCCAAGTGCACCGACTCATCGCGCAAGATAAACTGAAACTGCTCGCCAATACCCACCATGCGGTTTTTGCGTAACATCGAGAGCATCATCACAAAGCCTGCGTAAAAGAAGATACCTTCCATGATTACGTAGAAACCTACAAGGTCGTGCACAAACTTTTGAATGTTTTCGGTACCTTGGGTGTTGAAGTTGGGGTCAAATACGTTTTTGGTTATTTCAACCACAAACTCATCCTTCTCTTTAATAGAGGGGACGTTTTGGTACATGTTGTAGATATCGTCCGGATTGAGGCCTAGTGTGTCACAGCAGTAAATGAAGGTGTCGGTATGCACCGCCTCTTCATATGCTTGACGCAAGATATACTGGCGTGACTCGGGGTTCGTGATGTGGCGATAAATTGCGAGTACTAAGTTGTTTGCGGTTAAACTTTCAGCGGTAGAAAAGAATCCAAGGTTCCACATAATCATGCGGCGCTCGTCTTCGCTCAGGCCCCCTGGCTTCTTCCAAAGTTCTACATCTTGCTGCATTGAAACTTCTTCCGGAACCCAGTTGTTTGCTACTCCTTTTTTGTAATGTGTGCGTGCCCACGGATATTTCATCGGCAGAATTTTGTTAGGATCTGTCGAGCCTCCTCCATTGATGATTCCCATACCTCTATTGTAAGTTCGCAAGAGGGTCTCGGGAAGGGGATAGATGACTCCAGAACAGCTTTTGAAGCTGTCTTCATTGACAAAATAGTCATTTTATTTTACATTTCTTGACGGTGTGTTCCATCCCGGGCACACTCAGTTCCCAGAAGGAGGGGCTCATGGATAAGTGGGATTTATATTCGAGGCGCGCGCTCACGACTGCGTGCTTTATAGCAGCTCTAGCTGCTTTGGTGTGGGCCTTCGGGACCGCCGTCAAAGCCTGGGGTGAGCTACCTTACACGTCGTCGGCATCCGTGCCCGCGAAGAAAACCTCACCGAAATGACCCTTGGCATGGTGGCGAAAGCTGCCATGCCCTGGGAAACTCTTTAAATACCTGCCTTTGTGCAGGTGTTTTTATTTACGCGCTGCAGCTTTCGCAGGCCTCACCAATGATTTCAATTTTCGGACGGTTCGTGACAGCAAGTTTTTCCCCGAATGTTGGAATGCCTTTGTTCCACGAAGGTGGTGTTGTGTTAGGTGTCATTTGAGGCTGTGAGGGCACTAGAGCGGGCGCCAAGGTCGGCATAGTAAGTTGGCCAGCCTCTACCTGTTTGTGCTCCATAGATGCCGTTACGTCTGCAACAAGAGCTATTGGCGAGGCAGTAAGTCCGGCAGTCATAGCGGGCTCTTCATGCAACTGACGTGGTAACACTGCAACGGTTTCTTCTATCCTGACAGTCGAAGCCATGGCAACTGGTGTGTCAGAGTTAGAGGTAGCGCCAAATTTAGCTAAGTTAACGGTTGACTTTTCAATACGTGAAGCGCCCATAGTTCGTAGATAGTAAGTGGTCTTAAGGCCTAAGCTCCACGCATATTGGTATAGCTCCGAAAGTATGCGGCCCGAGGTACCTCCGTAAAAGATGTTGAGCGACTGCGACATGTCTATCCAGCGTCCACGGTATGCAGCGGCCTTGATGAGCCATTGTGGTTCGATCTCAAATGCTTCTTTGTACTTTTCGCGGATAGCAGGAGGAATTTCGGCAATCGCTTGGATGCTGCCGTCGTGATATTTAATCTTCTCAAGCATATCTGCGTTCCACAGTCCCAGTTTTTTAAGATCGTCTACCAAGTACTCGTTGACCAGCATAAAGTCTCCAGCCATGTTGGACTTAACGTAAATGTTTTTGTAGATAGGTTCGATAGTTGGATAGCAACCGGCAATATTTGCCGTAGATGCGGTTGGTGCATTAGCCATGGTGTTGGAGTTGCGCATACCCCAGGCACGCACTGCCTCGCGCACGAGCTGCCAATTAAGAGTTTCGTGCCGTGGCACATCTACTTTCATCCCACGCTCTTGTTCGAGGAGGTTGATAGTGTCTTGAGGCATGATCCCACGGTCCCACTTACTGCCTTTGTAGGTTTCGTACGTACCGCGCTCTTTTGCAAGGAGCGAAGATGAAAGAATCGCATGGTAAGCGATAGTCTCCATCGACTCATCGCTAAACCGCACTGCTTCGTCAGTGTCGAAGTTAACGTTCATTTTGTAGAGTGCATCCATGAGTCCGCGAAGTCCTAGGCCCACTGGGCGGTGACGCATGTTGGAGCGCTTGGTTTTTTCTGTGGGGTAGTAGTTGATGTCAATGACGTTGTCGAGCATGCGCATTGCCACGGGCACCACCCGCGCTACGAGGTCGCGGTCAAACTGGCCGTTACGTACAAAGCTTGCCATGTTAATAGAGCCCAAGTTACACACAGCGGTCTCGGTAGCACTAGAGTTAAGCGTAATCTCTGTGCAGAGGTTGCTGGAGTGCACGACACCGACATGGTCTTGAGGCGAGCGGATGTTTGACGGGTCCTTCCAAGTAACCCACGGGTGGCCAGACTCAAAGAGCATGGTGAGGTTCTTCTTCCAGAGGTCAGCGGCGCGGATTTTCTTGTGGTGAGGAATCTTACCTGCTTCGGCCTGTTCTTCGTAGCGAATGTACGCCGCATCAAACTTTTTACCAAAAAGATCGTGTAGGTCGGGCACGTCTGACGGAGAGAAGAGGGTCCAGTACCCGTCTTCGGCAAGGCGCTTCATAAAGAGGTCGGGGATCCATACGGCGGTGTTTAGGTCGTGTGCACGTCGGCGCTCGTCGCCCGTGTTCTTGCGCAGCTCCATGAAGTCCTCAATGTCGAGGTGCCAATACTCAAGATACACAGCAGCAGCACCGCGGCGTCGTCCGGAGCGGTTAATAGAGATAGTGACGTCGTTGGCTACTTTAAGAAATGGAATAACACCCTGGCTCTCGACACCTGTGGTCTTAATAATAGAGCCTGTAGCGCGGATAGGTGTCCAGTCGGCTCCAATGCCGCCTGCATATTTTAGGAGCTGTGCAGAGTCCTTATACTCATCAAAAATAGCGTGGAGGTCGTCTGGCACCGTAGAGAGGAAGCAAGACGAAAGCTGGGGCTTTTGGAGGCCAGAGTGATAGAGAGTAGGGGAGGAGGGGGTGTAGAACATTGCCGACATTACCTCATAAAACTCGACAGCATAGCGCATGCGCTCTTCCGGCGTCTTTTCGGTAAGTGCCATGCCCATAGCAGCGCGCATCCAGAAGATCTGTGGGGTCTCAAGGAGCTTTTTGGTGCCATGTTCGCGAGAGAGGTAGTTAGCCTGGAGTGTCTGAAGTCCTAAGTATTTAAAGTCGCGGTCGCGTTCGACAACGAGCGATTCAGCGAGCTTTGGCAAATCAAAGTCAAGCAAGCGTGCATCAAACTGGCCGAGTTCAACGCCGCGACGAATGCTGCGCATGAATGCATCTTTGTGTGCTTCTTCAAGTTTATCGTAATCGATGGTTCCTATGACGTCACGATACATTGCTTGCAAAAGTAATCGCGCAGCAACATACGAGTGTGCAGGATCACGTTCAATAAGTGAACGCACTACCATTACTAACACTTCGTGAATTTCTTTTGTTTTGATCCCTTCGTACATCTCTGCGCGTACGCGAGCAACAATAGCGGGCACATCTATTGCGCGTTCGTATCCTTGTGCGGCAAGGAGGAGGGTGCGGGTCAATTTACTGTCAGAAAAGGCCTCTTTGCCTCCGTCACGCTTCTGAATATATAGTGCAGAGTCAGCGATTTTCTCGATTACCTCTTGCTTTTTTTCCTCTCTTATTTTCTCGTGCTCGTACCGATAAATAATGTAAGATTTAACAACATCAAAGTAGCCGCGCTCCATGAGTGCGGTCTCAACCAAGTCTTGAATTTCTTCAACGGTTGGAATGAATGCAGTGTTTGCAAATTTTAATTCAATCGCATCAACCACAATGCGAGTGATGTCATGTGCTTCTGTTTCGCGTGAGTCGCCAAGAACTGCAGCGAATGCTTTTTGAATTGCGATCGCAATTTTTCCTGGAACGAAATCGACGATCTCGCCGTTTCTCTTTTTAGTTTTTTGTGTGGTTGGCATAAAGATTTTTAATAACGGCTAATAAAAATTAATGGCCCTCTCCAAACTCAAGAAGTTAATTGTACGACCTTTGAGCTGAAAGAAACCTGTGTATAAGCAAAAAGAGAACGGTTTTCGTCTTCATGCAACTTTTTTTCACCAAAAGGCTCAAAAAATGACTTTTTTAGGCTAAAATGGCTCTATTTTGAAGTACTTTCTCCCACCCAAAAAGTGTTGTGTTATAGTTTCAGGATGAACATTCATAGACCAAAAGAAGATCAAAATATCTGGAATTTTGTTTTTTCGATATTTTTTGTGATTGTGCTCGTGGGTGCGCTTATAGTTATGAAGCAGATGCGTGGAGGATTTTTAGTTTCTGTCCCACCGTTTGATGCGCTGCTCATGGCGTTTGCGACCTTTCGGGTTACGCGCCTTATTGTCTACGATAAAATTACCCGTTGGTTCCGCGAGCTTTTTGCTGACTCGGTTGAATATGAAAAAGATGGAATTACCTATGTTGAGGTAAAACCCTTTGGCTCGGGACTGCGCCACACTATTCATGATCTCCTACAGTGCCCGTGGTGCATAGGCTTTTGGGCAGCTTTGGCAGTTGTTTTCTTCTACTTTATATACGACTGGGCGTGGACGATCATATTCTTCCTGGCGTTGGCTGGGGCAGGCTCTCTCATCCAGGTTATAGCCAATGGCATAGGCTGGCGCGCCGAAAACCTCAAGCTTGAGGCTCATCAAAACGACCGCAATATTACACTCTAAAAAGTAATAGGGATCTCTAACTGGTTTTCGTTTTCAGGAAGTCCGGATGGATTGTCTTTATGCAACACGAGCGTACCTTTTGAACCTGCAGGCTGAGGAGCGTAGTTGATAATAAAGGTGAAGGGTACATACTCTGCGGTCATCCAGTCACCCTGTGCCTCGACTGGTCCTTGAGCGAGCACGTGACCTTCTGCGTCTTTAAGTTCATAAGGGAAACTTGCTTCAAAATACCAACTGCCGCGTGCTTTACCTTGTACGGTGAGTGGCGAAGAAACTTTTTGATTCGCTTTGACCGACGTGACTACAATTAAATCATCTTTCGATGGATCTTTTGTCCCAACAGTTCCTGTATTATCCGATCCGCTATTTGTGCCACCATTAATAACCGGCGCCTGCACTTTATTAGTTAAGAAAAGGTAGGCACCTACCAAGACGACAAGCACTACCACGATCCCTCCAATCATTTTCATACCCCAAGTATACCCCTTTGAGTGAAGATGGGTAGGGTGATAGTTCGTCCTGTTAGGAAGGACAAATGTTCGACTTACGAAGTCGAACATTTGGCTCTAAATATAGGTATTCCCTGTTCGACTTCGTAAGTCGAACAAATTTATATAAAAGCTAAATGGACAGAAGGTTGGATTTGCAGTATAAAGCCGCCATGCAAAAAGGGCTTCAAACGGACATTCTGCCAAAAAAACCTCTACCTTTTGAGCCCGCACCTACTTTCCTTGGTCTTGTTGAGGAAGAACTTTCGAAAAATACTCTGTCTATAGTCGACCTAGTTAATGCACTCCTGGTGCAGGCTCATGGATTACGCGCATCGGATATACATATCGATCCAACTGATCGAGGAGTAAAAGTTCGTTTACGTATTGACGGAGTGATGCATGAAAAATTCCTTTTTCCCAATACGATTCACCCGGAAGTAATTTCACGCATCAAAGTATTGTCTTGGCTTCGAACTGACGAGCATCAGGCCGCGCAAGACGGCCGTTTTCGTGTGATGCTCCCGCAAGGTCAGCCGGTCGATGTACGCGTGTCTATCACCCCCACCTATTTTGGAGAGAATGCCGTCTTGCGCTTACTAGCAGACAAAGAAGGAGATTTTTCTCTGGATGCACTTGGTTTTAGCCCCGAAGATCAAGAAAAGATAGTAAAAGCAATCAAACGGCCTCACGGCATGATTCTTGCCACAGGTCCTACTGGTTCAGGCAAAACCACTACTCTCTATACGCTCATAAAAATGTTAAATACCAAGGATGTTTCGATCGTGACAATCGAGGATCCTATAGAGTATGCAGTTTCTGATATCACACAAATTCAAATCAACCCGCGTACAGGTCTTACCTTTGCTCAAGGGTTGCGCTCGATACTACGCCAAGATCCAAACATAATTATGGTGGGGGAGATTCGCGACCCTGAAACAGCGAGCATTGCGGTAAATACTGCTTTAACTGGTCACTTGCTTCTCTCTACTTTACACACAAGCGATGCCGCCACAACTTTGCCGCGCTTACTCGACATGGGTATTGATCCGTATTTGGTGGCCTCGACGGCCGAACTTGCAATAGGTCAGCGTCTTGTCCGTCGGATATGCAAGGCATGTATAACAGAAGTACAAAACGATAAAGGAGAGATTGAATATCAAGGAAGCGGTTGTGCAGTATGCGATGGAAGCGGATACTACGGCCGCATTGGCTTAAACGAAGTGCTTGTCGTAGATCAACAAATCCGCGAGGCAATTCTGGAGAAAGAATCTGCAGATGTGATTCGCAAAATTGCTATTCAAAACGGTATGACCACTATGTATGAAGATGGTCTTGCCAAAGCGCGCAGAGGTGAGACCACCATTACCGAACTCTTACGCGCCATCAATGAATAAAATTAAAGAACAAACGCTTTTTGCCAAGCGCCTGTCATTTCTAGTGCGCGGTGGCATGCCGCTCATTGAATGTCTTTGTCTTATTCGAACTCAAACTAAATCTAAGTCGAAGATAAAAATTT
>JAIFWM010000064.1 GCA_019661855.1 Candidatus Parcubacteria bacterium
GCTGACGACAAATACGGCAAAGACTTTTTAGCAGTTGCAGTTGAGCATAAAGTGCCATTTTCGCTCAAAGATGCAGAGCCCTACAATGTGAGTGACAAAAGTGTGCGCTTCGTTTGGAAGAGTGATCTTTTTACTGTTCCTTTGCCCGGAGAGTTTAACTTAAAAAATGTGTTGGCAGCTTTGGTACTAACCGAAGCAATGGGCATACCGCGCGAGACTATTAAAAAAGCGTTGGAACATATGCACCCTATTGCTGGCCGCGCGGAGCGCGTGGAGAAAGGTCAACCCTACACGGTCGTTGTTGACTATGCGCATACACCTGACTCGCTCAAAGCTTTGTTTGAGGCGTACCAAGGCGACCGCAAACTTATTGCGGTCATGGGCTCCACGGGTGGTGGGCGCGACACGTGGAAGCGTGCCGAGATGGGCAAAGTTGCCGATGAATACTGTGACTTTGTAATCCTCACCGATGAAGACCCATACGACGAAGATCCACAAAAAATAATCAATGAAATTGCTCAAGGTTTTACCAAGCAGACACCTCATGTCATCCGCGACCGTACAAAAGCTATTTATGAAGCACTGAAAGAGGCGGAAGAGGGCGACGCCGTGTTAATTACCGGCAAGGGTACTGACCCCTACATCATGAGAGCCAATGGTGAGAAAGAAAAATGGAGTGATCGCAAAATAACTGAAGGACAGCTTAAAAACTTGGGTTATCATTAGTTAATGGCAGACGACGCACCTCAGGGGACACCCGCAGGCATAGCACTCGGGCTTATTGGCTTTTTAGCAGTGATATCTATTGGCTGGTTCCTCTTTGGTGGGGCCAATCGTGCAGACCTGCGCGGATACTTCTTAACACCTCCATCAGCGCCGCAGATTATAGTACCTACCAATGGTGGCAGTGGTATTATCCAAGGATCAACCACAACGGTGCCCGCTGATCCAGAAGGATTATCACCCGAACAAACACCACAATAATATGTTAAACACATTTCCAAGCCTCTTAATGTTTTCGTTTTTTGCACCGACACTCTTGCGCATCTTGGTAGCAGTAGCGTTTGGCTTTATTGCGTATGTTCATTACAAGCGTCGCGAAGAACTTAAAGTTTCGCTTGGCGTGTGGCTTTGGATCGCACTGGCGATTGAAGTACTGATTGCTCTTTCGCTCTTTCTTGGCTACTACACACAAATTGGTGCACTCGCAGGAATCATCATGAGCGGTACCCAAGCCTGGTATGCCAAGTCTCACCCACGAGCAACACCGCTCTGCCGAGTGGACTATATCTTCTTGAAAGTGATATGCCTCTCGCTCCTTATCTCTGGCGCAGGTGCCCTTGCATTTGATATACCTCTCTAGATGGAGGTAGTCGTTGTGCTTCATAACGTCCGTAGCGCCCACAATGTGGGGTCTATATTTCGTACTTCTGATGCGGCAGGGGTACAAAAGATTTATTTAACGGGCTATACGCCCGGGCTTACTGACCCGCGCGGCAAAGTACGCAAAGACTTTGTTAAAGTTTCGCTTGGTGCGGAGGCGAGTGTCCCCCACTCGCAACACAAGCAACTCACGCCTGTTTTAAAAAAGTTACAGAAAGAAGGGTTTGAGATAGTGGCGATAGAGCAAAACGAAAAATCTAAATCGCTTTTTGATTTTAAACCAACAAGCAAACTCGCAGTGATCATGGGTAACGAAGTGCGCGGCATCTCTGCCGCATCGCTCAAATATGCCAACCACATTCTTGAAATCCCCATGCATGGTGCAATGGTTCGACAAGCTCACCATCCTCGAAACCAGGGACGAGGAAAAGAAAGTTTAAATGTTTCTGTCGCTGCAGGCATTGCCTTATTTAGCCTTACACGTTAGTGCGCCCACTTGGATTCGAACCAAGGACCTTCTCCTTAAAAGGGAGCCGCTCTACCGACTGAGCTATGGGCGCGAGTGAGACCGACAACAGAAGCTTGAACTTCTGATTGTCTCGAACGAGCGCCTCATACGAACGTATGGGCGCAATGCGCTTAATTTACAACAAAAACCCAAAAACAGCTATAGCTTAAGGGCGAAACGCTCAAGCAACAATTCAAGATCCCCCGCGCCGCGGTGGGAGTCGTGATACATAAACGTGAGCTCGCGCGAGAGTTTAGGGTCGCGCATCTGACGTGCCTTCCATGCCATCAATCCTGCAACTGCTTCCGCTTTTTCCCCCGCTGCAAACGACTGCATAAGTGCAAGCCAGAGTTTTTTGCGGTCTTTGTTACCAAGCGCTGTGGCAACACCAAAGTTGTCGAACTTCCATTCTTTTTTCTCTACTTTTTCTTCTTCAATCTTTGCTCCCACTTTTTCCGCAGCAGTGCGCCGCGCTTTGAGTAGTTTCTCTTCTTCAAATATGAACGTGTGTGGCGACTCTTGAAACACCTCGAGCATATCTTCAAGTGCTTCTAACGCATTCGAGAGTACATAGGTTTGGTTGCCGCCAAAGAGCGCGGTCGTCGAGGCAATTCCTGCGAGCTCCTCTTGAGATATACTTTCCCATTTCAGCTCTTCCCCTTTTCCTTTTTTATTAAGATAAATTTTAAGCATCGCATCTCCCCCCAATTCTGTCCAATCTTTCCTTCAGCAATAAACGGAATACCGCTTCGCTCTTTTTCAGGCACGATATGTTCCATACACTCTTTAATCCGTGGTGCTAGCTTTTCTACCCAACCTTCTTCAATTTCAAATACCAATTCGTCATGCACTTGGAGGAGCATGTGTGCTTTGTCTATCATTCCCTCTTCTCTTAATATTTCATCAATACGAATCATCGCGAGTTTTACCAAATCGGCCTGCGTACCTTGGATAGGTGCATTAATAGCCATGCGCTCTGCCGCGGCGCGCACGTACGGTATAGGCGACTTAATTCCCTCAAAGTATCTGCGGCGGCCAAAGTGTGTTTGTGTGTACCCTTTGCGCGCGGCGTCTCCCTTAACCTCTTCGATGTAGGTTGCAAGTCGTGGAAACGCCTCAAAATAATCGTTATAAAACTTTTGTGCCTCTGCGCGCGAGGTGCCAAGCGCTTGCTGCAGCGAATTTACTCCCATGCCATAGAGGATGCCGAAGTTAATCACCTTAGCTCTGCGACGCATTTCGGGCGTCACTGATTTTTCGTCGACATTAAACACTTTTGCAGCAACCTCGTTGTGTACGTCTCGCCCACCTTTAAAAATGTCCGAAAGCGTCTTGTCTCCCGAGAGAAACGCCGCTAAGCGCAGCTCAATCTGGCTGTAGTCAAACGACACCATCTTCCACCCCTTAGGCGCCATGAACGCATGACGAATAGCGCGACCTAACTCGCTTTTGATGGGGATGTTTTGCACGCCAGGATTTTGGGTTGCTAAGCGCCCCGTTGCCGCACCCATTTGTATAAAGGTGGTGTGCAACCTATCTTCATCGTCGATGAGTTTCGGGATCGTATCAATGTACGTACCTAACAGTTTCGAGAGTTCGCGATGCGCTAAAATGTCGTCGATTATGGGATGCAATTCGCGCAGCTTCATCAACTCCTCTTCGCGCGTCGAACGCTGGCCTCCTGCAGTCTTTTTTTGATTCTTCGCAGCTAGCCCTAACTTATCAAACAACACCTCACCAAGTTGTTTGGGTGAGTTGATATTAAATTCTTGTCCTGCTGCCGTATTAATCCGCGCAGCAATTTTGTCGAGTTCGGTGTGATATTCATGCGAAAGCTTTTTGAGATACTCTTTGTCGATCAAAACTCCGCGCCGCTCCATCTGGCGCAACACTGGGTATAGTGGCCACTCCACTTTTTCAAAAATAAAGTCCAGTTCTTTCTTTTTGATTTCTGCCAAGATATTTTGTTTGGCCTCAACGAAGGTAGTACTTTTCCCCAAGTGATACACATCCTCCAGTGTTGGCTGTGCGATCGTAGAGTCTAAAACTGAGACTGCAACAAGCACTTCGGCTAATTCTTTTTCATTCACTTTTTCTTGTGGAGCTGCCTCTTCAAACAGTGCAGGCGTGCCAAAGAGTTCTTTCACGCGAGGTATAAGCGAGCGAAATTCAAACTCCGAGAGCATGGCAAGTGTTTTGTTGGGGTCAGCACTTTCACTCCACGTGGCTTTAGGTAACGCAAAGTTGATAGGCACGTCGCGGCGAATCTCGGCAAGCATTTTACTAAACTGCGCTTCTTCCTCTTGCTCTTTTAGTTTCTCTATCATGCCACCCTTAACGCCGAGCACCTCAAGTTTTTCAGGATCCTTTTTAAGCGCCTTATACATCTCCTCAATCGTGCCAAACTGGCCAATAAGAATCATTGCTGTCTTCTCCCCCACTCCTTTTACGCCAGGGATATTGTCAGATGGGTCACCCCGCAACCCTTTGTAGTCCGGGAGAGACAGAGGCGAAAATCCAAATCGCGCTTCAACTGCTTTTTGATCGTAGAGAATAGTGTCTGAAAGTCCTTTCTTAAGAGTAAAGACACGCACGTTGTCACCCTCAATGAGTTGGAGCGTGTCCATGTCGCCAGAGGCAATAACAACATCGAGATTTTTTTCCTTTCTTGTTTGCTGAACGATAGTGCCTATAACATCGTCGGCTTCAAATCCTTCTTTTTCGTAACGCGGGATGCCAAACGCGTCTATCACATCGCGCGAGCGTTTGATCTGCGAAATTAAATCCGGTTCACCTTTTGGTCGGGTTGCTTTGTACTCTTTAAACGCTGCGTGACGAAACGTTGCGCCCGGTAAATCATATGCCGCGACAATATAGTCGGGTTTTAAATCTTTAATTATTTTAACGAGCATCGAGATGATGCCATAAAGCGCGCCCGTAGGTTCT
>JAIFWM010000020.1 GCA_019661855.1 Candidatus Parcubacteria bacterium
ATGAAGCATTTGATGAAGTGGTAGCAAAGTTAAAGTTGCCGTAGATATTTGCATTGGTGAGTTGAGCGGTTGACGAAGACATGATCCCCGCCTGTGCCCAGATTGGAGTTGAAGTTGCTGAAACAGTTTGACCGAAGTTATTTGAGGTAGTAAATGGATACCCTGCAACGTTTGCTGAAGTTAAGTAGTCGGTACCTGCGATTGCTCCAACTACCGCTCCGTTCGACAAAGTTTTAAGGAGGCTAGAACTAATACCGGTGATCGCAAAGTTAGTAGTAGTTGCTTGAGTAAAGAGCGCTCGGGGGAAGGTTGAAGTTGCCGTGGTGGTTGCAGTAAAGTTTGCAGCCACTACTTCCCCACTGACTGAAAGTTTTGCATATGGCGAGGTGGTGCCAAGACCAAGAGATCCTGCGATGATTGTGGCATTATGATCGCCGGAAATATTATTTATGTACAACGTACTTGCCGCACCGCGAGTCAGGTTAAGATCCCCAGCTCCGTTGTACGCATCAGCGATGCTTGACCAAGATATCAGAGCCGAATTCCTCAAGAAGAAACCTGAACCGTCGAGATAAAAGTTTGGCGTGCCAGATCTTAGAGCATCTGCAAAACTGGGGCCAACAGTCTGACCACTCACTGACAAACTGCCGGTGGTCGTCGCACTACCATTAACGATTAGTCCTTGAACCCCATTACCAATCGTTGATGAGGCAAACGACATGAATCCCTGTGCAAAGTCTGCAGTGGCAAAATGCGAAGTAGACGACGCAAAGATTCCGCCTTGTGCCCATAACACCGACGAGGTTGCTGCAGAGAGGACTCCAAAGTTTGTCGCAAAGTTAAAAGTGTTTGCCATTCCTGTTGAGGTCTGATCAGTGCCGCAAGAGAAGTTGCCATTTGAGTCGGTGTCGATAGTGTCACAACTTGCAAGCGACGCAACTCTGAAAGCTCCTGTCACGGTTAGATCTCCGGCAATAGTCGACGACGCAACGATGATGCCTAGTGTCGTGGTTGGCACCAATGCACCACTAGCTATCTCAAACGTCTGTCCAAAGTTTGAGGTACCCGAGCTTGTGATATTGGTTACGTTGGTAACCGAGCTACTTCCTCCACCACCACTATGACCACCAAGGAAGATTCGAGTATTGTTGTAGTCGATCACAAACTGCGTGAGTGCAAGAAGACGATCTTCAAACTCAGTGCGTGCGATACCATTGCCACTTACCACACGCTCTATTATTTTTTCTACCGTGTGCTCGGTGCGTTCAACAACTGGATAGTTATTAACAATTGTTGACGATGCAGTAGGAACGCTAGCAACTGGCGACTCTTTTGGCGTTTCAACCAAATACGTTTTGGGTGAAAAAAGATTTTCTACAAACGAAACTGCGTTATTCCAAAAGTTTGAGAAAAACGGTGAGCTCAATGACGTTGCTGCAGCAAGCGCTTGGTTAGTACGAGGAAAATACGGAGCTGCCGTAACTACAGAAACTGAAAGAATCATTGCAATAACCGCACCGGCAATATATTTAGATCCAAGCGATCTCCTTTGTATTGGTGAAAGCACTGGCTCTGCAATTTTTTTAACTACAGAAACTTGAACATATTCCTGCTTCATCTGTTGCGAAAGAGCTTCATGACGAGCAATCTCCTTTTGCTTCATTGAAGACAAGTACGTTGCAAGCTCGTCTTTACTTACAAACCACAAACGCTTACCAATGAGTTGGCCGCTTATCTTCTTGCGGCGGCACAACATCGTTACGTAGTCGTTGGTGATACCAAAAAGTTCGGCTGCATCAACCGATGAAATGAGGTTTAAATTTTTAAGGTTTTCTTCCACTTTTTTTAAGTTTCGTCTGGCTAAATAACCAAACAAAAAAAGGCCAATTCGCCGATTTAGCGAATTGCCCTGTGGACTAATAATAGAACTATTTTTTAGGGTTTAGAATAGGGTGTATGTGGACATCTTTATATGAGACAGAATTAGCAGAAGTGCCTTGGGAGAGAGTAGCGAGCACGACGGTGCGAGCTCGAGGCAATTTATCAGCAGGAAATTGCCGCTCTCGACAGAGGCATTTCTGTAATTCTGCGAAGCATATGTCTAATTACTGCAATATGTCTTTAACAAAATTAAACCGAGATCTGGGCGAGAAAGTATTAATTTGCAACATATCTCGGTAAAGGCTAACATATCAATTCATGTCTAAAGAGATTCCAAAAAAGACCCTAACCGGCATCCTCCAACTCACCCGTAACGCCCGGGGCTTCTTGCCCTATGAGGGTCATGAGGATGTTGAGATAGGCAAAGACGACCTTGCTGGTTCACTCAACGGCGACGAGGTTGAGGTTGAGCTTACTGGCCTCTTCCCCCGACCCAAAGGCAAAGTTGCACGCGTCGTGATGCGTGCTAAGACCGACTTTGTTGCAACACTCAAGCGCAATGGTCACGACATGTTTGCCCTTGCTCATGATCCAAAATTTTATCGTCCTATCAAAATTGGTAAAACCGAATTTGATGAAGGAGAAAAAGTTTTAGTACATCTTGATTCATTTACTGGTAAAGAAGATCCTATAGGTCACGTGGTTGAACACATTGGTCACGCTGGCGAACACCGCACCGAAATGAACGCGATCGTGCTTGATCATGGATTTCGAACACAGTTTCCTCAAGATGTTGTTAACGAAGCACGTTCACTTGAATCACTACACTCAAAAATTATCGAAGACGAACTAAAGTTTCGTGTTGACTTTCGTACGGTGCCTACATTTACTATCGATCCTGAAAATGCCAAAGACTTCGACGACGCACTTTCGATTAAAGAGTTAGACAATGGCGAATACGAAATAGGCGTACATATTGCCGACGTCACTCACTTCGTTCGTGAAGAAACTGCACTTGAGGCAGAGGCGCAGCGCCGAGGCACGAGCGTTTACTTGGTTGACTCCACTATCCCGATGCTCCCCGAAGAGCTCTCGTCTAACATCTGCTCTCTTAAACCCAACGAAGACCGTTTGGTCTTTTCGGCAGTTTTTCGCATGAACCAAAAGGCCGAGGTGCTCGAAACTAAATTTCATAAATCTGTCATCCACTCACAAAAGCGTTTTACCTACGAAAGTGCCCAAGAAGTATTAGAAAGTGGCAAGGGAGACTTTGCTCCCCTACTTGCTCTGATGCGTCACCTTGCACGGATCTTGCGCACCGAGCGCGAGCGCGAAGGCGCTATCGACTTTGGTGATAATGAGTTTAAGTTTGAGTTAGATGAGCAGGGCAAGCCAATCAAAATTGTTCGTAAAGAGCGGTTGGAGACCATGAAAATGATCGAGGAGTTTATGCTTCTTGCTAACCGCGAGGTTGCTACCCATATTTCTAAACTCGCTAAAGAGGTGCCAGAGAAAAATCTTGTCTTCCTCTACCGAATCCACGATCAACCTAAAGCAGACCGCATAGACGAGCTTGCAACCTTTGTACGAGCTATTGGCTATGACTTTGCCCAAAAAAAGAAGTCTCCTTCAGCTAAAGATATTCAAAAACTTCTTGCTCAGATCGAAGGCAAGCCTGAAGCGCATCTCATACGCACTGCAACACTGCGCACGATGGCTAAAGCTATTTACTCAACTAAAAATATTGGTCACTTTGGACTCTCTTTTAAGCACTATACGCACTTTACTTCCCCTATTCGCCGCTACCCCGACATGTTGGTACACCGCATCCTTGCCTCACACTTAAACGGCAAGCCTATAACAAGACGCGAGTACACACATCTTGAAAAGCTTTGTATCGCTGCAAGCGAGGCGGAGGCCAAGGCAGTCGACGCCGAGCGCGAGAGTATCCGCTATAAACAGGTTGAGTATATGTTAGACAAAATCGGCCAAAAGTTTGATGCAATTATCTCGGGAGTTACCGACTGGGGACTCTATGTTGAAGACCCTAACACCGGAGCCGAAGGTTTGATACGCGTGCGTGCCTTAGGAGATGACTTTTATAACTATTCGCAAAAGGAGTACGCGCTCATTGGTCAGAAGCATAAAAAAAAGTACACCCTGGGAGACAGGGTGCACGTGAAGTTGGTTGGGGCTGACCTTTCGGCTCGCACCCTTGATTTCGAACTGGTGCGCTAGTCCTCGATGTCGCGCTGAGACCAGTCAAGCATCTGTGATCGTTCGTCGCGAGTCCTTCCCCGAGTCTCGGGTAGAACAACGTCGATATTACGATCAAGTCGCTCGCGAATGTCATCCATGGTGATGCTTGCAACGACTGTGGGCCTGTCCTGCTCCATCAACCTCTCCTACTGTGTGACAAACGGTTCCCAGTTAATCACTAAACGTTTATAGATGCAAATGTGGACAGTGAAGAAATCACTATTTAGCCACCGCCAAAGCTTCTTCAAACTTAACAGACAGAAGTTTAGATATACCGTCTTTGGTCATCGTGACACCATAGAGCACACCAGCGCGGCTCATGGTCTCACGGTTGTGCGTTATTAAAATAAGTTGCGACTTCTTGGCGAGACTACTGATCATGTCGCCATAGCGGCGCGAGTTGGCCTCATCGAGCGCCGCGTCTGTCTCGTCGAGTATAAGGAATGGCGGTGGGTTAACCTGCGACATAGCAAAGATGAGGGCAATAGAGGTAAGCGCGCGCTCTCCACCTGAGAGCATATGGAGTCCTTTGATGCGCTTATGCGGTAGGTTGATGCCTATTTCGATTCCCTCTTCAACTTCGACGTCCTCGTCGGACTCCTCAAGGTCTGACCTGCGCAATTTCTGTTCTTTGATTAGCTGCAGTGACGCGCCACCACCGCCAAACATAAGTTTAAAGAAGTTATCAAACTCAGTATTTATCTTCTCAATTCCTGAGGCAAAGCGAACCTCAAGTGTCTTGGTTAGCTCCTCAATAAGTTCGCGGAGCTTTTGTGCAGACAACTCGAGGTCTTGGAGTTCACGCATCAAAAATTGGTCGCGTCCGGTTGTGTCATTAAACTCTTTCATTATTTCATCGGTATTGCCTAAGCCCGACTCCTCGAGTTTTATCTTGACGCGCTCAAGCTTGCGGCGACGCTCCTCTTGAGCCACACGAGGCTCGTCCTCAAAGACAGCATTTTCATACTCTGGTATACGCGAAAGTAGCACTGCCGCTTCACGCACCTCCTCTTTAAAACGTTCTTCTTCGCGCTTCAGTGACTCTTCGCGTGCGCGCAAGGCAATGAGCTTACCTTCTAACTCAGACCGACGAGCCATAGCAGTAAAAAGTTCGCGCTCCGACTCGCGTGACGCTTCGTTTTCGCCCTCTATACGTTTACGAAGCTCGGCCACTTCGCCGAGCACTCGCTCCTCTTCGCGCTCTGATGCATGCAGCATTTCTTCTAGGTGTTTCTTTTGCGCCTGCAGATCTTCAAGTGACGTAGTGCCGCCACTTGATGAAAGTCTGAGCAAGAATGACCGAGCGAGTGCTATAAGCTCTGAAATTTTAGATCCTTCGGCAAGTTCAAGGATTTTTTGGCTAAACTCTTTGGCCTCACGCGCGGGCACGGGCGTACCATCACCACTTAACCTTGCGTGTGCACGCATCTCACCCTCTATACCTCCCAATTTACGCAACACTTCCTCACGTGCCCGCGCGGCTGCACGGCCTTGCGTTTCGAGCTCTACTAACTTGTCTGAACCTTTGTCGTGCTTTTTTTCAAGCTCTTTGCGAAGCGCTGCAACACGATGGTCGAGCTCTGTATGCTCTGCTTCAACCGAGCGCTCTTCGTTAAGATGTGCACGCTCCGAGCGCAGGTACAAATCTTCATGGCTCAAGTATTCTTGATAGCGCTCAAACAATTCGTCACGCAACTTTTGTGAGTCCTCTATCTTTTTGACCTGCGACTGCAAAAACTTAAGATGCGGCACCAGTTCGCGGCGCATCGCTTCCACCTCGCGCATGTTTTCGCCCGTCTTCTCGAGCTTTCTTTCGGCCTCCTCTCGTTTATACAAATAGGCAGTGAGCCCTAACGCATCCTCTATCATCTCGCGGCGTTCTTTAGAGCTTGCTGAAAGAATCCGGTCTGCCTCACCTTGAGAAATAATATGGTGTGCTGACGCGCCGATGTTAGCTTGAGCCAAAAGCTCTGCAACATCGCGCAAGCGCACTTGGGAACCGTTAAGTAAATAGTCGTTGGTGCCATCGCGGTGTACCACGCGTTCAATAGACACTTCGTCAAAATCCAAGGTCAACGCGCGGTCGCTGTTATCAAAAACTAGCTTAACTCCCGCCTTACCTGAGCGTGGAAGTGCGGGCGAACCGTTCCAGATCAAATCCTCGCCACGGCGGCCGCGCATAGACTTCATCGACTGCTCGCCTAACGCAAAGCGAAAGCTCTCGGCCACGTTACTCTTGCCCGAGCCGTTAGGCCCCACGATAGAGGTAATAGACCCAGGAAATTCGAGGGTCGTTTTTTTGGCAAAAGACTTAAACCCCGATAGTTCAATCGATTTCAGACGCATGTGCTCCTATTATATCTAAAAAAGAAAGAAGCCGCGCACTGCGCGGCTTCGCCCTTGTTCGCCTATCAAGCATTACCCTGTGTAGGAAAGGAGGCCATTTCCATGGCACCCTGTGCTGACATTTGATTCTCTTCAATGAACTTCATCGCTTTGTAACATATGTCACAATTTTGCAGAGCTTGATTGATTAGCTCTTCGCATTGACACACATTGAACACTGTATTTCCCGGTAGAGGCAGACCGTACCTCCACATTATGACACCAGCTTCTTCCTCTAGAACTAGATGTCCAAAGCGAGTCCTAAAATTCATGAGGGTGATGAGCCGAGCTATCTCCTCATCATGAGACTCTAGCGAGAACGCACAGGTCATGAGAAAGGTCTCTGATCCTTCGTCAAAAACAAAGTTAAAGAAGAAATCAGTGACCAAATTGGATGTCGTTACTTGAATGCCATCTTCTGTGCGTTCCCAATTCCACTGCCGTTGCGTAAGCGCAACAAACACTGCGTCGAGTACTTCAACTGGACCAGCCATTAGTTCCTCCTGGAGTTAAGATCTTTCGAAAAGAGTTATACCACTACCAACCCTTGATGTCTAGTGCTGCGCGAGCAGCAGAGGCCTCGGCCTCTTGTTTAGATTTACCTGACCCTTCGGCGAGCATCGTAGTTTTCATATACACCCCAACAACAAAGTGTTTGTCATGATCTGGACCACTCTCACGCAAGACTTGATAGTGCGGTGTAACACCAGCCTCGTCTTGAACTTTTTCCTGCAGCGTAGACTTAGGATCTTGCCATAATTTTTTCTTGACAATAGTGTCGAGTTTAGGGAAAAGATGTTTTTCAATAAAAGCGCGCGCGGCGTCGTAGCCCTGGTCAAGATAAATAGCACCAACTAACGCTTCGAAGGCATTTGCTAAGAGGACGCCGCGCGCGCGACCAGTGTCTTTGGCTTCGCCGCGTGAAAGGAGGAGGTAGTCATTGATCCCCACATCTTGTGCCACTTCGGCACAGGTGACCGCGTTTACCAATGCGGCGCGAAAGGCAGTTAACTCCCCCTCAGGTTTGTCGGGATATTTTTCATATAAAAAATGTGTGGAGATAAGTTCTAACACTGCATCTCCTAAAAACTCCAATCGTTCGTTGTGTCCGTGTTTAACCGAACGATGCTCATTTAAATATGAGCGATGTGTAAAAGCCTGGCGCATCAAGTCCAGGTCGTTAAACTGCACACCAACGCGTGCTTCAAATGATTTAAAATCTTTCGGCATATTTTCCTGTTAAGCTCAACTCGCTCCCTTTGTTAACTTCTGCACTGCTTTGATCACTATAGGGCGCATGTCTTCGTAAAAATTGAGTTCGAGCGCATCTTGAACCTTAAACCATTTTGCGTCATCTAATCCTCCTTTCTTTTCGAGCACAATTTCAGCAAATGGTGATTCTGCTAAAAAGTAGGTTACATGTTTGCGCTTCTTCCCCACGGTGGGGTCAGAGGCGACATACTCGTTTTCACCAATCTTTTCTTTAATAACCACATCAAGTCCTAACTCCTCTTTTATTTCCCTGATCGTTCCCTCTTCGGCGGTTTCGTTGGCAATAGCTGGGTTATCACCTATCTTGCCCTTAGAGAGGGTCCAGTGGCCAAAGATATCATGCACTAAAGCAAGATAAATTTCACTCCCCTTCTTGGCATACACCACTGCTCCTCCCAAACGCTGCTGCGGCATCTCTGCGTAGGGTATCTCTTTCTTCTTCTTAGAGACCTCATCTTTGCCTGGTTCGCCAAGCTCTTTGTACACCGCACCTAACACACCGTTTACAAACCGACCGCTGTTTTCGCCACCAAAACTTTTGGCAAGTTCGATTGCTTCGTTGATAGCTACTTTAGCGGGTACCTTTTCGCGATCAGAAAAAAGAAGTTCGTAGAGTCCGAGTCGCAGTACGTTGCGGTCGACCGGAGCTATACGAGCTACAGGCCACTCGGGTGCAGCCTTTTCTATAACCAAATCCAAATCAAGCCTGCGAGCAACAATACCCGAAAGCAAATCCTCCATAAAAGCCGAATCAGCGGCACCGGGTGCAAACTCCTCAACATTGCGCGTGAGTGCATTGTGAGCGTCCACGCTCGGCAGAGCGCGTATATCCCACTCAAAGAGTGTTTGCAAAACTACTGACCTCGAAAGGTGCCTGTTAGCCATTGTTAGAGAAGAACTACCTAAAAACTAGAGTTGCGACGCCCAGAGTCAAAAGTCAAAAGAAGAAAGTTTATTTCTGTGCCTGACTTTTGGTTCCCTCACGCTTCTGCTTTTTCACAAGTTTTGCCTGTGCTTTAGCAGCATGATCGACTACGACGCGGCCGTTGTATCGGCCACACACCGCGCATGCGCGGTGACTTACACGCATAGAGCCGCACTCACACTTAGTGAGCCCGTGCGCCTTTAAAGCGTGGTGCGAGCGGCGGTTGTTGCTGTGCCCTCGCGTATGTCGCATTCGTACGACCATGACCCCCACTATATCAAGTTATCCCTAAATAACAACCCCGGGCGCCTGCGTCAGCAGATCCCGGGATTGAGCTTCCTCCATTTACTATTTTTCTGACTTTACTGGACCCTCACAGTGGGTCTCGGGAACGTCCCGAAAAGTGGCGGTCGAAACCTTGTTCTTTAGGTCACGAGCGCAGAGCACTTTGGTGCCAAAAACATTGTATGCACACCAGTGCTCACATCCTCGACACGGCACTGTTCGCGGTAAATCCCGTCTTTCAACGGGCACTTCTACCCCCATTTCACTTTGGCCTCCTTGCCAATAGTAACGGTACCCACTTTGAGCACCTAAAAAACAATGATACTCTCTTTAATAAAATTAGACAACTTTACAATAACTTCGTCTATGAATCGCACATAATCCATGTTTTTGTATCGCCCGCCTATGTTCGAGCGTGCCATAACCTTTGTGGGCCTCAAATCCATAGTCTGGATATAAAATAGACATCTGCTCCATCAATCGGTCGCGCGTTACCTTGGCACAAATTGAAGCAAGGGAGATAACCGGCACGCGCAGGTCGCCTGCAATATATGTTTGTTGCGCGTACGCTTTTGGGGCTTTGAGCAATCCATCCAACATGACAAATGCGTGTGAAGGGGCGCTTAAACTTTTGATGCCTGTCCATACCGCTTCACGCACCGCATGTACTATCCCGTGACTGTCTATGTGTGCGTGATCCGAAAAGCGTACGACAAACGAGAGGTCGCCGCGCGAAGCGCGGCGCTCAACTTTAATAAATATTTCTTCTCTCTTCTGCCTCGAAAGAAGTTTAGAGTCAGTAACTCCTGGAAACTCCTTCCGCACATCAAATCCGAGGGGAATTTGAACAACACCCACCGCAACCGGACCTGCGAGTGGGCCTCGCCCCGCTTCATCAACCCCCAGGATAAATTCCTGCATGCCTCCATGATACCACCGGCGCAATCTTCATTGAAAATATGAAGTTCTCATGTCAAAATTCATAAAAGTAGTACCGCGTAAAAATAAACTTCTGAGCCAGAGAGGTGCGAAAAATGAGGTTCAAGGATTTAAAATATCCTGCCGTCGCTGTTATGCTGACGTGCATAGGTATTTGGTATGGGACTGATAAACCACCAGTCTCCACTGCACAGGCAGTGTCAACACCGACACTCCCCGTATCAGTTTTAACGATTCAGGATATTAAAAAGATAGTGCGAGAAGAGGCACACAAGATCGTGCAGGAAGAAACGCGCGAAATCGTAGCCAGCGTTTTTGATGCTCGCTACGGCAAAGCTATCGCAGATATCATGGCGATGGATAGGCGTCGCATTGATGACGAATTGGCTGGCAAGACATTTGTCCTATCTACACAACCGCCAAGAGTTGAAAATCCGGAGGTAAAATTTTTGCCCCCTAACCACAAGCAGCAACCAAAGCAGAGGGAAGCCCGAGCGAAACAGAAACCGGAACCTAAGGAGAATACTCGACGCACTACGTGGGGCTCGTTCAGCGGGTTCTAACAAAAGTTCGAACATGTTCGAGGGCGGTCCGCTACCTACTGCGGGCTGCCCTTTTGCTTTATACTCACCACATGGCTGCGAAGTTTACTCACCTACACGTCCACTCGCACTACTCATTGCTTAAGGCCTTACCTAAAATCCCCGCCCTCGTGAAGCGCGCTAAAGAGGTTGGCTGCGACTCTCTTGCCTTAACAGACATCCACAATCTCTACGGTGCTATCGAATTTTATAAAGAGTGCAAAGCAGCAGATATTAAACCAATAATTGGTGTTGATGTTCGCGTTGAAAATAACAAAAAACTCCTCTTATATGCAAAAAACTTTGATGGATACCAAAATCTCATCAAACTTATCACCGACTCATACTTGGATTTTCCTGACGAACCTACTATTACCGACGCAGCACTTAAAAAGCACAGCGAAGGAGTGTTGGTGGTAAATCCAAAAACTAAAGACATAGCCTTGCGTGAGATCTTTTATCTAGACGGTGACGACCGCCGCGCGTGGGAAACCATGCGCGCTATTGAAAATAGTGGCGTTAATGACACGGGCGACATTGACGAAGA
>JAIFWM010000021.1 GCA_019661855.1 Candidatus Parcubacteria bacterium
TTGCATGCCTTATCCACGCCGCTAGCATTCATCCTGAGCTAGGATCAAACTCTGAATATTTTGAATTGCACGCATGGTGCAATCCTAGACTCGAATTACGGAACAAGAGAAAAATGTCTTTCTTCCTCTCTCGTTTTTATTGTTTGCTTGCTTCTCCCGTTTCTTTTTACAAAACGGGCTTTGCCTTCTCTGTACTACGGAGAAGGACTTTAAGATCGGTGTGATCTATTTCTCCTCGGGTCTCTGCCGACCGTCGGAGCTTTTTATTCGGTGTTGTCAAAAAAACAAGACCGCCTAAATGGCGGCCTTCTTTTTGAGGAGACGGCTACCAGATCAGGAAATCATGTAGCCAGTATATACATATATCGGAGGGTGTCAAATGAAGCCCTAGGCCCTATTTTTGGGAAAAAAAGGGGCCGCCCGGGAGTGGTTAATTCCGGAGGCGACCCAAGTGCGGGGGTCTTACTGCCACAACTAGGTACGGAGAACCTAGCTAGCAGAACACCTTTATACTCTCACTTGCACTTGAATTTGTAAGGAAGAAAAAAGGGCCGCTGATTAGGCGGCCCCAAGTCGAAGGGAGGAAACGTCCCGAGAAGGGACTAGCGCACAAGGCCTCGTTCGCGAGAACTGCGCCGGCGCTATCCGAACACTACTCCTTTATTTGGAAGTTGCAAGGGTAAAAAAGAGCCGCCCGAGGGCGGCCCCAAGTCACTTTGAGAGCGACTGACTGATAAGACTATCCTACCAGGCAAGTTAAATATATGCCCATGAAAAATTCATTGCAATAGTTTTTATGAATTCTTCAAAGCCTCCTCAACTTGAGCAAACAAATCTTCTTCAGTGCCGTCGTTGTTAAAAACTTTGTCCGCCATGCCAATAACTGCTTTGATGTTTTGTTTATTGGGATCTGTATTTTCCCACTCCGTTTTTTCGTCCTGCACAAATTTGTCGAACGTAACTTTGTCACTTTCAGATTGACGCACAACAATGCGCTCGTACCGAGTTTTAACATCTGCATCGACTGCCCACACTAACCCACCGTTTTGCTGAATCGTTTGAGCCTCCCCTACTGCGCGGATAGACTCGATAACCGCATCTACTCCTGCGGCTTTAGCTTTTTCAATTGCTGTGCGGGCGAAGTAGTCGGGACCGTGTTTAGCACGCAAGTCGTTGGCAATGAGCACCATGTTGTCGCGGTTAATGGGCAACCCGCGTTTAACTATCTCTTCGTTCCACACATCGCGAGCGGAGTAATGTTTGAACCCATGTTTTGCAACTAAGTAATCTGCAACCGTTCCCTTCCCTGCGCCCAGTGTGCCGGTAATACCGATGATCATTACCCTATTTTACCCTGCGAGAGAATTTTTCCCAGACTACCAAAAGCGGGCTGGCCAAGAAGATAGACGAGTAGGTGCCGGCGATCATACCCACGGTGAGTGTGAGCGCAAAGCTCTTGGTCGACTCGGGACCAAAGAAGTAAAGTGACAAAAGTACTATGACAACGGTAACTGACGTGTTGATGGAGCGCGCGATGGTTTGGCGGATTGAGCGGTCTACTACTTGCTCGAACTCTTCGTGACGACGCTTTTCGTCATTTAACGCCAGGTTTTCGCGGATACGGTCGAAGACTACGATAGTGTCGTTGATGGAGATACCTAAAATGGTGAGGAGTGCCACGATGAAAAGTGCGTCAACCTCGGCGCCATACCAATGTCCTAACAGAGCAAAAAGTCCTGTTGGTACCAAGATATCGTGCAGCAAGGTGATGATAGCCACGACGCCGTACTTCCATGATGAAGGTTTAGATGCATGACGAAACGCGAACGCGATAAAAAGAATAGTGAGTATGACCACAAGAGAGATTGCTATCCACGCCTTTTGCATCAACTCTTGTCCGATCGATGGACCTATTGAGGTGAATTGAACCTCTTCCATCTCGCCCATGTTGCGCAATGGTTGGAGCAGGGTGTTTTTTTCATCTACTGTTAGGTCACGCTGGCGCAGGATTAGACCATCGTCGCCTGTTGGCTGGACGCGTACTTCGCCAAGCCCGAGCTTGTTGGTAGTTTCGCGCACTAACTCGATATTTGGACGCCCTGCTGGGTATTTAACCTCTAAGAGTGAGCCGCCCGCGAGGTCGATGCCGGGCTTGAGTCCCCAAAGCGCAATGGCAATGATTGCCGCAATAGAAAGCGCTGCGGGGAGGATAAAGAAGTAGCTTAGATTTTTAGTAATATTCATAAAATTTATTTGCGCAAGCCAGAGCGCATAAGAAAATGCGCGACTTTGCTTGTCTCTTTAAGCCCCAACGCGAGCAAGAAGGTGCGTGAGATGGAGATGGCAGAAATCATTGAGATAACAACTCCAAGACCAAACACAAGCGCAAAGCCTTTGATAAGCGCGGTGCCAAACCAGTAGAGAATAACTGCTGAGATGATATGTGCAATGTTTGAGTCGCGAATAGCAAGCCATGCGCGAGAAAAACCTTCGCGGATTGCTTCGTCGGCTTTCTTACCTGCGGCCAACTCTTCTTTAAGGCGCTCGGCGATAAGCACGTTGGCGTCGACCGCAAGACCGATGGAGAGGATGAAACCCGCGATACCTGCGGCGGTCAACACTACTCCTATGAGTTTAAATACTGCGAGCATCATGATGCCGTAAATAATGAGTGCCACGACGGCAATGACGCCCGGCAAGCGGTACCAAAGGATCATAAAAATTGCGAGTATGACAAACCCTGCGATGCCTGCTAGTAACCCTGCGTGCAAAGCTTCGTCGCCCAAAGTTGCGCCGATGGTTTGGGTTGATGAAAGGGTGATAGGCACCGGAAGCGCACCCAAGTTAAGGTTGCGTACCAAAAGTTTAGCGTCGTCTGCGGTGTAGCTACCGGAAATAACTGCGCTGCCACCCTCGATCTTTTCTTGAATGTTTGGCATTGAGACTAACTCGTTGTCGAGAAAGATTGCGAGTGGCTTGCCCACATTGTCGGCAGTGATTTGTGCAAAAAGTTTTGCACCTTCGGGATTGAAGTTAACTTGCACTATTGGCTGACCCGCTATGCGCGAGGTACCGTTGCCAAACTGCAATGCTGCAGATGAAAGATATTTGCCGGTAAGCCCCGTGTCTACAAAAGCTGCAGGGTTTGGTTTGCCATTTGCGAGCGTGGTTGAGGCGCCCTCTTTAACTAGTTTAAATTCGAGAAGCGGAGTTTGACCAATGAGTTTGATTGCTTGGTCGACGTCGGTAATGCCCGGGAGTTCGACGATGAGACGATGCTCACCACCACCCACTGCGCCGCCTTGTTCGATTTGCACCAACGGCTCGGAAACACCAAAGGAGTTAACTCTGCGCTCGATGACCTCACGCAAAGTTTGGAGCGAGTCGTTGATTTGTGCTTGAGAGATCTTAGACGTGTCGGCGGTGTATACAAGATGAGTACCGCCGGAAAGGTCTAAGCCCAGCTTGAAGTCGAAGCGGCCGTTTGAACCAGTCGTAGTCCACACAAAAAAAGCGAGCGCGCCCGCGGCAACGAGAATAAGGACCGACCAATATCTAAGTGCGAACATGTGCGGACAATAGCAGAAAATGAAGGGTTTTTGAAGGGGGTTGACAAATGGCCTCTTTGGGTGTATAATGGAGGTCTAGCTGGAGGGCTGCGAAATGAGACTTAGCACAGAATTGTTTCTTTGGTTCCTGCTGCCCGTGCTGATTGCATGTGTGGCGCTCGTAGCGGCGGCTCCAATGATCCGCTACTGAAAATACACCCGTTCGAGACCGGCACCTTTCCCCAAGGTGCCGGTTTTGTTTTGTCTTCATATGATCTTTTATTGACAATATGGTATTGTAGTGCGGAAAGCACGTAAGTTCACACAAGTGGAGGAAGAAGCGAGATGAGTTATCATCGGTTAATCGACGGCGGCAAGCCCGGCCCTATCTTGGATACGGAGGCAATGCTTAGGGAATACACTAAAGCAAAGCAACAGCATCGCCCACCGGCGGTCTGCAACGACCTTGGTGACCAGCTTTCGGACCGCGAGGTCCGACGAATACTCCAAACCGCCATCATACAGGCCCGCGGCATCACACCCGACGAACTTGCAGCCTATAGAGCCGGTCGGCACTGAACAGCCTTCTTGCTCTTGCCCTCGAAGCCCCGGTACCACGTGCCGGGGTTTTGCTTTCTCTATATTTGGCCCGCCTCGAAAGGCGGGTGGATTTTTATTAAAGATGTGGTATGGTATTGCGGAATGCTCAATTGAAAGGAGAGCCAGATGGCCAATGCGACAGAACGCTACTTGCTACGCGCAAGATATGTCTATGCAGACCCCGCGAGGAAAATTAACGTTGATAAGAAAATTCTGAGTAGGAGTAGAAGAGGAACCAGGAGTTCCCCGCAACCACCAGAACGCACAAGTGGATTCTTTGCCCTCGTTAAAAAACTGCTGGGGAAGGCAGAGCAAGTACCCACCCCGCAACCAGAGGCCAAGAAACATGTACTCTGGGCTAATAATGACGATGAAACCCCGGACAGTTACCTAACCCGCGAGGAAGTGCTCGAGGCTCTGGGTTGGGCAAGAGAAAACTACGTGATTGATATCAAGATTGAAAGAGTGTACGTCGAACCAGTGAGCGATGCTGAACACAAACAACTGCTACGCGAAGCGGTGATTCTGAGGAGAGAAATATCGCCTGCAGAGCAGGAGATTTTGGACGACGAATGAAGGGAGGCGAAACCCTGCCCTGCCCCCGGCGCTCTACGGCGCCGGGGGTTTTGTTATTTAGGAAAGAGGCGCTATATTTTCTTACAGAAGACTGCTAAAAAATGCTTTGACACCAGCGAAGGAGCCGCACAATGAAACGATCTCGTGCAGTATGGCAACCAAGTCTGTTACGAGTGCCGGTCGAACCACCACCCACCGAAGCGGAGCTCACGCAAGAGAGTATACGACAAGCTATCGCTCACTTGCGACGCGGCAACAAGGTCAGTGCCCTCGGACCTTTCGTTGCATTGATTGGCAAAGTAGGATTCGGCAAAGGCGTAATAGCCGAACTTAAACGCCTGGACATCCTCGATCACAACAGCCAGCTCACGCACGATTGGCACATGAAGGTTGAGGCGTTTTACAACTCTGTTCCCGCCTGACCTTATCTTCAGGCAGCTCATCTCCACCCCCGGCGCTCTACGGCGCCGGGGATTTTGTTTTGCGACATAAAGGTTAAACCTTGATGTGTGAGGGTTGCATTTATTTAATTGTGTGATATAATGCAAAAGTAAGTTCAACAGAGGATCGCTGACCATGTCTGAGCAGAACCGCTTAGTTAGGATCATGTTCCCGTTAACCGAGCCCGGTGAGAATCCGTGTCCGTTCGCGGAGTTCCCCGCAAGCGAGAACATCACGCGTGAACAAGCATACGCGCACGCGAGTCACATCTGGTTCGGGATCAAGCCCGAACAGCTCGTTGAGAGCCCGGCGCAATCTGAGCCAGGTCTGCGGCTCACACCAACGCCAGAATTCCTCAACAAGTTCTTCCCCCCGGCTAAGTAGCCGGGTTTCTCTTTTTTATTTAGAAAGTTGGGAGAGGTTTTTAAAAATCATCGCAACAGCGATGGGGCCGATACCACCTGGAACTGGAGTGAAAATGGAAGCGACATCTGCGCACGCTGGGTCCGCGTCGCCAGCTAACTTACCTCCTGCCTCTGACGTGCCCGCGTCTATTAAAATTACTCCCTGCTTTAGCATTTCTGGTTTGATGAACCCAGGCTGCCCCGCGCCCAGCACTACTATATCTGCATCTTTGAGTGCCGAAAGGTTGCCCTCACTTTGAGTAACAACCGAGACATCCGCACCAAGCTCTTTTAAAAGAGCTGCAGCGGGGGCACCAACTAAACGCCCGGCACCCACGACTACTGCTTTTTTATTTTTTACTTCAACACTGTTTCGGTTAAGAATTTCGGCAATTGCTCCTGCAACTGGTGCCAACACAAGCGGGTTGGGGCCTATGGCATCTAGATCTTTTTGCGGCGGGATTGCAGCGATTAACTTTTCTGCATCGGGATGTGGCAGCTGCACGATGACGCCATCGCAGTTTTGAACCAAATCGTTGAACTCTCCCCGCACTACCTCGACACCCAAGCGCTCGGCAACTCTTGTTTTAATTTTTACAAATGACTCTGTTGCGGGGTCTGGGGTACCAACAACAATCCCAAGCTTTTTACCACGAAGGCTCTCACCAAGTTCGGTGATGATTTCCTCTGCTATTTGTTTGCCATTAATAATCATTTTTATTTACCGCTTTGGAGCAACATCTTTTTAATTGTTTTAAGAATTATGACTGCATCAAGCAAAAGCGAACGATGTTTAAGGTAGTAGAGGTCGTATGAAAACTTTTCGCGCGTGGCCTCTACCTCGGTGCCGTGGTGTGGATGATTGTCGTGGTAAAGCTGCGCCCAACCCGAGAGGCCCGGTTTAACCAAGTGGCGCATGTTGTAGTACGGGATTTCTTTTACATAATGCGACACAAGACTTGGTGCCTCTGGTCGTGGACCAATGAGTGAAAGATCTCCTTTGATGACATTCCAGAGTTGGGGTAACTCATCGAGACGAGTGACGCGCAAAACTTTTCCTACTTTGGTGACATACAACTTGCTGGTACCTTGAGATCCGTATTCGGCGTTGTCATTGCCGGACATGCTGCGAAATTTGTAGAAATTAAAAACACGCCCCGCTTCGCCAACACGAGGCATAGCGATGACAACTTCGCCGCTATCTTGAATTTTTAACGCAAGCGCAACACAAGGATAGATTACTAAAAATACTAATGCAGCAGGCAAACCGATTACAATATCCATCGCGCGTTTGAACGAGTCGTAGAGCAGGTGTGCTGAACGCGACACATTGCGTGCGAGCCATTGGTCGTCTATGTGCGAGAGTGCGATGCGACCAAAAACTTCTTCGTAAAGCGGGAGCGCGTCGAAGAAACGTATCCCCTTAGCCAAGTAGTTATACAACTCGGGGAACGCTGCAGAGATGGTTTTGTCGCTAAAGTCGGCTATGACAAAGCGGGCGTCGTGCTTGTGAATGGCGGCCTCAACCACTCCTGCCAAATTGCCTTGCGAAGGACGTATTACCTCGACGATGCGTGCGGGTGCACGATGTGCGCGGTTGAGTGCCGAGGTTAATTCATCAATTTCTTTACCTTGACCTACCATGATCGCGGTTTCTGAACGTTGAAGCCCGAGCCATGGATAGATGACGACACGCCAGAGTAGAATGAGGAGGAACGAAACAGGGAGATAAATAAAGAGAAGAGTTTTTGGTGCGATACCAAACCATGGCACAAAAAAGAAAAAGAGTGCGGTGATGATGAGATTGAGTGTTTGCGCAACAAGCAGAGTTGCCGAAAAAGCGCGACGGGCCAAAATGATTGAACGACTTTCGTATAGACCCGCGATAAAAAAGACGGCGACCCAAACTAAGAACAGAAAGGAGAACGGTGCTAAGTGCGCGAGGAAGAACTCTTGGCTCGGAGCCTCCATGACACGCAGATATAGCGAGAGCCACAGGGCAAATACAAAAAAGACGAGGTCTCCCACGAATAAAACGAGCGTCCGTGACCGGAAGGCATTCATATCGATTGTATAATATAATACAACAAATCCATGAAAAAGAAAGTTACATACGTTATTACCAAAAGTAACTGGGGCGGCGCGCAGCGCTATGTTTTTGACCTTGCCACTGCCCTCTCTCCCGAGAAATTTGAGGTGTCGGTGGCTTGCGGGGGCTCTGGGATGTTAGTTCAAAAATTGAAAAAAAAGGGTGTACGCACGATTGAGGTTAAAAGTTTTCAGCGTGATATTTCGTTTGGTAAAGACGCGCGCAGTGTCTCTGAATTGGTTAAGATTTTTAAACAAGAGAAACCTGACGTAGTGCATTTAAACTCGAGCAAGGCGGGCGGGATTGGTGCTCTGGCAGCAAAGATTGCGGGTGTGCCGAAAATAATTTTTACTGTGCACGGCGTGCCGTGGGATGAGGATCGCAACCCTATTTCTAAATTTCTTATTTATATGGCGTCCCAAGCAACCTTTGCAATGTGCGACGAGGTGATTACCGTGTCGAAAGATAACCACGCGCGAGTGCCGGGGAGCAAACTTATTTACAACGGTGTTGCGTACATGACGTTTGGAAGCGGCGAAGTTATACGTAAAGCGTTCCCGCCGGGCGTACCTATCACTGGCACGATTGGCGAATTAACACACAATAAAAATCAGATTGCGCTTTTGGTTGCTGCGCGCGAAAACCCCGCTATGTACGTGGCGATTGTTGGGGAGGGTGAACTACGTGAAATGCTAGAAGCAAAAATACGGGAATGGGGTTTGAGCGCGCGGGTGAAGCTCTTTGGTTTTATGCCAGCCGCAGAAGTACTGAAAGGTTTTGACGTGTTTGCACTTCCCTCCCTGAAAGAAGGCTTGCCGTATGTGCTGCTTGAAGCAAAGTTAGCGGGACTTCCGATAGAAGCAACCCGCGTGGGTGGAATTGGCGAGATCTTAGACGGCACGCCGGCAGACTTTAGTCTAGAAAAAATGGTGAGGGAGACGGTGAAGCTTTACTGAACTACAACGTTTTCCTCTCCTACTAGGTGCTCAAACTTGCCATTTGCTCCAAGCTCTTCTTCAACATATCTAACTGGGTACACACCGGCGGTTAAATATGTGTGGGTAATAGTTTTCATTTTTACACAAGCATCCGTATCGGGCTTCCATTCTGCGCATGCGGCATCTACTCGCGGTGTGTTATCACTGAAATCAATCCAGTGATTACCCAGACCCATAAAATATGGCTCTACACTAACCTGCAGAGGAGCAACTCCCACGCTTGGATATATAAGCATGTTACTTGATGAAAGCTGCTTTTGGCTGGAGATGATAGATAAGGCTATCTTTTTTACTTCTTCACCAACACCCGAAACTACTACAAAATGAGTGGTACTTAGGGGAATAAAAAGTGAACCACCCACACCAGGAAAGATTGGTAATCCGTTTTGAGTTTCTCCAACTTTAGTTGCAGGGAAAGTGCCCGTACCTGCGTCACCGCCAGTTACAAACCAACTACCTCCTTCAAAAAAATATTTGGTTTGAGAACTGCGCCAGTAGAAGGTTATTGAATTATTTTTTGCGGTTAATTCATCTATATAGATTCTGTCACCGGACACATGAGTAAGCGTTACTTGTTTGATTGTGGTAACTCCCTCACCATAGTTACTGTCGTAAAGTATTGCTTCTGCCTGGCTCAACCACTGCGAATTATTAAGAAAAAGTTATGCCAAATTGAGAGTCGCTGAAGGTTGAGGTTTGAGCTTGTGGAGGCGGGGTCGGAGTAGGATAAAGAACAGGGTCTTTTATTTGAACAATTTTCGCCTGTGTTGGTTGATTTTGTCGTATAGACCAATAAGCAGCACCGGCCCAGATGAGGACCGCGCCGATGATTATGGCTGCCCAAAACGTAGTACTCTTATTCATACTACCCTCGATCCGGCTGTGGAACTTCAGTGATTATTTGGAACGTCACCGTTTGTGCAACGGCGTCAATTGATACCACCTTTAGACGAACGATACCTGTTGCTGAGTGAGAGTCAGGAAAAGTTGAATACGCCCACTTAGCACTCTGGATTAGTTCTCCACCAACGGTTGCCGAAAACTGATACGGAGCAATTCCCCACGTCTTTGCTAGTTGCTGCTGATCATCCAAATATGAATTGTTTGAACTCATGACGGTAACTAACACTCCTGGATACGCAGTGCCAACATTTCTCAACGACATTGGCATAACAGTGATATTTCCATCAGTTGAACTTTCGCCAACCTTGACAGTAAAAGTTTGCCCCGCAACTGCCTGGAAGGAAGACGAATTAGAGCTAGGAGCTTGTTTTGGAGTAGCTTGTGCTGGCGCAGGCGTCGTTGTTGTTTGAGCAGTTTCTATTGGAGCTGGCTTAGTCTGCGTCCAGTCGAACGATATTCCTGCCCACACAAGCACTGCACCCACAATTATAATTGGGACCCAAAGGACGCTACGAAAGTTCATGCTTTTAGCATACACCCAAAAAATGTAACTATAGCCCTATGTATGCACTAAAGGCTTCTATGGCAGAGGCTCCAGAGAGGCCTGGCTCGGAGTTAAGGCTCGTGTTTGAAAAATGATCTTGTGACGCCCAGTAGGCAGCACCCGCCCACAACACAAAAATCCCAACCACTAGTATTGGTCCTAGTGTGGAACTATTTTTCTTTGTTATTACTTTTTGAACTGGTTTCCTTCGTGCCATTGACTCTGTCTATAATACACCGAGAATTTTTATTTAATGGTCATATCCACCTTCGAACTCTTTTCTAAAGACTTCAGCATGTGCCGCGCGGGAGTAGCGGTTCATGCCACAGAGCATCCCGAGTGCTAGAAATTCTGCGAGCACGTGTGTGCCGCCGTAACTCATAAATGGAATAGTGGTGCCGGTGACGGGCAAGAGCCCCATGTTGATCCCAGCATGGAGCGTAAAGTGCGCAGCGAAGTAAAAAAGAACACCCAAGGCAAACAGCGTTTCAAAGTTTGAAGCCCCGCGCGCGGCGATGGTTGCTATGCGCCAAAATACTACGCTAAAAAGCGAAAAGACGATGATGACGCCGACGAATCCCCACTCTTCGGCAAACGCGGCGAAGATAAAGTCGGTTTGATATTCTGGTAAAAAGCGCAGTTTGCTTTGTGTGCCGTATCCGATGCCTTTGCCGAACAGTTCACCGGAGCCGAAGGCGACGGTTGATTGGTAGGCATTGTAGCCAGCACCGTGGATGTCGAGCGCGGGGTT
>JAIFWM010000022.1 GCA_019661855.1 Candidatus Parcubacteria bacterium
AAAAAGCTCAAAAACTATCCTGACCCAATGGGCGTGGTAGAAAAATATGGAGCAGATGCATTGCGTTACTACCTACTTTCCTCATCAGTGATTCGTGGAGAAGATTTACGCTTTAACGAAAAAGGGGTAGACGAAGTATCTAAAAAACTTTTGATGCGTTTGGATAATGTGCGCAGTTTTTATGAGCTCTATGCAGATGGTACAAAAAGATCAAATACAAGCAATAATGCGCTGGATCGATGGATATTAGTGCGCTTGAATAGTTTGATACAAGTGACAACTGAAGGATATGAAGGTTACAAACTCGATTCGGCTACGGGGCCGCTTATGGATTTTGTTGATGATCTCTCCAATTGGTATGTTCGTCGTTCTAGGGATCGTTTCAAAGAAAAAGATCACACAGATGCATTACAGACTTTGCGATATGTATTGTATACGGCTACACATATTATGGCCCCAGTCATGCCATTTTTTGCAGAGGATTTATATCAGAAAATAAAAGAAGATGGTGATCCTGAAAGTATTCACTTATCTGCGTGGCCGGAAGCAGGCGAGGAAGATCGTCAGCTTTTGATAGACATGGCTCACATGCGTTCATTCGCCAGTAAGGGGCTCGAGTTGCGTGAGCGAGCAGGAATTAAAATTCGACAGCCACTTGCTTCTTTGACTATTCCAACATTTCCAGCGAATAGGGAATTGAGCGATCTTGTTGCTGCCGAAGTAAATGTTAAGGAAATAAAGGAGGGGAGTGAAGTTACGCTCGACACGAACCTTACAGACGAGTTGCGCGAAGAGGGGACAGTACGCAACTTGATTCGCCAAATTCAAGAGTGGCGCAAGGAGCAAAACTTTACTATTGCCGACCGCCCAACATACACGTTTGTAGGAACTGACGAAGAGCGAGAGATTGCTAAAAAATATAAACAAGAAATTATTACCGCTACCAACCTTAATCAGCTAGATATATAGAAGTAGATGCATAAGATTCATATCACCGAAGGGTTAGTGCTACGCAAGCGTGCAGTGGGAGAGGCAAATACTCTTGTGTGGGTGTTGACCCCGCTTGGGCTTATTCGTGCCTCGGCACGTTCTACACGTGTTCCACAGTCCAAACTGCGTTACGGACTCGAACCACTCACTATCGGTCGCTATGCCTTTGTGCGTGGCAAGCATGAGTGGCGCCTTACTTCGGCACTGGCCGAAGAACGTTTGCTTCCCAGCACTGCGCTCGGGCGCGTCTCACAATTGGTTTTGCGTTTAGTACAAGGTGAGGAAGCAAACGAAGAGCTCTTTACTACCGTGATCGGCGGTTTACGCGCCCTCGCACAAAGTAAAGAAGATGTTGAAGCGGTAGAAATAGTACTGGTGCTCCGCATTCTTTCGCATCTTGGCTATTTACCACATTCAGAGGCACTCGCGCAGTTTGTTGAAAGTGATTTTTCGCTTGAACTTTCCGCCAAAGCGCTTCAGTCACGCAGCTTACTCATAAAAGCCATTAACACTTCATTAGAATCAACTGGGCTATAAGATGATATAATCGTCCAATATGTCGAAGGAGGACAATAGCTCCGTCGAGAAGTTGCGACGCCGCCTCTATAATCGTCAAGAAGACGAGTCTATTAACGCGGATGTTCGCACCCCTCTCTCTAAAGATCGAAGCGACGCTCCTGTAGCGTGGACGCCTGCGAAGCCTCCCGAACCTATTTCAACTCCACTGCGTCCCGCTGACTTTGCGCCAAAAAATAAGCTTTCGTTTGCAGGCAAGTTTTTACTTGCCTCAGCATTTTTCTTTTTTTGGGCAGCAGCAATCGCAGCGTACGTATTTTTTGGCGGCGGTAATTTAATTTCGTCTCAAAATATTAATCTTCAAATTGTAGCTCCATCTCTTGTTGATGGTGGCAAAGATGCGACACTCCAAATTTTGATAGACAACCGCAACACCGCTGAGCTTCAGGCAGTTGACCTACTCATAGACTACCCAGAGGGCACGCGTGATCCTAAAGACCCAAGTAAGCCATTACTCCATGAACGTCAATCTATCGGCAATATTGCACCTGGTACAGAGCTTAAACGTACTATTACCGGCATATTCTTTGGTCAGGAAGGAACAGAGCAGAAAGTTAAAATTACGCTCCAATATGCACTTTCTGGATCCAATGCCGTGTTTGAAAAGGAGGCTGAAACTTCTTTCTTAGTTGGTTCCTCACCGGTATCGCTTTCGGTCAAAGCGCCGTCAGAGGCTATTTCAGGTGAACAGTTTGAGGTCGTGGTCACGGTGCAAAGTAATGCTACTGAGCCGGTACCTAATGTAGTGGTGCAAGGGCAATACCCATTTGGTTTTAGTCCTTCGCGCTCACAGCCTGCAGCTGCAAGTGGTGGTTCGCTATGGCGACTCGGCACCATGAATCCTGGTTCAACCCAGACCATTCATCTGTTCGGCAGTATCGATGGGCAAGACGGAGACGAACGTGTGTTCCGCTTCTTGGTTGGATCCAATGCCGACAAGACAGACAGCCAAGTTAAAGTACCGTTCCTTACGGTTCCTGTTGCTATGACGCTCCATAAACCATTTATCTCGGGTGCGATTACAATAGATGGTAAAACTGGCAAAATAGTATCAGTTACTCCAGGTAAAACGGTGCAAGGCATAGTTACATGGCAAAACAATTCCTCCGACGCGGTGTCAGATGTACAACTCTCGCTCGCGCTTGATGGTCCTATGCTTGATAAAAATTCAGTCCAAGTGGCAAACGGATTTTATCAATCCTCCAATTCAACTATTGTGTGGACTAAAGACCAGTTCCCTGAATTGGCTTCAGTACCACCAGGTGGCACCGCCACATTGCAGTTTTCCTTTGCAACGCTGCAACCGGGAAGTGGTGGTACCTTGTATTCAAATCCAACCATCAATCTCAAGCTCACCGTCAACGGAGTGCGGGTGGGAGAGGGGAATGTGCCGCAACAAGTTACTTCTGCTGCAACAACACAAGTAACTCTTGCATCAGCGCTCGCACTCTCTGCGCGTGCACAACATTTTACCGGCGCCTTCACAAACTCGGGTCCCATGCCACCCAAAGCCGAGCAAGACACTACCTACACGGTGCAGTGGACAGTTAAAAATTCCTCTAATGCAATTGCTAATGCCACCGTTTCGACTGTCTTGCCGCCGTATGTGGACTATGTTAAAGGTGAATCGGGTGTGGGTTATGACTCTGGCAGCCGCACTGTCACTTGGAGTTTGGGTGACCTCAAGGCCGGAGTAGGGTATAGTCTTCCTGATCGCAATGTTTCGTTCCAAGTCAAATTGCGCCCGAGTTTGTCTCAGGTTAATACAAGTCCTGCTCTTACCGGCAGTGCGACGTTCAATGGTCAGGATCGTTTTGCGCAGGTGCCGGTACAGTCATCGACAGATGGTCCTACCACGAGCCTTAGTGGTGAAAGTGGATATTCAAACGGCATGGGTGTGATTTCTCAATAAAACTTTTTATGTCCGAATCGGAAAACGTAATGGAAAAGATTGTCTCGCTGTCTAAACGGCGCGGCTTTGTCTATCAAGGTTCAGAAATCTACGGAGGTCTCGCGGGCACCTGGGACTATGGGCCTTTGGGTGTGGCGCTGAAGAAAAATATCGAAAATTTGTGGTGGAAGCGCTTTGTTCTTGATCGGGAAGATATGTACGGAGTTGATGCTGCGATCCTCATGCATCCAAAGGTATGGGAAGCGAGTGGCCACGTAGCAGGATTTTCTGATCCGCTCGTGACGTGCCAAAAATGTAAACGACGCTTCCGCGCAGATCATGTTGGTGAGAAGTGTCCGGAATGCGAAGGAAGCTTCACCAAAGCGCAACAATTTAACATGATGTTTAAAACTCATGTGGGAGCTGCCGAAGATGAGTCCTCAGTTTCGTATTTGCGTCCTGAAACTGCAGGTGGCATGTTTGTAAACTTTAAAAATATTATCGATTCGTTCCATCCCAAACTTCCATTTGGTATGGCTCAAATTGGTAAGGCTTTTCGCAATGAAATTGCTCCACGCGACTTTATCTTTCGTGTCCGAGAGTTGGAGCAAATGGAAATTGAGTACTTTGTGCGACCAGATGATTGGCGTACGCATTTTGATTATTTCTTCGACCAGCAGATGGATTTTTTGAAAGATCTCGGACTTTCTCAAAATAAAATTCATAAAATAGATGTTCCTGCCGAAGACCGTGCTCATTACTCTAAACACAGTGTCGACACTGAATTTGATTTTCCGTTCGGCCAAAAGGAATTACTCGGGTTAGCATATCGTACTGACCATGACCTTTCAGCACATACCAATGCGTCTTCGGTAGACCTTTCGTATTTTGATGAAGAAACTAAAGAACGCTTTACGCCTCATGTAATCGAGCCTACGTTTGGTTTGGGACGTCTTTTCCTTGCGGTGCTTTCTGATGCGTATATGGAAGAAGATTTAGGTGAAGAAAAGCGCGTGTTTTTGAAGTTTAAGCCCTCAGTAGCGCCAGTTAAGGCTGCCGTGTTTCCACTCCTTAAAAATAAGCCAGATCTCGTGACAAAGGCGCGCGAAGTGTATCAGACACTCAAACAGACTGTTCCGCAGATCATGTGGGACGACAACGGTAACATTGGTAAACGCTACCGTCGCCAGGATGAAATAGGTACTCCATACTGCATCACTATCGACTTCGACACGCTCGGGGAAGTCCCAGAAAACAAAGACACGGTGACCGTACGCGACCGCGACAGCGGCGAGCAGCAGCGTATGGCTATTGCAGATCTCCCAGAGTTTCTACAGACTAAGATAAAAGCATAAGTATGCTACAGTAGGGGCATGTTGCGGGACACTAACGTCCACATCAGTCTCGGTACAATCGTCAAAACTATACTGGTTTTGGGTATTGCTGCATTGCTTTGGTTTTTACGAGACATTGTACTCATAGTGTTAACGGCTGTTGTGATTGCCTCGGCAATTGAGCCGGCTATTCGGTTTTTCATGCGCTATGGGTTGAAGAGGATTCTTGCCGTACTGTTTATGTATTTGGTAGTAGTAGCCGCATTTTTTGCAGCTGTGTTGTTTTTTGTTCCACCTATACTCACTGATGCTGCGAGTTTATTGCAACAACTTCCGCAAACGCTTACATCTCTTGATATAACTACAGCAACAAAAGGACTTCTGCCGTGGGGCTCTGTGGCAGACGCGTTTTCATCCGCTGACCTTTTGCAAGAAATTTCAGCAACACTCACTGATACCACGGGAGGGATTTTTACTACTGTCTCGGCATTCTTTGGCGGCCTTGCTTCCTTTGTACTAATTTTTGTCTTTTCATTTTATTTTTCAGTTCAAGACACTGGTGTTGATGACTTTTTGCGTATCATCACACCACTCAAACATCAGGAATATGTTTTAGGGTTGTGGAAGCGTTCACAACGAAAAATAGGTAAGTGGATGCAAGGGCAGCTCATACTCGCACTCATTGTGGGCGTGCTTGTATTTTTGGGTCTATATATACTCGGAGTTCCGCATCCTCTTTTGCTTGCGGTGTTGTCTGCTATTTTTGAACTTATTCCCGTATTTGGTCCCTTTTTAGCAGCAATCCCGGCTATAGGAGTGGGGTTTGTTGAAGGAACTTCACTCTTTGGTACTGGCATTACCTCGGCACTAGTGATCATGGGTATGTTTGTCATCATTCAACAATTTGAGGCGCATCTTATTTATCCTGTGGTGGTGCGAAAGGTAGTAGGTGTGCCCCCGCTTTTGGTGATATTGGCGCTCATAATTGGCTATAAACTGATAGGATTTCTGGGTGTACTCCTTTCGGTTCCTATCGCTGGCGCTATACAGGAACTTGTCTCGGATATCGAAAAAGCTAAAAACCAATCTCTTGCGAAAGAAGGAGAGGAAGGGTAAGTTTCTTACATGGCAGACAAAAAGTTTTACCTCACAACCACTCTCCCGTATGTAAATGCTGACCCGCATATTGGCTTTGCGCTTGAAATAGTTCAGGCAGATATTGTTGCGCGCTACAAGCGCTTGATAGGTGCGGAAGTGTTTTTTAACACGGGCACCGACGAGCATGGGCAAAAGATATTTCAAAAGGCTACTGAAGAGGGAAAAGACGTTCAAGCATATGTAGACTATTACGCGGCTCGATTTAAAACGCTTAAGGACTCACTCAATCTTTCATACGATGCGTTTATACGCACGACCGACCCGCATCACGTTGAGGCAGCACAAGAACTTTGGAAATTATGTGCAGCAGCAGGCGATATCTATAAAAAGAAATACAAAGGTCTTTACTGTGTAGGAGACGAGGCTTTTTTGCGGGAGAGTGATTTAGTTGATGGTAAATGTCCAAACCACCCAAATTTAAAACTTGAAGAAATAGAAGAGGAAAATTATTTCTTTAAACTCTCTGCGTATCAAGATAAGTTGCTTCAGTATCTTTCAAATGCAAATGTGGTTATGCCCGAGTGGCGGAGTGTTGAGGCTGTTAATTTTGTTAAACAAGGTCTAGAAGATTTTAGTATCTCTCGCGTTAAAGAAAAAATGCCGTGGGGTATCGCTGTACCTGGTGATGATACACAAGTCATGTATGTGTGGTTTGATGCACTCACCAATTATATTTCAACCCTCGGTTGGCCAAATGGAAAGTTTGATGAGTTCTGGAACAGTGGCGAGGTTGTTCAAATGGCAGGCAAAGACCAAGTGCGCTTTCAGTCGATCATGTGGCAGGCAATGCTCATGTCTGCATCAATTAAAAACACAGACAAGGTGGTGTATCACGGCTTTATTACGAGCGGAGGACAGAAAATGTCTAAGTCGCTCGGTAATGTCATAGACCCGCTCACTATTGTTACCGAATATGGTACCGATGCCCTGCGCTACTTTTTAGCCCGACACATAAATGCGTTTGATGATAGCGACTTTACCATGGAGCGCTTTAAAGAGCTCTACAATGCCGACTTAGCTAATGGGCTCGGTAATTTAGTGGCACGCATCATGCAGCTTGCTCAGACGCATCTAGAAACGCCAGTTAATGTGGAATTTGTGCCGTATCCAAAAGAATTTACTGGCGCACTCGAAAAATACGAGATCAATAAAGCTGCTGACTTTGTATGGAGCAAAATCCAAGCGCTTGATCAAAAGATTACCTCAACTGAACCGTTTAAGGTAATAAAAACAGATGTAGAAAAAGGCAAGAGCTTAATTATAGAGTTGGTTAAAGAGCTAGCGGCAATTGATTTGCTTCTTGAGCCGTTTGTTCCTGCAACAAGTAAGAAAATAATCGAGGCGATTATGGCTAACAAAAAACCCGAGAACCTTTTTCTCCGAAAAGAATGAAATACTTCGACGCGCATTGTCACCTGTATTTTCCGCAATATGATGCCGACAGGGAAGAGACGCTTTCGCATATGCGAGCGCTAGACCTGGGCGCTGTGATAGTGGGTACAGATTTGGAAACTAGTAACAAAGCTTTAGAAATGGGGAAGGAGCACGACTTCCTATGGTCTTCGGTGGGGTTACATCCAACCGACGAAGGGGCGTTCGATGAAGAGGAGTTTACAAACCTTGCTCAAGAGTCAAAAGTGGTTGCGATAGGCGAGTGTGGTCTCGATTATTTTAGAACTGGTAAAACTGCAGAGGAACGCGCAATACAGCTCAAACGATTTGAGTCGCATATTCAACTTGCAGTTTTGGTGCACAAGCCACTCATTATCCATTGTCGCGACGCTCATGAAGACATGGTTACCACTCTCACATCACATCGACGTGACCATGGGAATAAATTGCAGACAATTGTTCACTTTTTTACGGGTACGGCAGAGCTCGCACAACGGTATTTAGATTTAGGGTGTTATCTCTCGTTCCCTGGACCTATCACTTTTACTGATGCGTACGACGAGTCGGTCAAAGTAACGCCTATGGATAAAATATTGGTTGAAACTGACTCGCCCTTTGCAGCGCCAATGCCACACCGAGGCAAACGCAACGAGCCAGCCTTTGTGCTTGAGGTTATCCGCAAAATAGCCGCTCTTAAGGGCTTAAGCGAGGAGGAAGTGGCCGCTCAAACAGTCAAAAACGCGAGAAATATCTTTGGGTTGCACTAGGTAGACCCGCGTGGTAAAGTGCCAATCTATGGCAGAAGCAGCGCAGGGCCAAGAGCCCTCATCCCAAGCGCAAGGCTCTAAGACACCCGTCTACGAAGTCGGGTTTCATATCGTGCCAACTATCGGCGAGGAGCAGATAGGTGGAGTGGTTGAAAAGATCCGTGCAGCACTTGGTGAGTCAGAAATTATTAAAGATCAGTTCCCGTCAAAAATAGTGCTCACGTACACAATTGAGCGCTCAAACCAAGGTAAGCGCGAGAAATACCATGAAGCGTATTTTGGTTGGATAAAGTTTGCAGCCGAGCGCGAGAATATTCCCGCAATCGAGCAGGCTATCCGTGGTATGCGCGAAGTGTTGCGTTATATCTTAGTCGAAACTGTTCGCGAAGATGTGGCGTCTCCTCGACGTGCAATCTTCACCTCTGACCGTCTTGAGGGTCAAACCTTAAAGAAGCCTACCAGCACTCCCGAAACGGCAGCGCCAGCAGGAGTCTCGGAGGAGGAGCTTGATAAGTCTATCGAGGCATTGGTACAGTAAACCTATATGTATCTCAACAAAGCAATGGTATATGGAAACCTGACGCGCGATCCAGAAGCGCGCTCACTCCCAAGCGGAGGTCAGGTCTGCTCGTTTAGCATTGCTACGAATCGCGTCTTTAAAAAGACCGATGGTACCAAGCAAGAGCAGGTAGAGTTTCATAATATTGTTGTCTTTGGTCGCCAGGCAGAAACGTGTGCGCAATATCTTAAAAAAGGTAGTCCTGCATTTGTCGAAGGACGTCTCCAAACTCGCAGTTGGGAAGGAGATAAAGGAAAGCAGTACCGCACCGAGATTGTTGCAGAGCGTGTGCAGTTTGGTCCTCGTGCCGGAGGCGCTCCTAGAGCCGAAGGTCCCGAGCGAAGCGAGGGAGGTAGTGTTTCGGACGCAGAAGCGCCACAAAAGGCACCGAAAGAAGATGTTATTGACTATCCGGTAGAAGATATCAATCCAGATGATATCCCATTCTAAAAAGAAATTTAAATGACTATGCAATTCCAACGAATAGATTACAAAGATGTTGAAACTCTAAAAAAGTTTCTCAATCCACACGGCAAAATTATGTCACGCCGCCGCACACAGCTTTCGGCTGTAAATCAGCGTGCGCTAGCAGAGGCTATCAAACGCGCTCGCTTCATGGCACTCTTGCCTTACATTGTTCGATAAAACAAAAAAATAAAAAGTTCCCTGCGAAGGAGTTGGCAGCCTGTTTATCTCTCCGAAGCAGGGAACTTTTTATTTTTTGCTAGCTTATTTTTGTTTGTCCGCTCTCTCCACGTACGAAGCGGTTTCAGTATTGATACGTACTACGTCTCCTTCGTTAATAAAGAGGGGAGCTTGCAAGCGAGCGCCAGTCTCAAGTGTAATTTCTTTAGTACCACCCTGGGCGGTGTTTCCGCGTACGGCAGGAGGAGCTTCTTTAACAAGAAGGTCTACTTTGATAGGCATACGAATTGAAATAATCTTTTCATCGAAGACAAGTGCGTCAACGACAGAGTTAGGTTTAAGGAACTGACCTGCAGGACCAATCAAGTCTGTATCGAGCATAAAACGATCTGCAGGATTGCTGTCGGCGCAAAACCACCATTCTCCACGATTAGTGTAGAGATATCTAACCGGTTTGGTTGAGAGGTCTGCCTCTTCAGCTTTTTCCGCTTGGTGAAAGGCCTGTTCTGTTATGCGACCAGTAATAAGGTGGCGTAATTTGGTTTGATTAACTGGCTTGCGCTGCTGTTTGCGAAACACGTGTGCATCCAAAACTTCGTACGGTTCGCCGTCGATTAAAATAACTTTTTTAGGGAGTATCTCGTTGTATTCCAACATATTTAAATCGCCCCTGTGGGCGATGTATGCACTCTACCCGAAACTTACCCTAAACTCAAGTAGTTGTAGAGAGAGGTCACTATGATATATCCTGTGGCAATGGACTACCTCTCGGAAAATGAGGAGCGAAGCGACGAAGAGCTCCTAGCTCTTTCTCTTTCACACCCTTCACTCTTTGCACTCTTGGTGCGCAAGTATGAGGAACCCTTCATGCGCAAAGCCATCTCGATTGTTCGCGAAAGGGAAGAGGCCGAAGACATAGTGCAAGAAGCATTCACCAAGATCTATCTCGCGGCCTCGAAGTTTAAAAAGCAGGAGGGCGCAAGCTTCTCTTCGTGGGGATACAGGATTCTCATTAACACGGCTTTGACCCACTACGCCAAGCGCAAGCGAGCAGGGCAGATGACCGTAGAGCTAGATCAAGAGATTTGGAACTTAATCCCCGACAAAAATCTGCGCCAGTTTGAAAGGAAGGAGTTGATGGATGAAGTGTCGTCAGTGCTTACTCGAATGCCACAGATCTTCGCTAAAGCTTTGAACAACTTTTTTATTGAAGGGAAGTCGCAAGAGGAGATCGCTGCCGACGAAGGAGTATCAGTGGGCGCAATCAAAACTCGCGTTCACCGAGCTAAAGAAGAATTTAGAAGAATTTATAAGCAAATCACTACAAATATATGACGAGCAAAATCGAACAACAGGTTATGGCGTCTGTGGCAGCAATTTACACCGTGCGCCAACTCTTTTCGCGCACCGCGCTCAAGCTCTATGTATGTGCGGCGTCTTTGTGGGGGCTAGGGCAGCTTGTTTGGGTTTCAAAAGTGTTTGAAAACCTTTCACATGCGGGTATACCCTTCTTCTTTCCC
>JAIFWM010000023.1 GCA_019661855.1 Candidatus Parcubacteria bacterium
GGAAGGGAAAGAGGCGCCGACAATCGACTCGATGATTGCCTCTACTGCGCGCTCTGCATCGGCCTTGGTGGTGCCAAGTACGCCGTGCACTTTGTCCGCGAGATCTTGTTTATTCATATAGCTAATGGTTAAAAATAATGGTAAAAACCCTGGCGCTTGTAGTATACCCCGCCAAAAAACCCTTGCAAATCAACGAAAAAGACTACAAGTGGATAATAAAAGGCTGTCAAATTTGAGATTTTTGTGGTATTTTGGGCAACGACATGCCAAAAAGCCGAAAAAAGGTTGAAATTATTGGAGTTTCTGGGGCTCCGGGGAGTTTTAGCGAGGAGGCGGCTCGGACCTACACGGCCAAAATAGGGCTTAAAAACTACAAAATCGACTATCTGATAACTGCCGAAAAGGTACTTGATGCCCTGGAGGAGGGGAAAATCACCTTAGCTGTCTTTCCTATACAAAATGCAACCATGGGCTTGGTTGCTGAGGCCGCGTATGCCATGGCAAAGCACAAATTTCATATCAAAAAGATCTTTGATATCATCATTCATCAAAATTTGCTGGTCAAAAAAGGTGTAAAAGCAGAAAAGATTAAGAAAATAGTATCTCAAGACCCAGCGGTACGCCAATGCAGTATGTATTTGCAACGCGTGTGGCCAAAAGTAAGGATAGAAAACTATCCCGACACCGCTAAAGCAGCCGAGGATTTGGCTAAGGGCATTTTGCCCCCTAATGCAGCGGTCATAGCCTCTCGTGCTGCGGCCAAGATCAACAAACTAGATATTTTAGAAGAAGCTATTCAGGATCTCAAATTCAACCACACAACCTTCATCGTTGCGGTTAAGTAGTAGCTAGCGAGCAAACTCGATAGCGCGGGTTTCGCGAAATACAACAACTTTGATTTCGCCCGGATATTTAAGATCGCCTTCGATTCGCAGTGCAATGTTGCGCGCAAGCTCGCGCGCAGCAAAGTCAGACATTTCATCTGGCTTCACAAACACACGCACTTCGCGGCCTGCTGAAATTGCATATGACTTTTCAACGCCACCAAATGAGTTAGCAATGCCTTCAATGTCGGCCAAGCGCTTAATATATTGCTCCACACTGTCGCGTCGTGCGCCAGGGCGCCCGCCGCTAATCGCGTCGGCAACCTGCACGATCATGCTCTCGGGAGTTTCGTATGGGTATTCCTCATGGTGAGCCTGCATTGCTTTGATTACGTCCTCTGACACGCCAAACTTAGCGAGCAAGCGGCGACCTATCTCAACATGCGTACCCTGCACCTCATGGTCCAAAGCTTTGCCAATGTCATGCAGCAAGGCTCCTGCGCGTGCCACAGCTGGGTTGGCCCCAACCTCTTCGGCAATCATGCCAGCAATGTGCGCCATCTCGAGCGAGTGTTGCAGCACCGACTGGCCGTAGGAAGTGCGAAAGTGCAGACGACCTAAAATTTGAATAAGTTTAGGGTCAAGGTTAAGTACCCCTGCCTCAAACGCAGCAGCCTCGCCTTTTTCTTTAATAATTTTGGTGACTTCGCCCTTAGCTTTTTCAACCATTTCTTCGATTTTGGCAGGTTGGATGCGTCCGTCGATGATCAAGTTTTCGAGCGCTACGCGAGCGACTGCACGGCGCACAGGATCATATGAAGAGAGGACAATAGAGCCTGGCGTATCGTCGATGATCACCTCAACTCCTGTTGCACGTTCAAAGGCTTTAATGTTGCGACCCTCTTTGCCAATTATTTTTCCCTTAATCTCGTCGTTAGGTATAGTGATAGCAGTTGCCATGGTGTCTTGCGCAACCGAGTTACCAAGCCGGTGAATAGAGGTGACCAAAATGTCTCGTGCGCGACGCTCTAAGCGTTCCATGCCGCTTTGCTCAAGCTTTTGCAAGCGGACCATAAAGTCCGTCTCATTTTCTTTTTCGAGTTCGTGGAAGAGTTGAGTTTTAGCCTCTTCTTTGTTAAGTCCTGCAACGCGAGCGAGTTCATCGGCACGCTCTTTCACGAGTTGGTCTGCGCGCTCTTTGATTTGTTTAACCTCTTCGATTTTTTGCTTTACTGCGCCGATTTCGTTTTCAAGCTCGCCTTGTTTTTTATCCAAAGACTCTTCACGTTTAAAGACGCGCTCCTCTTGGCGTGTTAGTTTTTCTTCTTTTTCAGTTAACGTACCTTCAGCAATTGCAACTTTTTCTTTTGCTTCAGTATCTGCTTCGGTAAGTATAGCCTCTGCTTTTTCGCGAGCGTCGAGTAAAATTTGTTTGACCTCGACTTCAAGTGAACTTTTACGCGCAAGGGACCAGAGCCAGCGAAAGACCCAGCCGACTGCAACGCCCATCAATCCCGTTCCAGCGAGAAGGATGAAGACCAGTGTTAATGACATAAGAAAGTTTCATAGAAAAGTAAATTTGTTTTGGCACCCGATTAAAGTGTCCCCTTCACAATACCACAAACCTGTGGGCTCGCAAGGAAAGGGGAGACCTATTTTTTACCGTTTTTGTTGGTGAAAATGTCGTCAATAACGCCGTACTTCTTGGCCTCGTCAGAGGACATAAAATAGTCGCGTTCAACGTCTTTTTCGATGCGTTCAAGGGGCTGGCCAGTTGCCTTTGAGAGAATCTTGTTTAGGCGCTCGCGGGTAGCCACGATGTGTTTAGCCGTAATTTCAATATCTGTAGCCTGACCCTGTGCACCACCCCATGGCTGGTGGATCATCACCTCGGCGTTAGGGAGTGCAAAGCGCTTACCTTTAGCACCACCGGCAAGCATTATAGCCGCGCCCGATGCTGCTATACCCACGCACACGGTAGCCACGTCTGGTTTGATGTGGTTCATGGTGTCGAGCATTGCCAAGGTGGCGGTTACTGAACCGCCAGGAGAGTTGATGTACAAATTGATGTCTTTTTTAGGATCCTCAGAGGCAAGGAAGAGGAGCTGGGCAATAACTAAGTTGGCAGTATGGTCCTCGATAGGGCCGGACATAAAGATAATGCGCTCTTTAAGCAGGCGTGAGTAAATGTCATAAGCGCGCTCACCGTAGGGCGATTTCTCCACCACCATGGGCACCAATTGATTGTATTCTTTAAAGTTTTTATCCATAGATAAAGCCATTTTACCCCAAATTTCGCACTTTAGCAAGGTTTATTTTTCACCCTCTAACAGTTTTAAAACTTTTTCGTTGCGAAGCACCGATTCGATATGAATTTTAACCAGTTCGGGCTTGGCGTCAGGGAAGTGCTCTATAGCATGCTTCATTTCCTCCTCCACCAATGTTTTGTCTACTTCAATTTTTTCTTCTGCAGCGATTTTGTTAAGCGTTAGCTGCAACTTGGCACGCTTTTTTGCCTGCTCGCGAAAATCATTACGCACCTCCTCGTCAGTTTTTTTGATCTGTTTCAAATAGTCTTCAAATTTCAATCCGAAGCGAGTCACATCTTCGTGCAGTTGAGAAAGAATTTTCTCCAACTCACTTTCAACAAATATTTTAGGCACCTCGAGTTTAGTTTCCTCGAGTAACACGTCAATTAGTTTGCCGCGGCGCTTTTCTTGCGCTGCGCGCTCCTTTTCGGCAGTGATGCCTTTTTTAATTTGCTCTTTAAGAGCGGCTACGTTTTCGAACGCGCCAATAGACTTTGCAAACTCGTCGGTTAACTCTGGCACAACTGGCTCTTTGCCCTCCTCGCGCACAGCGCGGCTCTGGCGAATATTTTCGAGTGTTTTGTCGACGTCTTCGTCGGTTGCAGGCTCTGCAAGTTCAGCAGGAACTTTTTCGCTCATCTTCTGCCACTTTGGCAGTGTCACAGTAGGGTAAATCGCTGCACGCACAGTAAGACCCACCGGATTTTTGGGGGCGAGTTTGGTGATGTTTACCGCAGGGCGGCCCACCGCATCTACCTCGTGGGCAGCAACAAGCTCAGGATAAAAGTCCTGTAAAAAAAGCTCTACTGCCTCTTCTAAAATAGTTATGTCACCAAGGCGCTTGCGAGCCATTTCTTCAGGGACTTTGCCAGGGCGAAAGCCCGGCAACTCCAATGCTGCAGTTAAATGTTTGAGTGCTTGATCCTCGTAGGGCGCAACCAACTCAAAGGGTATTTCTCCCGTCATCTCCACCTCGGAGTCGGGAAGCTTTTTGAGAGCGAATGTCTTCGCCACCTCTTTAATTTCCATCGGCCGAATATATCACAAGTTGCTTACTTAACAAATTTTTCGTTGTACAGCTTGATCGATTTCTCAATTGCTTCAACTGCAGCCGCTTTGTCTTTAAACCCGTGCACGGTTACTTCGTTAGATTTTCCTTTAAGCACTTTATAGGTTTCAAAAAAGTGTTGGATCTCTTTAAGTGTATGTTCGTTGATATTTCCAATCTCAGTAGTACTATCCCAGCGCTTGTCGTCTACAGGTACGCCTATCACTTTGTGGTCCGAGTCACCGCCGTCGGTCATTTCCATTAGTGCCACCGGGCGCACATTAACTAAAATTCCTGGAGGAATAGGGTAGGTCGAAAGCACAATCACATCGAGTGCGTCGCCATCATCCCAAAGAGTTTGTGGAGCAAAGCCGTAGTCTACGGGGTAAGAAGCATCAGAGTAGTTGGCGCGGTCGAGTTTAATAAGACCAGTGTCTTTGTCTATCTCGTATTTATTGTGCGAACCTTTCGGGATCTCAATAATTACATTGATCTCGTTGGGGACGTTGTCACCCAAACTCACTTCATGCCACAGATTCATATAAGAAGAATGGTATGCTGACTTCTAGTTTGAAGCAAGCTCATCTTTCACCTCACCCTGCTCATTTGCTTGTGCAACGCTTTCGCCCTCTATCGACTGGATGTCTATACGCCAACCAGTGAGCTTTGCTGCTAACCGGACGTTTTGACCGCCGCGGCCAATAGCGAGTGACTGCTGATCCTCAGCAACACGCACCGTTGCCTTGTGCTCTGCTTCATCCATTTTCACTTCAAGGATGCGAGCAGGAGAGAGTGCCTCTTCGATAAAGGCTTTGTTGTCCTCGTTCCACTCTATAATGTCGATTTTTTCGCCGCCAAGTTCAGACGTAACGGTCGAGACGCGTACACCGCGCTGACCAACCAAACTTCCTACTGGGTCAACGTGTGGGTCTGTAGATGCTACCGCCACTTTTGAGCGGCTGCCTGCTTCGCGTGCTATCTCTTTAAAGATCACGGTGCCATGCGCAGCCTCGGGTGCCTCCATCTCAAACAGTTTTTTAAGAAAATCTTTATGCGCACGTGAAAGGCGCAAGTAAATACCACGCGGTGACTCCTCTACTTGGTACAGAAGTGCGCGAATACGTTCGCCTTGGCGATAGCGCTCACCCGGAATTTGTTCGTCGTAGGGGAGGATACCTGTTGCGCGTCCCAAGTCGACATATATATTGCCACGCTCCATACGCTGTACAGTGCCCGAGACAATAGAGCCTTGGCGGGCGCCATACTCAGCAACTACCGAAACCTTTTCGGCCTCGCGGATCTTTTGGATAATCACTTGTTTTGCAGTTTGTGCAGCAATGCGGCCGTAGTCGTCCTTCATTTCAAGAGGGAAGACAAGTTCGTCGCCTACAGTAGCATCGCGTTTAATAAACTTTGCGTCTGCCAGAAGAATATGTTGCTCAGGATTGTAGCGAGGCAAGGGTTCGATAGGATTGCCCGCATCATCAAACTGTTGATCTTCCTTGCCCGACGTAGCTTCAGCGAAGTCGGGTTCGTCTTCGTCAACAAAGCGCACAGTGTTTTCGTCAACAATAGTTTTGACCTGTGAAAATTCGGTTTTACCTGAGTCGAGATCAAGATGGGCGTGAATGATTTGGCCTTTTTTGGCGTACTCTTTTTTGTATGCGGTTGCAAGTGCTGCTTCGATAGCTTCAATAACTTTGGCACGCGGAATACCCTTCTCTTCTTCGAGTTCGGCGAGCACTGAGTTCATTACTTTTAAGTCCATCATATGAATGTGGGGAATTACTATTTAAAATCTGGTAAAAAAATAACCGCCCCCTCAGGGCAGTTTCCAGATATTGTTATCCTACCCCCGTATATGAATAAAGTCAAGTCGCGCTCAATCGCACCTTATAATAGATGAATGAACGAAGGGGCTCTGCGGAACTTTCTCCTCGACAGTGGGCTCATCTCCCGCTCCGATCTTGATGACGCCCTTCGACAGGCTCAGGGCAGACAACTCCCCCAAGTCCTCGTAGAACTGGGGTTGTTGTCTGAAGACGAAATGCGTCGTGCTACATCTTCGGCATTTGGGGTACCGTTTGTGGTACTCACCGTTGAGGAAATAGATCCCGAAGCACTCTTGCATATTCCTGAGCCGCTCGCGCGTAATCGCAACATGGTTGGATACCAAATGCGCGACGACACACTGCATGTAGCCCTCCTTTCGCTTGACGATCTTCCTGCACTCGACTTCTTGCGTGCCCGCATGAAGGTGGCGCCACGACTCACCAATCGCGAATCTTTAAACCGCGCGCTCCTTATATATCAAAGGCAGTTAAAGAAAAAATTTGGCGAGGCTATTGCCCGCGATGTGCACGCAATCATCGAGCCTGCACCAGGCGCGTCAGAGGAGTTGTTGCGCTATGCAGCCGAGCGCTTGCCAGTTGTCTACGCTACCGATGCTTTGATGCGTCATGCGTTTAGTCAAAAGGCTACGCATGTGCATTTGGAGGAACGTGATGAAGGGTTGCTCGTGCGTTACCGCATCGCAGGGGCTATGTATGACGCGATGCTCCTGCCACGTCACGCGAGCTTGCCTATCATGCTGCGCCTTAAACTACTCGCCAACATGCGACTCGAAACCTCGGGGCATCAAGAAGGCAGATTTAAAATTCAAACTGAGGATGAAACCTATACCATGCGCGCAACTGCAGTGCCAACTGCGCGTGGCGAAAAAATAGTTTTGCGTATTGTGCCGACAGACGCACGCGGATTTACACTTGAGTCGCTCGGCTTTCATGGCGAAGCGCTCGAGAAAGTGCACGCGATACTTCTTAGGCGCAAAGGTTTGGTGTTAGTGACCGGGCCGGAGGGTGCGGGCAAATCAACAACGCTTTATACTCTGCTCGACATCGTGCACTCGCCCCATCTTTCGGTCGCTACGGTTGAAGAGTCGCTTGAAATGAAGCTTGCTTACGCGTCGCAAACAGTTGCTGATAGTTCGATAGGACTTACTACCGCAGCTGCACTGCGCGCAGCACTTCGCTTGGACCCTGACGTCGTGATGGTGGGGAATGTAAGCAACAAAGAAACTGCCGAGATGGTAGCGGGAGCCGCTCAACGAGGCATTTTGGTTTTGGTAGGAACTGAAAAACCAGACTTACTTACCGCCGAAGCAGACATGCTCATAGAGGTGCGTCGAGTGCGACGACTTTGCACGCACAGCAGTACGATGCAGAAACTTTCGCGCACCGAGTCAAATATTTTTGAAGAAGTTGGAGCAGATTTTACTAAAGTTCTTGCCGCGCTCAAAGAAGAAAAAATTATAGGTGCAGACGCACAGTGGAAGGAGGTACAGTTTGCTCATCCAGCTGCCTGCAAAGAGTGTGACCAGGGATACAAAGGCTATATAGGGCTCCAAGAGGTGGTAACAAGAGTGGGAGCAGGGCAAAATTTGATAGAAGATGCGTTATGCAAGGCTGCCGTAGGGCAGACCTCTATTGAGGAAATCATCGGAATTCTCGAAAAAAAGGCCTAGTGTTCGACTTACGAAGTCGAACAAATGGCCTAAAATAAAGCTTTTAGGGCTATTGACAAAAGCCCCGTTTGGGGGTATAATGAAAAGTAAGTGAAATTGGTCTAGCGAGCGCTGCAAGGAGACTCTTACCGCACGGCGAGTTTGCTTGCAGCGCCCGCGCGATCACCTAAGCTCCTCGGTAACCCCGAGGGGCTTTCGCGTTCATGCTATATTGGCAGAGTGAAAAAAAGACTCGTCGTAGCAAACTGGAAGATGTATATACAGTCTCCTCAAGAGGCGAAAAAGTTTGTTTCTACGCTGCGTCGCCGCTCGAGACTCTTCTCCGGTGTTGAGGTGGTGATCGCTCCAACTCATACGTTACTCTCAACGGTTGTCTTAGCGCTCAAGGGTTCGCAGATCAAACCGGGCGCTCAAGATGTGTCTATTTTCGACAGCGGCGCACACACCGGCTACGTTAGTGCCTCGTCTCTTAAACATATCGGTGTAACGCATGTGATCATTAGCCACTCCGAGCGTCGTGCTCAAGGAGAGAATGACGAAATGTTTCGTATCGAACTCGAACGTGCGGCACAAGCGGGGCTCACTCCTATACTTTGTATTGGCGAAACTGAGCGTCATGTAGATGGTGCACACTTTAATGTTATAGAAAAACAACTTTCGATACTGAGCGGACTCAAAAGTGCCATAGACAAACTTGTTATTGCCTACGAACCAGTGTGGGCGATAGGCAAGACTGCAAGCGAAGCTATGCGTCCGCAAGAACTTACCGAAACAGTTATTTTTATCCGCAAAACGTTGGCAGACTACATCGACCGCAAAGACGCACTCAAGATCCCAATCTTGTACGGCGGTTCAGCCGAGCCCTCAAACGTTGGTGATTTATTGAAGGAGGGGCAAGTAAACGGATTTTTAGTGGGTCATGCGAGTGCAGAGTTCGACTCGTTTATTCAAATCTTAAAAGCATGCAAGAAATAGCAAGTGTTCGGGATGCAGATTTGGCAGGCAAGAGCGTGTTGGTACGTGTCGACTTTAATGTGCAAATTAAAGACGGTAAAGTTGTCGACGACACACGCATCCGCGCCGCGCTCCCGACCCTTACCCTCATCCAAAAGCAGGGGCCGTCTAAAATAATTTTACTCACTCATCTTGGTCGTCCTAAAGGAAAACAAGACGAAGAATTTTCATTGAAGCCCGTTGAAGAGCGGTTGAAAGAGTTAACCGAGATCCCCTTTGAGATGCACGAAAACTTGCGCTTTGACCCACGCGAAGAAGAGGGGAGCGAAGAGTTTGCACGCGAGTTGGCGACACTTGGTCAAGCGTATGTTAACGAAGCGTTTTCAAACTCACATCGCTCGCACACCTCGATGGTGGCGCTCGCTAAACTGCTCCCACATTACATTGGCCTGCAGTGTGAGCGAGAGATACGACGCTTAACTCCCGCGCTCGACCCTGCTCACCCTGCGCTCGCGGTCATTGGTGGTGCAAAGTTTGAAACTAAAATCCCCATACTTAAAAAAATCTTGCTTCGCTATGACAAAGTACTCTTAGGTGGAGCACTTGCCAACGATATGCTCAAAGTCCGCGGGCTCCCCGTGGGTAGCTCACTTGTTTCAAACGAGATGGTCCCCGACGATTTAGCTCAAGATACGCATATTGAACTCCCCACAGACGCGGCGTTTGTAGATACTACGAGTGGGATGGGGCGCACCTCGTTTGTAAGCGACACGCGCGCAGGAGAGAAAATGATGGACATTGGCCCGCACACAGCAAGTCGTTGGGCAGAAGATATTAAAAAGGCAAAATTTTTACTTTGGAACGGAACGATGGGAGTCTACGAAAAAGGATTTACTGAAGGCACTGATGCATTAGCACAGGCAATAGTAGACTCCGGCGTGCACGCGGTTGTTGGCGGTGGCGACACGGTTGCTGCCATTAATAAATTTAAATTCGATACGGAAAAAGTATTTGTCTCAACTGGTGGTGGTGCAATGGTTGAGTTTTTAATGAGCGGTACCTTGCCCGCTATCGAAGCTTTGCGGGATTAAGTGCACGTGTACATGAGCGATCTCGTCGCCCATGACGGAGAGTTTAATATATTCGGTTTTATTTTCCTCGCCTAACTTTTTAGCCAAATTTTTAGCAACTTTAAATAAGTGCTCTGCTCTGTCATCGGGCATTTGCCAAAACCATCGGTAGTGCTCTTTGGGTATGACAAGTGTGTGGCCGGGGGCTTTGGGGTGTATGTCTAAAAAAGCTAGTACCTGCTCGTCTTCATAGGTCTTATTTGAAGAGATCTCACCCCTGCCAATCTTGCAAAAAATGCAGTTATCCATGCCCCGTATTATACTTGAACGTAATGAAAGTGTATCGAGTACGGGAGCGACATCATGAGAACCTACTTGATGACTTACTACTAGCGCGTGGTGTGACAGACAAAGACGCATTTTTAAACCCCGACTTCGTTCGCGACTCGCATGACCCGTTTTTACTCCCCGACATGGGTGTGGCCGTAGACAGAATTATCTCTGCGCAAAAAAATAACGAGCAAGTGTGCGTGTGGAGCGACTATGACTGCGATGGTATCCCCGGTGGTGTGCTCCTTACCGACTTTTTGCGTTCGATGGTTTTAGCAGTTCGCCACTACATCCCGCATCGTCATGAAGAGGGGTATGGATTAAACAAAGAAGGGCTCGATGAGTTGGCAGAGCAAAAAATTTCACTCATCATCACAGTAGACCTTGGCACTACTGAATTTGAAAATATTGAATATGCAAAACAAAAAGGAATAGATGTGATAGTTACTGACCATCACCTAGTTACCGGCGACGTGCCCAAGGCAGTTGCTGTGATAAATCCTAAACGCCCTGATAATAAATATCCGTTTGATGGCTTGTGTGGCGCAGGGATGGCGTGGAAGTTGGTGCAAGCATTGCAGATCAAAGGAAACTTTGTTAAAGAGGGGCAAGAAAAATGGCTCATCGACCTAGCAGCGCTCGGCACACTGTCAGACATGGTGCC
>JAIFWM010000024.1 GCA_019661855.1 Candidatus Parcubacteria bacterium
GAGGAGAAGGAATCTTGATCTATTAGTACTCCTCGGCTTAACACCATGCGGTGCGTACACCTAGAGCCTATCAACGTCATCATCTATAACGGATCGTAATGATTACTCATCTTAGAGTCGGCTTCGCGCTTAGATGCTTTCAGCGCTTATCCAATCCCGACATAGCTACCCAGCGTTCCACTTGGCAGTAGAGCTGGTAGACCAGTGGTCAGTTCACTCCGGTCCTCTCGTACTAGGAGCAAATCTCTTCAATAATCGACGCCTGCAGTAGATAGGAGACCAACCTGTCTCACGCTTCTTTTCCATTATTACTAATGGGAATGGACTATAACTTCATCCTTTGATTTCTCTTAGGACTGCTGATGTTTAGTCTCTACGGGTGTTTGCGAACTTCACAGAGGAGTCGATCTCGCTCGACTCCGAATTTCGTCTACGGATGAACTTAGGAGAGGTGAACCTCTTTGTTTTCTGGCGTCCAGTCCACCACTTTTACCAGAGAGCCGAAGACGACCGCCGCCTGCGCTTCTTTCTGGCTGGTAATACTGGCCCACTCCTTCTTTGCCTCTTCAGTCGCCTCCTCGTCGGTTGTGGCGGTGATAGCCACTTTCCGATTCTTGGCGTCTGAATAGACTCCGTGCCCACCTTGGCGAACATTGCTGTGGTGGACGTAGTTGAGTTGATATTCCATTATCTTCTCTCCTTTCATTCCTCTGTGAAGCTCACAAACTTCCCTCGGTGTTGTCCTTATTCAGGATTTCATCGATATTAATCAGCTTCTTCGAATATATTTCTATACTCGACCGCCGTGATTGGTTGGTTCTACTTACTTTCTTATATTTATCTTTCGATATATTTCTTAAACGAAAACTTTCAAACATTCTCTCGTGGGGTTCAGACTGTCCTGACGCCAACATTGTTAGCATCAAAACGGTCTGAACCCAGCTCGCGTATCATTTTAATTGGCGAACAGCCAAACCCTTGGGAGCTTCTCCACCCCCGGGATATGATGAGCCGACATCGAGGTGCCGAACTCCGCCGTCGCTATGGACGCTTAGGCGGAACTAGCCTGTTATCCCCAGAGTAGCTTTTATCAGATAATCTTCCACAGCGTCTAATGCCTATGGTCGGTTCACTTTGTCCTGCTTTCGCACCTGCTTGTCATTCACGACTTGCAGTCAAGCACCCTTTTGCCAATACACTATCGGCACGGTTTCCATTCGCGCCTAGGGTACCTTAATGAACTCCTCCGTTACTTTTTAGGAGGATAGCGCCCCACTAAAACTGCCTATCAGATACTGTCTCGACTAGGTTTTGCCTAGCCGGTTAGTGCATACAAGAATAAAGAATGGTATTTCACTGACGAGTCTGCCACAACCGAGATCGTGACTTCAACCTCTCCCATCTATGCTACGCATTACACTCGTATACACAATATCAAACTACAGTAAAGCTTCTGGGGTCTTTTCGTCTATCTGCAGGTAACCGGCATCTTCACCGGTATTGTATTTTCACCGAGCTGTACTTCGAGACAGTTCCCCAGTCGTTACACTATTCGTGCGCGTCTGAACTTACCAGACAAGGAATTTCGCTACCTTAGGACGATTATAGTTATCGCCGACATTCACCAGGGCTTGTAAAGCGTCACCCCAACACCTTGCGGCATTGGAACGGCCTTATTTGACCTTCTGGCATTGGTCAAGTGTCACCCCCTATACATCCTCTTACGAGTTCGCAGGGAGCTGTGTTTTTGGTAAACAGTCGCCAGGGATACTTTCGCTGCGGCCTCATTGCTGAGGCAGATCTTATCGCTAACTTACGATCGCTTTTTTGCCGAGTTCCTTGAAGTACACTCACTCGTTCGCCTTGCTCTACTCGAGCTGCACACCTGTGTCGGTTTGCGGTACGGTCGTACACACAATAAGTTTAGAAGTTTTTCTTGGAAGCCACTTCAATACAGTCCTCCTCGCTTGCGCTTAGAGTACCCCACATTTCCAGTGTTGATGTATGGCGGATTTTCCTACCATACGCACTTTGAAATGCAGACGCCAATCCAATAAGGCGCTGTATTTTATCTGCTCCGTCTCTCCATCACTTGTGTGCCGGTGCAGGAATATTAACCTGCTGTCCATCATCTCCGACTTTCGTCATCGACTTAGGCCCGACTAACCCTACTCTGATCACCGTTGAGTAGGAAACCTTGTGCTTTCGGCGTGCGGGGATCTCACCCGCATTGCGGTTACTTGTGCTTGCATTCTCACTTCACAACGCTCCACTATGACTCACGTCTTTAGCTTCATCGCGATGCGAACGCTCTCTTACCACGTGCACTTGCCGAAGCAAATGCACATCCTCAGTTTCGGTACTACGTTTAAACCCCGATTATCTTCGGCGCAAAGTCTCTCGATGAGTGAGCTGTTACGCTTTCTTTCAATGATGGCTGCTTCTAAGCCAACATCCTCATTGTCAAAGAAACTTCACCTCCTTGTGATGTACTTAACGTAGATTTTGGGACCTTAACTTGAGATCTAGGACTCTTCTCCTTTTGTACGGTGGAGCTTAGCCCCCACGTACTAACTGCCGTGCAACACTGCTGGTATTCGGAGTTTGATAGAGTAAGTGAGATTTCTCCCTGTCCTACTCTTCCAGTGCTCTACCCCCAACAATCAATACACACGACGCCAGCCCAAAAGCTGTTTCAGAGAGAACCAGCTATTACCAGGTTCGATTAGCTTTTCACTCCAACCCACAAGTCATCCGAGAGTTTTGAACGGCTCAACGGTTCGGACCTCCATCCTACTTTCGTAGAACTTCATCCTGCTCATGGGTAGCTCACCTGGCTTCGGGTCTATTGCATACTACAAACGCGCTATTCACACTCGGTTTCCCTTCGACTCCGGTCTCTCGACCTTAGTCATGCGCAGTACACAATAACTCGCAAGCTCATTCTTCAATAGGCACGCGGTCGAGGAGTTACCCCCTCTTCCACTCATTGTAGACATATGGTTTCAGATCTATTTCACTCCCCTCATAGGGGTTCTTTTCACCTTTCCCTCACGGTACTATTTCACTATCGATCTTTGAAAGTATATAGCCTTACCAGTTAGTTCTGGCGAATTCACTCAAGCTATTCGTGTCTTGAGCTACTCAAGAACATTGTAGAAGTTGTGTTGTTTTCGCCTACGAGACTTTCACTCTCTAGGGCGCTGCTTCCCAGCAGCTTCGGCTAACTTCACAATTTGTAACTCCTTACGTTTTGCACGTAACAATGTCTTATAACCCTGAAAATTTCCCGAACGACTCTTTTTTCAAAAAGCCGCTTGGGAAACTTTGCAGTTTGGGCTAGATTCGCTTTCGCTCGCCGCTACTCACGAAATACTTATATTAGTCTCTTTTCCTCCTGGTACTGAGATGTTTCACTTCCCAGGGTTTACTCGAACGATTACTCGCTCGCAATAGAAATTTCGTTCTATTAGGTTTCCCCATTCGGACATCTCCGGATCAAAGGTTGCTTGGCACCTCCCCGAAGCGTATCGCCGCCACGCCGCGTCCTTCATCGTCTTTCAAAGTCTAGGCATCCACCATACGCCCTTATTGTTTCGCTCATTAGAGCAGAAACTTAAGAACCGCAATAATTTGTTGTTTCTAGTTTTTTTCTAGTTTTTCTTACAATTTTTTTACCTTCTGTCTCCACGAAGTTGAAAAGACCCGTATGGGAAATTTCTTCGCAGGACAGGATTTAGTTGTCAAAGAAAACCAATCTGTTTTTTCCATCAAAAAAGCCGCTTCTTTAAGCGGCGCATAAGACCACAGTCGGTCTCTAGCTCCGCTTCTTGGCTTTTGTGGTAGTTAACATATGGACTTACACAATATATACCCCCTATATATAGAAGTCAAATAAAGCCAAAAAAGGGCTATTTGGGGTCAAATTTGATACAAAAACCGCCCGGGGTGTGGCCCGGGCGGGTTGAGGGTGGAACGTCTGGCATTGGAATTAGCCTCCGTGTTTAATGTTTTCGATCAGCGCCGGTTTATACTTTGCCATCATCATGCCGGCAGGGATTCCAAACGCAAGTGCGACTATTATAGTAGCGATAGCTACTAAAAGATACCGAACATTCTTTTGATCGTCCTTGGTGCGCACGTTGAGCTCCTTCCTTTCGTTAAATAACTTTCGGTAAAACTATACACCTTAATTTACAAAATGCAAATATTGTGGTTATATGGTGACGGAAGTTTCAGCCAACGACAGAGGAGTTACACATGCGAATGGCTCGAGCTCATGGTCATAAACAAGTTGTGGTTCGCGGCACAGTAGTTAAAGCCACTCCGACTCAATCCCCCACGGGAATCTTCAGATGGTTTAAACGTGGCACACTTGCGAACATACGTATTGAAATCGACTCTACTATTCACGAACGGCTCCAGAGCCTTCTGCGAGGAAGCCGCGAAAGTCGTGGTGTCGAACAAGTGATTGATATTGGCTGGGGTCTAGAGGACCCTATACCAAATGAAAAGGATAGAGTCTGGATTACATTTAGCTACGCCAGTGAACTTGAAATGTTTTTTGAAGGAGCGCCTTCGGTGTCGCTCAAAAATGTCGAGGTCATTAAAAACGAACGGGAAACTAAACCGGACGAACTTGTTAATGACGAACCTTGTTTACCAGTTGGATGACGGAGAAACTCCATGGAACTCATAGCTGATACCCTTTTCGTAGTTTATTGGTCGAGTCCTCTGATAGCGCTCTTTTTGGGGATGCTTTCGGACGGTGGGGTGCGCAAGCCCTATAACCGAAGCAGCTACGACCGCTTGGTTCTCTAAGCCAAGGATAGAAATTGTTACACCCCGCGTACGCGCGGGGTTTTGCTTTTTAAAAGAAAACAGCCCGGCGCCTAGGCGCCGGGCTGGGGTGAATAGAAGTGTCCCGAAGATCAATTAATGTCTCCAAAATTGCCAGGCAATTACTGCCAATGCCAGCGCCACATAGGGCCAATAGATAAATACCGCTTCGGTAACTCGTTCGGCAAACCTCCGTTCGGGTATACCTGTAGGCATCTTGCACCTCCTGGTTGAGATGGAAACAACTAGTTCCTCTTTACTATACACTTTTCACCTAAAGAAAGTGACTTATAAACAAAAACTACCCCCGAAGGAGCAGTTTTTGTTTGAACAATCTTTTTAAGATTAGTTGCGAGGACGCATCTCTTCGCGCACGCGTTGCAAGAAGTGCGACGCTGACTCTTGACCCCCAAGACCAAAGGCCAAACCGAACGCGAGCGAGAGTGCTACCACCACACCCGTAAAGAGTGTTTGTAGTAGCGCCGTTGCAATACCAAGCTGCGAGAGAGCAGCAAGAAGCGCAAAGACCCAGATAGCCCATCGTGCAACTGCACCAGCAAAACCTGCTGCTGCGACACCTGCTGCGCGTGCTGCGCCAGAAATTACTTTCTGAGCAACATCTGCAACAACTGCTGCGACAAGCAAGATAAGTGCTGCGACGATTACGTTTGGTACATATCCAAGCACTACCTGTTGAAGGAAGAAGGTCACTTGGGTGAGACCCATTACTGAAAGAGCAGCAATGAGGAACACTACAATGACAAACCACTTCACCAAGAGACCTAGGAATTTCCCTGCGTTAAGGCCATATCCTGCGCGGTTGACTACTCCCTCGACACCTAGGCCGCGGAGCGCGTTATCAACGTGAATCGCTTTGATAGCCTGCTCTATGACATAGTCGAGCCAGGATGCGATGAACCAACCGATTAGGAAAATGATGACCGCCAACACAAAGTTGGGGATGAAGTTCACAACGCCCCAGAGCAAGTTATAGAAACTTTGCTGAAGCACTGCAACCCATGTCTGTACGATCATATATATTTAAACGTCTGTTAATGGTTAATATTCGACATCTTTAATTGTAGCGCCCCTGAAGCTAGGCCGACAGACGCCTGTGGATAGAAGAAGTGCTATTTTAAGCCAATATTAAGGCGGTCAAACGCTATCTTGTGTGGATAGTCGAGCACATCACGCACCAACTTGTCGCTCATGTTGAGACGGTACATAAAATTGTCGGTTGAAAGTAGCGCGTAGCGCAACTCTTTACCAAGCTCAGACTCAAGTTTTTTAACCACAGCGCGCAGCTTACTTTCTTTAATACGATCCCCCACTATCATGAGGTCGAGTGTCCCATCCCATTCATTTACAAACATGCCCGACAGCACGAGGAGCTTGATACTTCCTGCTTTGCGCAGACGTTCATAGATATCTTCCTCACGTGCAGGAGTATTGAGCAGTAACGCCTGCAGTGCAGCTAAGTAGCGAAAGTTTGAGTTAAGCCCAAAACGCGCACCACTCCTTTTGCGAGTTGAAGCACGGCGCACGAGCTTAACACTATTAAAAAGATTTATCTCTTTGCGCACCGTACGCTCTGTGGCACGAGCACGTGCGGCAGCGTCGGGAACGGTATAAAAAACTTTTGGATTAAAAAGAAAGAGTCTCAGGAGTTTTACCCGGGCCGAGCTTCCTAACAGTTTTTCCAGCGGGTCTGCCATACAGATTAGCGGTACCAAAGTATTCTACTTGAGCCTGGCAATTGTGCAAAAGTGCATAAATGAAAACCCTGCAAAAATGCAGGGCGAGAGGAGAAGAACAGGGAAAGAGAGGGAGGGGAAGGAAGAGATGGGAAAGAAGTTTGAAGGTACTAGGGAATGAAGAGTGGGTTTGAGGGGGGGGTGATGAGCAATGTGTTGAAAACAGAGGCTCAAAGGTTGTTTGTACGTAACGACCTTTTGCGTTATGGGGTTACCCATCAGGCCTCCACTGTCATTCCTTCCGTTTTTTATTACTTCCCTGCTTTGCAAAAAGTTTCAAACACAAAACCCGCCAAAGGCGGGTTTTGTTGGGATCCTTCCTGTGTCAGGATTTCGCTAAAGGTTACTTTAGCTCAACCTTGCCGCCTGCTGCTTCGACAGCAGCTTTCAACTTGTCTGCGTCCTCCTTCTTCATTCCCTCTTTGAGGAGTGCTGGAGCTGCATCTACCAAGTCTTTAGCCTCTTTGAGACCAAGACCGAGCGCGTCTTTAACTGCTTTGATAACCTGCACCTTTTGAGCACCTGCGTCTGCAAGGTGAACGTTAAACGCTGACTTTTCCTCTGCTGGACCAGCTGCTGCGGGGCCTGCTACTGCAACGGCTGCTGCTGAAACACCCCACTTCTCCTCAATTGCTTTGACAAGAGTGTTGAGCTCAAGTACAGACATCTTTTCAACTGCTTCGATGATTTGTTCCTGTGTCATATTTTTAATACTTAATTTTTAGTTTCTGCTACTTTACTCAACACCACCGCAAAACGCTGGCGTGGTGAGTTAATGACCTGGGCGAACATTGCACGCAAAGTCTCCATGCCAGGGATCGCTGCGATAGAAATGATCTCTTCTTTGGAAACAAACTTTCCGCCAAAGACACCGCCTACGAACGCGAGTTGGTCTGGAAACTTTTTAACGAACGTCGAGAGCTCACGAGCTGGAGCAAGTTCGTCCTCGCCATAGGCGATAGCGACCTCACCCTGAAGCTCCGGCACTTGCCCTTCGTAGCCAGCGCGTCCGAGCGCTAGGCGAAGTAGGGTTTTCTTAGCAACCGTGTAACCCACATCCTGTGCACGCAACGCGCGACGAAGTGCGGTTTGGTCACCAACGGGAAGACCTTTAAAGCTGGCGAAGACAATAGTCTTTGCCTTCTTTGCAATGTCTTCGACCTTTGCAATAATCTCCTCTTTTTTCTGTTTTGTAATTGCCATAGATTTAGGTACAAAAATACCCTTCTTAAATAAGGGCTTTGAGTTCGACCTCTCGGCAGGAGTTCTTGTGTATTAACCCCTTCGGCTAAACGCCTCAGGATTCCTGCTGTCATCGCGGCCCTTGCCGGACAATATACTACTGCTGGTACATCTTGTCTACCTTATCCCAGATGATACGTGAAATATCACTAATGATCTTGGTCTGAATATCATAGTCATACCCTTCGGTCATGACACAAATAAAGTATGGGTGTTCTGGGTAATACACTATTCCACAGTCATGCAGCTCTTTAAATTCCGACGGGGGAAGATTCCGCTCACCAAACTTATGCGAAACTACCGTACCCTCAGGCACACCAGCCACCAATCCATCGTCAAAGTCAGTTTGACTTAGTAGGGTGAGCACTTTTTCCGAATCTTCACGCGAAAGATAGGTTGCATTATAGAGCGCACGATAGAGATGCGAATATTCGCGAGCGGTGTAAATATCTTCATCACCCACGGTCCCAAGCGGTAGTTCTAAGTCTTTAAAAGTCTTCTCTATCGCATCGTCACCCACAATTTTTTGCAGAGCCCGGTTAGCTACATTGTCTGATTGCTCAATTAGATGCTCTATTAATGTGTTGACGCTGTATTCGTATCCAATTTTAATAGGGTTTTTTGGGGGATGAAAGTCTTGGGTAATAGCGTCAGGTTTCCCTTGAATAAGCACTGTTTTTGAAAGAAGCGTCGGTTCGGTTTGTGTTACTCGCAAAACGGTAATAAGCGTTGCCACTTTAAGCATACTTGCTGCAGAGAACGTGACATCAGTATTTACACCTACCCACTGACTAGTATTAAGATCGCGATAGTATATTGAAATTTGATTTACTTTTTTATCTGCTTCAACTTTGTTCGCATAGTTAACAAACGCAGACTTTATCGACTGCAGCTGCGGTGACTCACTTTCAGGAATTTTTATGAACAAGAGCGGATTAATAAACTTATATTCATTTGAAACTTCATGTACCGGCTCAATAGTTACCTCGTGCTTATTTTCATTGAGTAACCACCCTGCACCAACACCCAAAACAACCAGTATCACTACAAAGCCCACCTTGGCCCAGGTCGCACTATAGAGTTTTCGGAACGTATTCACCCTTCAGTTTTAGTGGGGGGAAGCGGTATTGTCAACGTTTGAGTTTATTTTTGAGGTCACCATCATCACCCCAAAAGCAAGGCTAATGATAATTACAAAGCCAAAGAAGAAGCGGAAAAAAGTCTTGGTAAAAAAGCGATCCATAAGGTCAAGTATAACGTAAAAGCCCCGGTTTCCCGGGGCTTTTACCTACTGCTCGACGGCTATAGCTGCTTTAGTTTTGGGTCCTAAGTAACCTGCTGCGGGACTAATACCTTTTGACATCTGGTATTTGACGAGCGCTGCACGTGTGAGAGCACCGAAGGTCATTGTCTCATTTCCTTTAGATCCTGGCCCTGAAGTCGTAATCATAAATCCATGGGTGTTAAGGAATTGTTGCAACGCCTTTACATCGACTCCACTTGCTCCTGTTTTTAGATCACGAGTAAATGCTGGTTTAGCGTTTGGTGACGCTTGTACGGTGTTACCTGCTGGGGTAGTAAACGCTGCTATATTAGCACGAGGGACACTGCTATGACCTCCACCACCACTCGAACTCCCGCGCGTAATAGTATAACCAAGCGACGCAACCGCAGAGTGGTTACCCGCAGTGTCGCAACCAATAGCTTTAATTGTTTGAGTACTGATTAGGCTAATGGTACCACCATAAAGAGTCCCTGAAGAACAACTTGGATCAGCTGGAGCATCACCCGCGTTGTAATAAATAGAATTTGATCCACTTG
>JAIFWM010000025.1 GCA_019661855.1 Candidatus Parcubacteria bacterium
AGGAGGAGCAAGCCGTGCTCGTCTCGACCTATGAAGCTGTGCCCGAAAACTTGCGCACCGAGTTTATGCGCCTAACCGACATGGGGCACCCACACGAGATCAAAGCTTTTTTAGATAAATATGTGCCTAACTCTGAGACGATATCTGCACGAGCTATAGAGCGCGAAGTAAAAGAGTTTAAAGAGGAGCTGCAAAAGCAACTATAGTAGATGTACCTAGGTTTAACCTGGGTCATTAAGAGGAGAGTTCGTCGAGGCGTTGACGAATTTTCTCGCCTTTGTCTATTACAAACTCCACATGAGGGACATGTGCTTTAACCCGCTTAGAAAAAAAGTCGGCAAACTCACCGCGGCTGCGTTGGCAAAAGTCGAGCGCTGCTTGCTCTGCCGAGTCGGGGAAGACGGTGATGAAAATTTGTGCTCGCTTACTGTCGTCTGAAAGATACGTTTCGGTTACGGTAATAAGCGACTGACGGTTTGCTTCACGGGCCAAAAACTCGGCTGCAGTTTCGCGCAATGCTTCTTTAAGTCTTTCTTTCATACAATAAATTTTTTACTTAAAAACTATTTCAAAAGCCTCTAATTTATCTCCCGGCGCTGGCTCGGTGCCGAGTTTAACCTGTGCGCCAAACTCACCTGATTCAATTTTTTTAACTGGGTTTTTGCCTGACTGAAGCGAAGTGATCTCGCCGCGAGCAATCTCTAGGTCGCGACGCATAACACGCACCTCCTCGCCAACATTGAGTGTGCCTTCCTCAACGCGACCACCCAAGACGATGCGGCCTTTGACGTTGCTAAAGACTTTTAATATTTTTGCTGCGCCGGTTTTGTTTTCTTCACGTATGCGGGGGCGACGCTCTTCGATTTTGGCACCGAGCCACTCTTGGAGTTTGTAGATGATATCAAACACGACAACCTCAACTCCTAAGCGCTCGGCCAAGTCCTTGGCCTCGCGCTCGACTTTGACATTAAATCCAACAATGACTCCGGGAGTTTTGCCGCCGCCAACGAGCTTAACGTCCGCTTCGCCAATGGGACCAACTGCTTGAGATACTATGCGTACCTCTAAATTTTCGTGTTGAGGGAGTTTGTTAAGCTCGTGAAGCACTGCTTCGCCGGTGCCTGCAACATCGGTTTTAATAATGAGTGGAAAAACTGTTTTTTGAATAATTTCCTCTTCGCTCGCCATACCCGCAATACTCTCGCTCGGGCGCTCCGGGCCGCTAGGCCGAGTCTTACCCTCGCTACGAGTACTGCGGCTCTGGCTCGCGACGGCTGTCTCCGCTTCTTTTTTATTTTCCACAACTTTCCATGTGTCGCCTACTTGCGGGAGTGTTGAGAAGCCAACAATCTGCACCGGGCTACCAGGCAAGGCCTCGTCGATTTTGCGGCCTAAAAAGTTTTCCATTATGCGCACGGGTGCAAGGCTTGCTCCCGAGACTACATATTTTCCTGCTTGTATGCTCCCATTTTGTACGATGAGCGTTGCGGTGTTGCCGCGGCGCGGGTCAACGTGTGCTTCGATAACAAGTCCTTCGCCTGGCGCCTCGGGATCTGCAGACAGACCTTCAAGTTCACCGGCAAGCAAGATCAAATCCAAAAGCTCGGGGATTCCTTCGCCTGTTTTGCCCGAGACAGGAATGTACGGGACTTCGCCACCGAGGCCCTCTAAGAAAATCTGATGTTCAAGAAGAGACATTTTAGTCTTCTCAACGTTGGCACCTGGTTTATCGATTTTAGTGATTGCAACAATAAAAGGAATCTTCACATCTTGAATTAGTTTCAACGCTTCAATTGTTTGAGGTTTAACTCCTTCTTCGGCAGAGACTACCAAGATAGCAACATCGGCAACTTCGAGTCCACGCGAACGCATAGCGCTAAAGGCTTCGTGACCGGGTGTGTCTAAAAAGGTGATACGATGTTTGCCGTTTGTATTTTCATGCTCTGCTTCGTACGCCGAAAGATGCTGGGTAATACCACCCGCTTCTCCCTCAACAACTGAGGTCTGGCGTATATAGTCGAGCAATGTTGATTTGCCGTGGTCGATATGACCGACAACGGCGACAATTGGAGGTCTCATATTTTTTACTTTTTCTTATGTTCCGCAATGTTTTTGCGTGCCATGTCTATGGCCTCACGTTCCTCCTGCGACGTCTCAAACTGTGAGGCGCCGTTCTCTACTGGCTTGCAATACACGCCCACGCGGTCGCGGGCATAGAGAGTGGAGAGTACCACGCCATTGCCAAACTCATCAAGGAAGCAGATTGAAAAGCTTTGATTGCCTCCGGAGCCATCTCCTTGAAACGGATTAAAGCGCACGGTGCCCACTCCTTGGACAGCGCCGCGCAAACGCATCTCTGCAACTTTTAAGTAGCTCTCGAGCTCGGTGCGAAATATTTGGAGCTCTTTCATGTCTTTACTTAACGATTTGAGTGACTCTTCGATGTTGCCGTGTGCGCCACCAGTAAGTCGTGAGAGTCGGCGTTCGAGTAAAGTAAAAGCAATGAGTCCAAGGACAGCAAAAATAACTGCAATGACCGCGATAATAGGTACCGCTATTTGTACGGCAGGGTAGTTGAAGAAGCTGGACAAAGAGGCAGGTGTCATGTTTGGTTAGTATACTGAAGCTATGTTTTGGAAGCAAAGACGGATGGCCTTACAAAAAAGACTGTATGCTGATGCCGCAGCAGCCACACCTCTCTCAAGTCGCTCACGTAAAGAGCTGGAGCGCCTTTTGTCTATTTCGGGGAATGCGGGAGCATTACATAAAGAAGGAGTGCTCGCTAAAAAAGAGCTCGAAGCAGCACGCAAAAAAATTGCAGATTCAATAGGTGCGCACGCAGATGAGATAATCTTTACTGGTTCTGGTACCGAGGCTAACAATCTCGCACTTAAAAGTTTTTCGCATGTTGTAACCAGCGCTATCGAACATCAATCTGTTCTGGAGCCAGCAAAAAATGCTGTAGTGATTGGTGTTGATGCTGAAGGTTTGATTGACCTCGCAGCTCTCAAAGAGGCACTCACGCCCGAGGTAGATTTGGTTTCGGTGCAGTTGGTAAATAGCGAAATAGGTACTATCGAACCCATACGCAAAATAGCGAAGTTTTTGCGGAAACTGGATAGAAAAATATTTTTACATACAGACGCAAGTCAGGCACCTCTTTGGATGGATATAAAAGTAGAGAGGTTGGGAATAGACTTGATGACGTTAGATGCCCAAAAAGTATTGGGTCCTAAGGGTATTGGGTGTTTGTATATAAAAAGAGGAACACCCATTGTGCCGCTGCTCGAAGGTGGCAAGCAGGAGCAAGGGCTTCGTGGCGGGACAGAAAATGTTCCGCTCGCAGGCGCGTTTGCGGTTGCCCTAGAAGACGCACAGACAAATATAGAAGAGCGTGTAAAAAGGGTAGCAGAAGTGCGCGACTATTTGTGGAAGCAAATTAAAGAACTTTTACCTGATGCAATCATGAATGGACCACAAGGGGACAACAGAGTTGCTAATAATTTAAATATTTCAATTCCTGGGCTTAATGCTGAGATGGCGGTGGTGGCAATGGATGCCGAGGGAGTAGCAGTTTCCACCCGCTCGGCGTGCGAAGTGGGTAAAGACGAGCCCTCGCATGTCATCCAAGCGATAGGGGTACCTGATGCACTTACCGGGACCGCTATAAGACTCTCTCTTTTGCCTGACGTGACCGAGTTGGATGCAAAACGCATAGCAAACACACTCGCAGAAATTGCAAAGAGGTACGTAAACGTGTTATAATGCAGTCACGATGGACCTCGAGCAGCTGACGAAACACCAAATAATTCTGCTTACACTTCTGGTGAGTTTTGTGACGTCAATTGTGACCGGTATCGTCACGGTTTCGCTTATGGACCAGGCGCCAGCCTCGGTCACCCAAACGATCAATCGTATTGTTGAACACACGGTTGAAAAGGTGGTTCCAAGCGACCTTACCGCAGCGGTTACGACCGAAAAAACGGTAGTAGTTAAAGAAGATGATCTCACCGCCCAAACCATCGGCAAAGTCCAGCAATCAGTGATTCGCATTACTACAGCAGACAACCCAGACGCACTCCTTGCGCGCGGAGTAGTTGTTGGCAAAGGTCTTGCTATTACTGACCGTCATGCATTGGTAGCAAGTGGAGCACAGCAGTTTCAAGCAATTTTGAACTCTGGCGAGCGCGTACCGCTCTCATTGGTTGGAGGAACCTCCACTATTGCCGTAGCGGTCCTTGGCACCACGACACTTCCTGTGGCTCCGATTGGTAATGTAAGTAAGGTGCAGTTGGGTCAAAGCGTCATCCGTATTGGAGGCCTAGGTTCTGATAGAGTTGCTGTCGGGGTTATAGCGCAGCTTCCGGGGGGAGATCATCAAAAGTTCATCGAATCCAGCGTATCGTCGCCAACACCAGGATCGGTACTTTTTACCCTTTTTGGTGAAGTGATTGGCATCATGACATCAGATGCGCTTGCAGCATCTACTGATGACTCTGTCTACAGTACGATAGAACCAAACGTGCTTTCGTTCTAGTTCCTTTTTCACCTTCTTCGCATATTCACTTCGTAAAATAAAAAATATATGCCACCATTTGGACACTTCACCACAAAAGCAAAAGAAGCAGTTCGTCGCGCGCATGAGCTCGCGGTTGAACGCGGACAAAATCAAGTTAGTCCTATGCACTTACTTGCGGCTTTGTTGTTACAAGAGGAGTCACTTGTGGCATCCGTGCTCGATAAACTTGAGGTTGACGTTATTTTACTTACCGACACCACGCTCGAAGCGCTCGAAGGTGCATCAAGTGGTTCGGTACTCTCTCCCTCATACCAGCTCTATCTAACACCTGAGTTAGTACAAGGGCTTGAGCGCTCGGCAAAAATAGCCACTGAGCTTCATGATGAGTTTGTCTCAACTGAACACCTTTTCATATCAATTCTGGACATTCAGGGTGGTGCGCGCGACGTGCTTGCACGCTTTCGTATTACCCGTGAGGCAGTGGTGCGGGCACTCTCGGAGTTGCGCTCAACCAAGGCTGCATCAACCACGCAGGAAAAGAAATATCGCGCCTTGCCTAAGTACACTCGTTCGCTCACTAAGATGGCACTGGAAAATAAATTAGATCCTGTCATCGGCCGCGACGAAGAGATTAAGCGTGTGGTGCAGATTCTTTCGCGCCGCACTAAAAACAACCCAATACTTATTGGTGAGGCGGGAGTAGGTAAAACTGCTATTGCCGAAGGGTTAGCTCAACGCATTGCGGTTGGTGATGTGCCTGAGTCACTCAAAGACAAAGACCTAGTATCGCTTGACCTTGGGTCTCTTATTGCGGGGACCAAGTATCGCGGCGAATTTGAAGAGCGTCTCAAAGCAATCATGAAAGAGATAGAGCGTTCGGACGGTAAAATTTTACTTTTCGTCGACGAGATCCACACCATGATAGGTGCGGGTGCGGCCGAGGGCGCAATGGATGCATCAAACATGTTAAAGCCTGCGCTTGCGCGAGGGGACTTGCACGTCATAGGTGCTACAACGCTTAAAGAATATCAAAAACATATCGAACGTGACCCGGCGTTTCAACGACGCTTCCAGCCGGTGTATGTGCTTGAACCATCGGTTGATGATGCAATCGCTATTTTGCGCGGACTTAAAGAAAAATACGAACTATTTCACGGGGTGCATATTACTGATGACTCTATTGTCACTGCCGTGACGCTTTCAGCTCGCTATATTGCTGACCGATTTTTGCCTGACAAAGCAATTGACCTCATAGACGAGGCGGCCTCGTCTTTGCGTATCTCGCTTGAAAACAAACCACCGGCACTCGAGGACGCACACCGACGCATTATGCGCTTGGAGGTTGAAAAGGAGGCACTCCGCAAAGAGGCAGAAGGGGAGGATGGTGCGCGCAGCGCCAAGACGCGCGTCAAAGTTATTGAGCGCGAGGTTGCAGAGCTTAAGGAGCAAACCAGTGAGTTGGAACTAAAATGGAAAAACGAAAAACAAGTACTTCTTGATATTAAATCGATCAAAAAAGAGTTAGAAAGTTTACGCATAGAGGCCGAAGCTGCAGAGGCTGCGGTTGACCTTTCGCGTGCGGCAGAGATTCGCTATGGCGAGATCCCAAGTCTTGAGCGCGAACTAGAGCAAAAGCAAAAGCGATTAAAAAAACTACAAAGCACACGCCGCTTGCTAAAAGAGGAGGTCACCGAGAGCGACATTGCCCAAGTAGTGTCAAAGTGGACGGGCATTCCTGTCTCGCGCATGCTTGAGGAAGAGGCAGAGAAACTTTCACGCATTGAGCACTTCCTTGAAAGCCGTGTTGTAGGTCAAAATGAAGCAGTACAAAAAGTTGCCGACGCGGTTAAACGCTCTCGTGCAGGTATCGCTGACCCTAATCGCCCAATCGCATCATTTATTTTTCTTGGCCCTACTGGTGTGGGTAAAACCGAACTTACCAAAGCGCTTGCGGAGTTTATGTTTGACGACGAAAAAGCGCTCATTCGCGTAGACATGTCGGAGTATATGGAAAAGCACTCGGTTTCAAAAATCATTGGTGCGCCTCCAGGCTATGTGGGACACGAAGAGGGTGGGGCACTCACCGAGTTGGTGCGTCATCGCCCATACTCAGTGCTCCTTTTTGACGAGATCGAAAAGGCACACCCAGAGGTATTTAATATTCTCTTGCAGGTTTTGGACAATGGTCAGCTTACTGACGCAAAGGGACGCCGCGTAAACTTCCGCAACACGATAATCATCATGACCTCAAACATCGGTGCGTCGTATATTGATAAGATGGAGCAGCTTGGTTTTGCCACTGCCGGAGGAGGTGATGAACATAACTACGTGATGGCAAAAGAAAAGGTGCAGCAGTCACTTAAAGACTACTTCCGCCCCGAGTTCTTAAACCGTATCGACGAGATCATCATCTTTAACATTCTTTCACCAGGGGCTATTAAAGACATTGTCCAGATTCAGGTTAAAGAGGTGGTGGCTCGCTTGGCAGCCAAAGATATTACTCTTACGCTCACGCCGGCGGTCTATGAGTTTCTCTCCAAACAAGGATACAACCCGCACTATGGTGCTAGACCACTGCGCCGATTGATACAAGACAAAATCTTAACTAAAGTAGCATCGCTCATGGTGAGCCGTGGCGTGCTCTCGGGTGGCTCAGTAACGGTAGATGTTAAAAACGATGAGTTTATCTTTGAGGTTAAAAAGACCGGCAAAGGCAAAGGCGTCAAACTTTCTTCAGAAGTCCTGACTGAACAAAAGGTTGGATAAAATCTCGTTTTTAAGCTACTCTATAGCCATTGCGTCGGTGGCGGAGTGGTCAATCGCAACTGGCTGTAAACCAGTCGCCCTTGCGGCTACGTAGGTTCGAATCCTACCCGGCGCACAAATAGTTATTGTTCGCGAGTTGTCCCAAAAATCTTGGTGTATGATTAAAGTATGAAGCCATTTCGGCTCGTACTTTTAGCTTTTTTGTTTGTGCCCTCGTTGGCATTTGCCCAAGTGGAGTCGGCGTCTAGCACCGCATCCTCGACACCTACCTGTAGTCTGATTGCTTCGCCAACAACTATCCAAGCGGGAGGTAGTTTTACTTTACGTTGGACAAGCGTCAATGCGACCGCGGGCAATATCACTGGTCTTGGGCCAGTCGGACCATCCGGGCAGGCTAACCTTGTTGCGCCCCTAACAGCTGAAACTCGTTTTACCGGTACGTTCACGGGCCCCGGTGGTACTGGGCAATGTCAGACCACTATACGTACCGTGCATGACAATCCTGAAACAACAGGAAGTGGATCTGGCTCGACGGGAAGTGGAGGAGTGGGCAGCGGGGGCGAGACGTGTACTGGATCAACATGCAGCGACAGCACTGGAGCCACTGCGCCTGTGGTGCCGGTAACTAGTAACCCTCTGCCACCACCAGGAGGTAGTGAGATCCAAACTCAAACAGGAGGGTTGGTGCCGTGCACGGGGATCAACTGTAACCTTTGTGCCGCTGGGCGACTCATCCAAAACATCATTAACTTTATGATAGGGATCTCTATCCCGCTTGCAGCACTGTTGTTTGCTTGGGCGGGAGCACTGTATTGGAGCTCAGGAGCAAGCCCGGGCAATAAAGATCGCGCTAAACACATTTTTACCGATGCGATTATTGGTTTCGTGATAGCGATAGCAGCATTTCTTATTGTACAGACTATTCTTAAAGTTCTCTTTCAAGATAGATATCAAAATTGGAGCTCCATCCAATGTGTGAGCGATTCTCAGCGTCCAGGCGTAGGATACTTCCCAACGCTCAACGAACTGTTACAGAGTGTGTTGCCAAGCTTGGCTCCTGCGCCATCACCTGGTCCGGTGACCTATGGAGGTGGCGGATATTTGCCAACCGGCGCCGATCCCTACAGCGGTGGTACCCTAACCCCAAATACTGATAACTCATTTGCTGCCGCTGAACGATCGTATAATCTTTCGCAATGTGAATCAGGTAATGCTGATGCTTGCGCTACACTGCAAAACGCGGATATATCACGAGGTGACATTGCGGGAGCTGCTGCAGCATATTATGGGGAAAATACGAGTGAAGGTCCTGATGGAGGAAATAAAGCTTGTGCCTGGGCGGTGAATAATATTTTAGAGGACGCAGGTATTGCTAAAATAGATGGAGACAGTGTGCGTCAGATGGAATTGGAGCTGCAAAGAGGGCGTGGAGATCTTGTTACTGACTGGTCACAATCAAAAGCAGGGGATATTGTAGTATTTGGGGGTATGAGCCATGTGGGAATTTGCGAAGATAATGGATGTACAAATGTTCTTTCAAACTCCTCAGGCAAGGCGTCCTTTACAAGTGAATATCCCCCTACTCCTAACAGTCGTATATATAGCGTAAGAAAATAATGAACCGCACCATAACCATCACCATTGTTGTTTTAATTTTGCTAGCTGCCGCAGCATTTGGGGTGGGGTATTATTTCTACACCCATACGTATGTACCAAAGCCATCAAGTGGTGGTACACAAACACCAAATGAAGAACCAGTCGTAACGGGCCAAAATCGCCTCTCAACCTTAGCTGTTATTAATGCCTTTAAAACAGAGATCGCTACCTACTCGACGACAGATAACGCAAAGCCTGGCGAGACAGTGATTTCAGGAAATTTTGCTTTAGTGAGCTGGGTGGGCGACCACACCGGAGGCGAAGCGCTACTTAAATATGATGCAGGAGGGGACAGTTGGAGCGTGATTACGACCGGAGGGGGTGAGTGGAGCCTTAAAGGCTTGCTCGAAGAGGGGGTACCTGAGCAGGACGCTCAAGTGCTTTTAAAGGGAATGGGACGATAAACCAGTGCTTTACTTTTGGGCCCTACTGGGTTATATTCTTCCCACATGTCACAAGACCGATTAATCAAACTCCAGTACAAAGAGGCTAAGAAGTAGGAAATATCACCCTGCAGCTTTCGTAAGGTAGTTTATCTGTTTGATACACGACGCCACAAGAGAAGGATCCTTGCTATATCGAGAACAAAGATCGATTGATTTGTTTACATCGCCGCCACTTAGGAGGTAAACCATATTCCCAATACCCGAGAAACAATCTTTGTTGAGGGGTGAGGGAAGTGACTGGCAATATGAACCTGTTGTCTCGACGGCAACGGTGCTTGTTCCGGCGGAGCCTGTCCACCAATTCTTACGCCATACGCTTGGCAACATAAAGATACAAAACGACTTATCTGATTGCTCTAATTGATCACACGGTGCAAACGGCTTATATGTTGATACCGGATATGGCGTGGCGTCAGTGCCAAGCATGGTTCTGTCTAGATATTCCATCACGGTGCCAGAGAGGCACTCATCAACAGTATCGTACGAGAAAGATTTTTTGCACAGTGAGACGGCATTGCTAAGTGCTGTGCTGTCGTATCCGAAGTACGAACTAATGCCGTGGCCTATACCATGCACGCAGAAAGAGTAAGGGTCAGCTTTTTCTGAAGCTGCACATATGCTTTGTACTTCTGATAATGCAGAAAGACCTCGTTCACTAATGGCGCGACCCAATAATTCATGTGAGCAGCCATACTGAAATCGTTTGTCACATACTGACACTCCCTTCAAACCAACTTCTTGATACAGAGCTGCTCCAAAATAGTGTGCACTCTTGTGCCCCTGTATCTCCTCCTTTCCTTCAAAGCTATACACAAATTCAGAATAGGCTTTTTCTGGACCAACAAGTTGGATGCGCTCCCTCCAGTAATCAATCAGTGCATTTTCGGTTTGAGGTGTTGTCTTTAAAAGATGTGGCTGGAACCACACAAACCCGGTCGTCGCAAAAAGCAATATCACCGAGGCTGTCACCAAAAAAACTTTATGACGCTCGGATGACTTCATGTGCGGGCGATGAAGGAATCGAACCCTCAATAACGGTTTTGGAGACCGTTGTTATACCATTTAACTAATCGCCCAGTGGGGCTATTTTAGCTTGAAATAAAGGCTTTTGCCAGTTTGATAGCGTCGGATTTATTTTTAATCCAATGGATGTTTTTGTTGCGCTTAAACCAGCGCATTTGGCGCTTGGCATAGTTTTTAATCTCTCGCTCGAGCTCTGCCTCAAACTCTTGTTTGGTGAGCATGCCTGTGAGGAGCCGCGCCATATAGCGATACTCGAGCCCCAGCTCCTCCATGCGTTTGTATGACAGTCCGGCCTTGTGCAGGCGCTTAGCTTCGGCAATCATCCCAAGTTTCAAGCGTGCGAAAAGGCGCTCATGAATCCTTTTTTCTAAATTGTTTGGGTTAAGCCCAAGCCAGAGCACGTCATAGTCGTTTGTGTTTGTAGGTATTGGGTTGGCTCCCAAAACTTTGGCTATTTCTATCGCGCGGATGATGCGGCGTTTGTGCTCTGGCTCAATGGTCAAAGCCCGGCGCGGGTCGAGCTCCTTAAGCATTGTAAGGAGTTCTGGAGCACTCTTTTTTTCGAGCTCAGCACGCAGCTTTTCGTTAGGCGGCACCTGAGGCAGCACTATTTGTCCAAGAAGCGCGTCTATATAAAATCCTGTGCCGCCTACGATAATAGGCACTTTAATTTTAGGAAGGATCTTTTTGCCTAACTTTAAAAAATCGTCAGCTGAAAACTGCTTTTTTGGATTAGCGACATTAAGCAAGTGATGGGGAACGCCCTGCATCTCTTTTTTCGTCACTTTACCGGTGCCTAGGTTGAGACCTTTGTACACCTGGCGTGAGTCGGCGGAGATTACCTCGCCTTTAAACTTTTTGGCAAGATACATACCCAAACTTGTTTTGCCTGAGGAGGTAGGACCCACGACTGCTATTACTTTGGGTTTGGACACGGTGTTATACTACTCTCGAACACAACAGCGGTCGAGGAGTTAAGATATGACAGTTCTTTCAGAAGCAATGAAACAAGCTTATTTTCCACATCATTACCATTGTCCGCATGGGCACGAGCACCCCCAGCCAATTAACGACGGTTACGCTCTCTTCTGCGGATATTGCGCCTGCAAATTAGGCATAATTACCGAAATGGTTCTCTGTTCTCCAACAACATGTGAGGATGAAGATGTTAAACACGAGGTTGTTTTTCTCTAGCTTGAAACGACAAGAGCCGCTGGTAAAGCGGCTTTTGATTTACATAAAAAATTTTTAAATTAAAAACAAAGCCCGCTCCACGGAGCGGGCTTGCGTCGCACAAAGTAGCAGAGTTCAGGCTGCTACTTTATTTTCTAGTTCGTCTCGGCATTCAGGCGTGCAGTAGAGAAGAGCGATCTCGGGGCTCCCTCTGCCCATACAAGCCTTGGTGTCATAGCCCCAGATAATTGGATTGACACAGTTACTACAGTACCGATTTGGCGGCTGGTGTTTATAGCTTCCATTGATCTGCATGTTTGACTCCAGTGCTGAAAAACTGCTCCGTTTAAATTATATCGAAAAAATGCTAGATTGGTACCATGCCGGAGTGGCGGAATGGTAGACGCGCACGACTCAAAATCGTGTCTCGCAAGGGGTGTGGGTTCAAGTCCCTCCTCCGGCACAACTACGAACCTGTGAGTGAAATGTTAATAGTGTTAGAATCAGCACATGTCACAGTTTTTCAATAATGCCATTTTTTGGGTAGAGGTAGAGAAAATTAAGCCCAACCCTTTTCAGCCCCGCAAAGAGTTCGACGAAGCAAAACTTGCTGACCTCGCCAAGTCTATCCGCCAGTACGGAGTCATCCAACCTTTGACCGTTAGCCGCAAAGAAGTACAAAAACCAGACGGTGGCATAGCAAGCGAATATGAGCTCATAGCCGGGGAGCGCCGTTTGCGCGCCTCCAAACTCGCCGGTGTGCGAGAAGTGCCGGTTTTGATCCGCGAATCCTTTGACGACGACAAAACCAAGCTTGAGCTGGCAATTATTGAAAACTTGCAGCGCGAGGATCTTAACCCCATAGATCGCGCACGTGCATTTGCGCAACTGGCTAACGAATTTGGTTTCAAACATACCGAAATTGCCGAAAAGATAGGGAAGAGTCGTGAGTATGTCTCTAATACTATTCGCTTGCTTATGTTGCCTGACGAAATGCAGCAAGGACTTTCAGACGGCAAGATAGCAGAAGGTCACACGAGGCCACTCCTTATGCTCATCGACAAACCTCAAGAGCAACTAACGCTCTACAAAGAGATAATGATAAGAAGACTCACCGTACGTGACGCCGAGAGTATTGCAAGACGCATCGCGGTAGATAAAGTACGCAAAAAGGAATACATATACTCTCCTGAAGTATTAGAAATGGAGCGCTCGCTTGGTGAGGTGTTGGGGACACGTGTTGCTATAGAGGGTAAAGAAAGTGGTGGCAAACTCACCATCGACTTTTTTGGTGAGGAAGATTTGCGCGGTATTTTTGCCAGGTTGCAGTCTGCGTCGTCGAATCAACAGCATCCTTCAGCTGGAGGAAGCACTTCCTCGGGAGGGGGTTTGTCGAGCGACGGCGAGACAACTTCAGCCGATTTGTCAGCAGACAAATCGGCGTACCCGACTGAGGAGAGTGCTACCGCAGCGCTGGATGATAGAAGTGCTGAAGAAAAGAAAGAAGAAAATTTTGATCCAGCAAATTTCTCTATTTAAATTTGTTTTTCTAAGGAAGCGCGAATGTGTCGTCGCGCAATAGTAGTTTTAGCAAAGTCTAACCATTTTTTAGTTGGATGTGCTGATTTGCGTGTTTGTATGTCAACAATGTCACCGTTGTGAAGCACGGTATCGAGCGACTCTATTTTGCCATTTACTTTTGCCCCAAACACATGGTCACCAATGTCTGAGTGTATTGCATAGGCAAAGTCGATAGGTGAGGCCCCTGCGGGCAAGTCGACCACGTCACCTTTGGGAGTAAAGGCAAACACACGCTGAGTAAAAATGTCGGTTTTGATATTCATTTCAAAATCTGGATCGTCATCTTCATCGGTTAAATCCTCGAGCCATTCAGGGCCCTCAAGAGTGCTATAACGACTCTTTTGCTCGTCAGCTTTTTCTTTGCGTCGTGCAAAGCTTGGGATCAAACTTTTTATCCAATCAAATGATGAGCGGCCTGATTCTTCATTTTTTGCGCCAGGTTTTTCTTTATATACCACGTGCGCGGTGATACCGTACTCAGCTTCCTGATGCATCTCTTCGGTACGAATCTGCACCTCAACTATTCCTCCGTCGCCGGTAAAAACAGTGGTGTGCAAGCTTTGGTAGCCGTTGGGTTTAGGAAAGGCGATGTAGTCTTTAATTTTTTTGGGAAGTGGTTGCCAGAGATTATTAACTATCCCGAGTACGCGATAGCAGTCAGCAATATCGCTCACGATAATACGTAACGCGGCGATATCATAAATTTTGTCGATGTCGCCACCTTTACGCTTGAGTTTGCGCCAGAGGCTATATAAACCTTTAACGCGATAGTCGGTACGAAACTTCTTTATTTCGTTTTGGGCCAACTCTTTGCGTAAGTTGCGGGCCATTTTTTCAAGGCGCTCGAGTGTTTCTTTAGACCTTTCACTCAACAGCTTTTTCGTTTTTGCATATTCTTCGGGCAAGGCATACTCAAATGCCAAATCCTCAAGGTCGCGACGCACACTACCCATACCCAAACGGTGTGCGATTGCTGCATAAATTTCCAAGGTTTCAAGTGCAATGCGCTCACGCTTAGCTTCAGGCACATGCTTAAGTGTTCGCATATTATGCAAACGATCCATGAGTTTGATGATGAGCACGCGCACATCTTTGCCGGTAGCAACCAAGAGTTTGCGCAAGCTTTCGCGGTGCCGTTCGGCGCCACGGTATTTAAATCGTCCGAGTTTAGTTACTCCCTCAACTAAAAAGCGAATTTCTTTTCCAAACTCTTTTTCAATAGTGTCGGGGCTTACTCCTACATCTTCGAGTGTGTCGTGAAGCAACCCTGCGGCCACTGTTTTGGCGCCCATACCAAGCTCTGCAAGGCTCTTGGCCGTAGCTGCGGGGTGGATGATGTAGTTCTCACCTGAGTAGCGTTTATGGTCCTTGTGGGCCTCTTTGGCAAAGGTAAAGGCCTTTTCAATAAGCTCGCGATCTTGGGAGGTAGGTGAGCTCATTTTCGAGAGTATGTCTTTAACCTCGGGCATTACCACATAGTACCAGCTAAACCTCTTTCTTTTTGCGCGGGAAGCCTCTTTTCTTTTTTTCTTCTTTAAATATCTCTAACGCACGTTCAAGTTTTATTTCATATACATCGTCGGTCTTCAGTGAACGAAAATCTGTTTGATGTACTACGTATGGACCAAAGCGGCCTATGTTAGCAGTAATAGGTTCGTTAGTTTGTGGATGGTTACCCAACACACGAGGGAGTGACAGATATTTTAGTGCCTCTTCCATGGTTACTTCAGCGGGAACTTTTGCCTTAGGGATAGACGCGCGACGAGGTTTATCTTTTTTAGATCCTTTTTTTGTTTCTCCCATTTGTACAAATGGTCCAAAGCGGCCATTGAGTACATAAATAGGCTCGTGAGACTCTGGATGGTATCCAATCGGTTTTGCAGGCTCATTAGAAATTACTTCTCCAACCTCGGTGCGTGCACCGGTACAGTCGGGAAACCTGGAGCAGCTCATAAATTTTCCTTGGCGCGAGAGCTTAAATACCATTGATGCGCCACAGATAGGACATATAAACTCTTTTGGTGTAGGGCCAAGGTCGGTAATTTTGCCTGCGACTTTGTCTTTTTCTTTAACATCCTTTTGAAACGGCGTGTAAAAGTCTTTCAAAGTTTTTACATACTCGCGTTTGCCGCTCGCAATATCGTCGAGCTCGTCCTCCATCTCTGCAGTAAAGGTGTCGCTAATATAGGTAGGGAAGTTTTCTTCAAGAAATGTCGAGACCACGTCACCCGTGTCGGTAGGCTGTAGCGAGCGACCCTCTTTGGTTACATACCCGCGGTCTGCAAGAGTTTTCATAATAGATGCATAGGTCGAAGGTCGTCCAATGCCACGCTTTTCGAGCTCTTTAATGAGTCCTGCTTCAGTATAGCGAGGTGGAGGAGTAGTTTGCTTCTCCTCAGCAGCCACATCCTTTACGTTGAGATCGTCACCTTTTTCAACTTTCGGCAATTCAACATCCTCTCCGCGTGCAGCAGGGTCAGCCTTAAGCCATCCATCAAAAAGTACACGTGAGCCGTTGGCAGTAAATGCAGGAACTTCAGAATCTTT
>JAIFWM010000026.1 GCA_019661855.1 Candidatus Parcubacteria bacterium
TCAGATTTACCATAGGCACTAAGGAGTACTCGCTCATCTTCTTCGGCGTTAGTTATGTTGCAACGTCCTCCACCCGAAATGCGCAATTTTTCTCCCAGCCGTTTATTTTTCTCAAGCAAGAGAACCTTTTTGCCTAACGCCGCAGCAGCCCCCGCCGCCATCATACCAGAGGCTCCCCCGCCTATCACTAATACGTCATACGGTTCGTGCGTCATGACCCAGTGATTACTCAGCGAGAGATTTAACGAGGCGAGTGAGTGTGTCGAGTTTAGCGTTAATTTGTTCGATCTGAGATTGTAAATCATTTGATCCCCTTTCCTCTCTGTGAGGGCGTGAGTAGGTACGTGGCGCTGGCATTGAGTCATCTTTATTGCCCTCAAAACAATCTTTACAAAATACCGGTTTTTTGCCGTTGGGACGAAAAGGAACTTGACATGCTTTGTGACAATTAGCACAGGTAGCATCATATAGCTCAATAGGAGCTCCGGAGTCGCGTTTAAATGAACCTCCAAACCTTGGCTTGCGAAACTCACGCTTGGGGCCAGCGCTGGAGAAGCTTCTTTTCTTGAAATCGTTCATGTACCTAAAACTCTAACATAGATTTAGGAAAATAGGAAGAGTAAGAAAAAAGGCGGCTCATGGCCGCCTTTTTTCTTTTGACCTATATGTCAAAGTTTAACTATGCAGTTGTGGTTGCGTCAGCTGCAGGCGTGGCTGCAGGTTCTGCTGCTGGAACTGCAGGAGTAACCACTTCCGGTGTTGCCGCCGGGGTAGGTGTTACAGGAGTAGTATCATCCATAAAGAAAATTTATTTTTGTTACGTCAATTATTAAGAACGACCGATACGCAACCATATCATGCATTTCTTTAATACCCAACTAAATCTACCCAACGGTGCCTGTCTTCACTTCTCCAGCTCGCTTGTAACGGGCAAAAACTACACCGTTTTTAGTAACCAAACTTTCCTCCATCGCAAACGCAGCAGCAATAGTACCCTCGCCGAACAAACGTTTACCAGTGCCCAGAGTAATGGGAAATGTCATGAGCCTCATCTCGTCTACCAGATCATGTTTGAACAGTGTTTGAGCTAGGTTGCCGCTACCGATGACATGTAAGTTAGAACCTTCCGAATCTTTGAGTTTTTTAATATCCTCAACATTTTTAAGAAACATGGAGTTCTTCCACTCTGACTCGACTTTGGTAGTACTCACGCAATACTTGGTGACCTCCATGATACCTGGCCACATGTCTGCATGTTTAGGCCAATAGGCAGCAAAAATTTCAAATGTCTTCCTACCCAAAAGAAGATCCGCAGGTTGCATCCATTTTTGCATAAATGCCCCTCCTTCTTGATCAGCATCATTAAAATACGGCGCAGTCCATCCACCGTATTTAAAGCCGCTCGATGTGTCTTCGTCAGGTCCGCCAGGCGCCTGCATAACTCCATCTAAAGTAATAAACTCCTGGATTATTATTTTTCTCATTAGAGAATTATAGCAAATCGCCTCTAATTTAAACCAAAGTAGAGGCCAATAACTAGTAGTATCTGAATAACAAGCGCCAATAAAAACTTCTTAGGATTTGAGAGGTTGAACAAATATGCTGCTAAAGATAAAAAATATATCACCACCGCTAACGCCATAACTATCAGAAGATTTGGGCCTTCAGGATCATTGGAAAACACGAACATCAATCTAGAGAACACAATAGCTGTTATTCCTAAGATTAGCAGTGAAGTCTTTTTTGATTTGAAATCCATAATACAACCGAGTATAGCAATAGTTCTAAAATTTGCTATTCTCTATCTTGTATTGCCCGATCGTCTAATGGTAGGACAGCGGCCTTTGAAGCCGTTAATTGGGGTTCGAATCCCTGTCGGGCAGCCAAGTCGTGCTAGGTTATCGTGCCGAGACACTTCGTTTGACAGCTTAACGTAAGGCGACGGACTTAGTCTTCAGAAAAAGATCATGGGTAATGTATATTTTAAATAAACAAAAAGTATGGCCAATATCCAAGTAACCCCGTTTGTCTTTTTTGAGGGAAATTGCAAAGAGGCTATGACCTTTTATCACGGTATTTTAGGCGGCTCACTCACATTCAGAACGTACGGCGAGGCGATGGGAGATAAAGCTCCTGAGGGTTGGAGCGACAAAATAGTACATGCCTCTCTTGAGAACGGCAGCATCTACCTCAATGCATGGGATTCAAAAATAGCCAATCCTGAAGCGCGAAAAATTGAATTAGAGATTAGTGGCGACGATGAACCGAAACTTCGAGAGATATTTGATAAATTGTGCGAAGAAGGAAAAGCAAAGCATCCAATAGAAATGCAACCCTGGGGCGGTCTTTCGGGACGCCTCTTCGACAAATACGGTCTCGACTGGATAGTTACCGTAAAAATTTAATGACGGCATAGACGGCATGAAAGGAACAATTCTTTTAAAACGGATTTATGAACCATACGCCAAAAGTGACGGATTCCGGATCTTGGTAGATAGGCTTTGGCCGCGTGGCATCGGAAAAGATCAGGCTAAACTAAATCTATGGTCTAAAGAGATTGGCCCGAGCACGGAACTTAGGAAATGGTTTGGACATGACCCGCAGAAGTGGGTAGCATTTAAGAAAAAATATAGGCAGGAACTTGCCGACAAAGGTGGTCCGCTGCAAGAATTAAGACTGCTGCACAGGAAACATAAGAGAGTGACGCTATTGTACGGCGCCCGAGATGAAAAACATAACGAAGCAGTTGTGCTAGCAGAAATACTTGAGAAATGATCCGCTATACCTACAAAAAGCCAACGCCCCGCTTTAAGCGGGGCGTTTTTGCGGATAATTTATCGAGGAAGTGCAAAGTCGTCTGTTGCATAGACTGTGCTGCCCACCTGTGCCACACCAACACCGTGGAAGGTATATGACGTGTTAAGAATATTGGCGCGATGGCCTGGGCTATTCATCCACCCATCAACCATCATTTTTGCAGTTTCGGTTGCCGAAAGATTATATCCTTTCATAAAGTAAATATTCTCCCCCACCGCACTCCACGTGTAGCCTGCGTTCGTGACCCGGCAAGCAGAGTTGCACCCGGTTAGGTCGGTGTGACTAAAGTAATTATTTTTTAACATGTCGTCGCTGTGCGCACGAGCAACGTTTTGCAATGTGGTGTCACTTTTCAATGCCCCCAAACCGTTTTTAGTGCGCTCTTCGTTGAGCATTCTAAAAATCTCACTTTCAACCGTTTTTGCAAAATCTGTGGTTGAGGTAGTAGTAACTGTAGTTTGTACAACGGGCTGCGTTGGCGTTTGCACAGTTGGCGCAGGCTTTGGAGCTTCTGTTACAAACCGAGTTCGAGCGTCATGTCTTAGACTAATACGATGAGCATCTGCGTGAGCGCCGGGGACTACTAATAAGCCGAGCAAGGACAACAATGCAATTATTTTCATACGGTAGCGATGACTTAAGTTATTCATAGGTCTTACACATTTCTGTACTTACTTTTATTAATGCTTCATGGCTTCATTCTGCGAGCTTGGCATAGACCACTCTGCGCTTATCATATGTGCTGCGCGAGTTGTCGAAGCTGCCTTCGCAGGTTATTAAGTTCAAGTACACTCCGTCGTTACGAGTAAAAATAAAGTCCATCGGCAAATCCTGAAGTCGATAAACTATCGAGTCGGTTACGACAAAGTGCTTGCCTCCTACAGAGAGGCTGTCTCCTGTTTGCAAGTTTTTAAGTTTTTTAAACGCCGCATACACATGCGCGTCCAAAACTGCACTACCCTTTTCTCCTGGCGCGGTGCCATATTTGTACCAACCAACTGCGCCAGTTGCACCATCTGGCACATCCATTTCCCCTTTTTCATTTGTTCCAACTTCTACAATTGGCGCATCAAGTGCAATAGCGGGGATCTTAAGGCTTAGCGGTTCTTGAGCTTTTGCGGTGGGTACCTCGACAACAAGGGGGATGTTCGCTTCTGACAATGTTCCAACCCCGATACAGTAAAGTGAGAGAGATAAAAGAAATACTATTCCTATACGCATAACCTCAAGTGTAGCGTCATGAGAAACTCATGTCCAAATTTTTGATGAAGCACTAATTTTTTCTTCTATTTTTCTGGGCACGCACGCACCATCTCTGCCTTGTCTTCGGCAGTGAGCCGCAAGTTTGTAGTGCTTAGCATATTGTCTGGATACATGATCGAGTCTTTGTTTGCCACATGACCAAGTCCGAGCGCATGGCCAAACTCGTGAGTTATCGCACGCTGTAACTCCGTTTTGGTTTGGTAGCCATAGATATAAATATGCTGGCCAGTTTCGTCAGATATGTATCTTCCCTCTTTAATGTCACCCTCGGGTATTGCGTTCCTACTTTTTGCCACATCAGCATTGACACGATCTCTCAGCTCATAGTAGCGGTCACGCAAGGGTTTAAGTACTTCCTCTGATGCACCTTCGCGCTGCTTTTGCGCATATTCGTTACCAATTTTTGTTGCTTCGGCTTTAGCAGCTTCTATATCACCATCAATCGACTCGAGCGTGTCGACAGTTTTTTGCACCTGACCATACACAAATGAAACCGGGAGATCAGGATTTTCGTTTACTTGTTCGTGTATAAACACATCTCTTCCAAGCGCCTCATTCCATACCGCTGCCGCTTGGTCGAGCATTTCATTAACTTGCTCAACATCTAACTCTGTAAATTTTGAATCAAGATCGGCTAGGGCATACGTCACTGGCGTAACGCACGGGATCTTGCGGGTATACAGTTCATAGCCTAAATAGCCGACAAGCACTCCAAGAATTGTAAGAAGAAAAAGTGTACTCTTGGTCATGTAATTTTGTAGAGCGCCAGTTCAAGCGGCACTGCAGGGAGTGGCGAGCGATTGATTTCAAGTAGTGCAGTAATAAGAGAGGAAAGAAATTCGGAGTTTATAGCAGCACCTTCTTTGCCTGCCAAAGACTCCATAAGTGTAAGATCATCTTCGCCAAATTGGGTAGCAAGCTCTTTTTTCATTCCGGGAGCAAATCGAAGCAGTAAAATGCCCCGCACTTTAGCGGTTGTTAGGAGGACAAAAATAGACGCTTCTACACCCTGCTCGAGCGCACGATGAAACAGGGTGAGCGCCTCCTCAATCTTTTTTTCGGCAACCGCTTGTAAAAATTTATTAATAAGTCCAGCTTTGGGAGCACCCACCACCTCTGCTACCTCATCTTCGGTCAACTTTTTATCCTGTGAGATAGTAAGCACCTTTTGCAAGATCCCTAGCGTATCGCGAAACGATCCATCACCCACCAGGGCAATAAGTTCGGCACCAGCACTCTCAAGTGAGGCATCCTCTTTTTTTGCGACATCTAGTACCAACTTTTTTAATGTTTCGTGTGACGGCTTTTTAAAAGAAAAGACTTGGCAACGCGAAATAATTGTTTCAGGCACCTTATCAAGCTCAGTTGTCGCAAGAACAAATATCACATGCTCAGGCGGCTCTTCGAGAGTTTTAAGTAGCGCTCCCCAAGCGTCGCGCGTTAACGCATGTGCTTCATCGATTATGTAAAATTTATATTTTGAAGCAAAAGGAAGTGTTGCCACTCCTTCGCGCAATGTACGAATCTCCTCGATACCACGATTACTTGCGGCATCCATTTCGTATACATCTTGCTCGTTCGTGTCGATCGCTCGCGCCAAAATACGCGCCATCGAAGTCTTGCCCGTGCCTCGCCCACCAGCAAACAGGTATGCATGCGCCACCTTATCTTGCGCCACAGCAGCCTTTAGTACCGAGGTGATGTGTTCCTGCCCGCGCACCTCATTAAAGGTGTTTGGTCGATAGGTGCGGTATAGCGCCACTGATGAACGTTCCTCCTTTTTGGCCATCATGTCAGTATACCTTTTGATAAAAACAAATGAAAAAGGGCACCCAACGCGGGCGCCCAACGACCGGAAGTTTTATTCCTCCCGATCAAAGAAGACAACTTGAGCCAAAGTCATAGCTGGATCAACATTCGATGGCGAGAGAACCAGGTATGCAGGTTTGAGTCCTTGTTTCTTCCTCTTTCGAAGTGCATCGGTCATTTCTACAGTGGGCTCGCCTCCATTAAAGAGGCCCGAATATACATCCACATTTTTGAGATGTGGTGGCAGAGGTATTACCACGCCTGAACCAAAGCTTTGAGCTTGCGGTACGGGTGCTTGCGTTGAAGTCTGCTCCAAGACAACGGGTCGAGGTGCAGGAGTTTCTGCAGGTGGATCCGGAGGAATCACTTGGACAGCAACCTGAGCCACAACTTGTCCACTACGCCGGGCCGTGAGTCTTCCCCACCCTTGTCGCAGCAATAATTTTTTTTCCGCATTAGTTAAACCATTGGGGATACCAAGCGCAGCGTAGACGTTATTGAGACGATTGTAGACAGACTGTTCTCCAATGTTTAAAACTTTGGCGATTTTGCTTGTCTCCCGGTCACCCGATCGAGCAACCGCTGCGATAGTGGTTTGCCAAGATTCTTTGAGCCCCTCCATACGAGAAGCGAGCTCATCAGTATCTGTAGGCGGCTTCAAATACGGCATGAGATTTCCCTTCCCTTGTGAGAATGTTTAGAGCTTTCTTTGGCACTATAACACGTTGCGGATTCATGACAATTATGGTCTCATGCAATCAGATTGTTCTAACAAAGGTACGAACATGGCACATGAAGACCAGTTCACCAAAGACATGCTTGCGTGTCTTTCCCCACTCAAAGCTTTCGCCATATCTCTCATCGGAGACGTAGTGCGAGCCGAGGATTTAGTTCAAGAAACAGTAATGCGCGCACTTGCTCATAAAAGCTCATTTGAAATTGGCACAAATATGAGCGCGTGGCTCTTTACCATCTTGAGAAATTACTTCCATACACAATACAGAAAACGTAAACGGGAAGTGGAGGATGTTGAGGGCGACTATGCAGGTAGACTCTCGATACCAGCTAATCAAGATGATTATCTTGAGTTGAGTGAGCTTTTCGAAGAATTAGATTCGATACCTCCTGACCAACGAGACGCACTCATTTTGGTAGGCAGCTTAGGCCATTCATATGAAAAAGCGGCCAAACTCGAAGACATTGCGGTGGGTACCATCAAAAGTCGTGTCCACAGAGCTCGCGCAAGGTTGGAGGAAAAGTTTGGATTCGCGGAGAAGACTTCTGTCGTACGAAGAACAAAATCCAGAGACTATCACTTTGAAATTAAAAAAGAAGTTGCGCCCACAAGTCCAGTACGTCACCATCAACGCGACTCGGCCGAGTTTAGGAAATTGAGTGAAAGGTATCTTCAAATACCAATCACTCCCCCACCTCGGAAAATCTTCCCCATTTCGGCGCCTTTAGTGGCGGAGCCCAAACCTACGTTAGAGTTTGCATCTGCCGACTTAATAATCGCAGACACAAGCTTCCTCTTTGAACGCACAGAAACTCTCGCTGACGGAAGTCAGGTCAAGATCTACAAAGCCGCATAACCTGCGGCTTTGCTACTTTTTACTACGGGTGCGAGATGCACGATGCATCGTGCGACGCGAGGAGCGAGGCATAACTTTTTTCACACCTTTTTTAAGTGCCCCGGATATATTTTGCCCCGCGCGCTTTGCCGCGCGGGTTGCTGGTGTCGCTCGCGAACGCGCATGCTTCACATGATCCCATGACTCTTTTAAATTTGTTGCAGCCTCTCCCAGTTCCTCGGTTGCATCAACGACCGCTTCAATAATCCCCCGATTTTTTGTTTTAGTGCGTGCCATGCACCAAGAGTCGCACGTAACTACTGAAGAGTTGATGAAAATTCTTTAACAATCTGTTCAACTTCGGCTGCGTTATGGGTTTCCATTAACTTAACGCGCAGCTCTTTAGCGCCGGGAAAACCCTCTACATATGCTTTGAAATGTTTTTTCATTATTGCGAAGCTTTTGATCTCGCCAAGCAGCTCTTCAAACAACTTTGTATGTTCTGCCAAAACAGAGAGCCTTCTCTCCGGAGAGATAAACAGGCTGCCAACTCCTTCGATAAGGCTCTCTGTTTTGTTGAACAACCATGGAGTCCCAAAAATTCCTCTCCCTATCATTACTCCATCAGCGCCTGTTTCTTTAACTTTTTCCATCCCTTCTTCAACAGTTTTTACGTCACCGTTGCCGATAATCAACGTATCGCTCTTCATTTCATTACGAATCTCAACTGCGCGTTTAACTTGGCTCCAACGTGCAGGTACTTTAGACATTTCTTTACGCGTTCGGGCATGAATAGTGACTGCAGCTGGCTTTGCCTCAAGTAGTTTAGGCAACCACTCATCTAAAATATCTTTGTTGTACCCTAAGCGTGTTTTAACCGAGACAGGCAAATTCGGCGCGCCTCTTTTTGCCGCTTCAATCAGTTCTTTTGCGCGTTCCGGATTGAGAATTAATTTTGCTCCCGCACCTTGCTTCTCGATCGAGCGGTCAGGACAACCCATGTTTACATCCACCCCATCAAAGCCAAGTTCTTGCGCTAAACGGGCAGCCTTTTCCATCGACTCAAGGTCAGAAGTAAAAAATTGCGCCACGATAGGCCGTTCTGCATCGGTAAATATAAGGTCACGCATGAGCTTAGCTTTGCCTTCCTCTCCTGCCTTGGCCAAACCGTCGGCCGAAACAAATTCGGTGTACATGACATGAGGTCCAGTGGGTTTGGAGTATTTGGCAATAACACGACGAAATGCAGCGTCAGTGACGTTGGCAAGTGGAGCTAAAACAAAAAATGGTTTGGGCAAATCCGCCCAAAAATTTTTCAT
>JAIFWM010000027.1 GCA_019661855.1 Candidatus Parcubacteria bacterium
GGGAGAAGGATGCACGAAAGTATCACGCAATGCTTGTTGAGAAAATAGTTGAACAAGACGATGACCTCATGACCGCCTACCTCGACGGCAAAGAGCCAACACTCGAACAACTCAAAGCCATGCTGCGCAAAGGAGTTATTGCTAACAAAATCTTCCCGGTCTACACCGGTTCAGCTCTTAAGAACAAAGGTGTGCAGTTGGTTCTCGACGCAGTCGTTGACCTGTTGCCATCGCCTCTCGACATGCCAGCGGTCACCGGTATTAATCCAAAAACAGGTGATCCAATTGAACGCCATGCGAGCGATGATGAGCCTTTTACTGCGCTCGCGTTTAAACTTCAGGCAGACCCGTTCGTGGGGCAGCTTACCTTCTTCCGTGTCTACTCAGGTACTATCGAAGCAGGTTCATACATCTACAATTCAACAACCGGCAGCAAAGAGCGCTTGGGCCGCATCGTGCGCTTGCAAGCTAACCAACGTGAGGAGGTTAAGAAAGTGTACGCCGGCGAGATCGCTGCAGCAGTGGGTCTTAAAGATTCTAAAACTTCGCACACACTTTGTGACGAAGCTAACCCAATAATCTTGGAGCAAATTAAATTTCCTGAACCAGTTATCTCACTTCGTATCGAACCTAAAACCAAAGCTGACCAAGAGAAGATGGGTATGGCAATGAAGAAACTTTCTGACGAAGATCCAACCTTTAAAGTTTCGAACGACACCGAGACACAAGAGACACTTATCTCGGGCATGGGTGAGTTGCACCTCGAAATTTTGGTTGACCGCATGAAACGCGAGTTCGGCGTTGAGGCCAACGTGGGCAAACCACAGGTTGCCTACCGCGAAACCATTATGCAGCCAGCAGAGGCGGAGGGTAAATATATTAAGCAAACAGGAGGTAAGGGTCAGTATGGCCATGTACGTTTGCGCATTAAACCTCTTGAGCCGCTTGATCCAACCAAAAAAATCTCAAAAAATGTTACGCGCGAAGAGCACTTTGAGTTTATTAACAGCATCAAAGGAGGTGTGGTCCCTAACGAATTTATTGGTCCTGTTGAAGACGGCGTACGCGACGCGATGGAGCGGGGTATTGTTGCCGGCTTTAAGATGGTTGATATTTCGGTTGAGCTTTACGACGGTTCGTACCACGACGTCGACTCATCAGAAATCGCCTTTAAGATCGCAGGCTCTATGGGTTTTCAAGAGGCAGCTAAATCCGCACGTCCAGTGCTTCTTGAGCCCATTATGAAAATCGAGGTAGTTACTCCAGAGAAGTTCATGGGTGACGTTACTGGTTCACTCAACTCTAAACGCGGACAAATAGAGGGTATGGAAGAGCGCGGACTTAACCGTGCTATCAAAGCAAAGGTGCCACTTTCAGAAATGTTTGGCTACACCACTCAACTGCGCTCAATGACCGAGGGTCGTGCAGGCTTCACTATGGAGTTTGACCACTACGAAGTAGTGCCACCAAACGTCTCAGCAACTATCATCGCAGGAAGAAAATAAGGGATATATAATAAAGACGTGGATGAAGTAACATCTCAAGCTCCAACACCTGCACCTCAGTCAGCGCCAGCTCCTGCTCCTGTTCAAAAACACAGTCACTTAAGTGTGATTCTTATTGTCGCACTCGCTTTGCTCGCACTCGCAGGGTGGGGTATGTATACGTATGGGTGGTTAATAATGTCAGTAAATGCCGAAACCCCTCCTCAAGTTTCTATTCCAGAACAGATATGGGTTACGTATGATCGTTTATTGCGATGGCAGGCACCTCAAGGTTATCAAGGTCCTCCTATTGGATATGGTTTTACGCTTGAGATGCCATTGTATGACAGCCCACAGACACGAATCGGTCTCGACTCAAGCAGCCTAGTAAACAATATTCCTCTTCAACAAGAGTTTGTGCTTCGCGGCCCTACTGATACAAGTAGTTCGTCAATCATGCTTTCTGTAAATGTTTCCAAGTTTGCTCGCGACTTTTTTTCATCCTTTAGTACAAGCACCAACGCTAATGGACTTATGTATTATCAATATAACGGCGGGGGAAAAGGAAACACCGTTGTGTATTTCCCGAGCATAGACGACGCTGATGATACGCTCGGGGTTATTATCGATCGACAAGTGTCGCCGTCGGACACAGCCCGTATAGTCAATAGTGTTAAAAAATATACCCGCCAAGACTCATCAGGGGATTAGGGGACTTCTTGCAATAAATAGGGGAGGTGCTTGTATTAAGTTAGCTGCACACTGGCAAAAAGGAGCGGTCCTATGCTGCCCCTATGGCAAATAGCAAATATCTGCATCGAAGCAGGTATCTCTTGCGAAATCTCCGAAGACGGTGAACTGTGCGTAGAGGCTAAGAGCAGTCTCTATGCAGATGTTGAGTTTCCTTTTGTGGTTACTGTCGGAACAGGAAACAAGTTCAATGCCTCCATGTTTTTTCCACCAACAGACGCACAAATAAAACATCTTGAGGAGCTGTGCGAGATCTTAAGTTGTGGCGTTGGGTTTGAAGCAGAAGTGCGTTTCAACAAAAAAAATTCACAGTTCAGCATTTCGAAGGAAGGCATCAGCGTCATGAAAGGTCGGGAACAGCTCGAAGATTTTGTCACTGCATGTGACATAGTGGCGCCAATCTTGACCGCAGTTTGCGATAAAGGGGAGTGGGATGACAACCTGCTCATACTTGGGCTTGAAGGTCACAAACCCCGTCCTCACTAGTGTGTAAGGGCTGCCCGCCGCGCTTCAAGCGCGGCGGCCTCTTTTAAAAAAATATTTAATTAAAAACAAAAGCCCGGACGCCCCCGGGCTTTTACGATCTTGTTTTTGGAAACTTAGCCAGGAACCGCTACTTCGTAGCCAACTCCTTTCACTGTTCTAATATATTTTGCGCTGCCAGGAAGAGCTTTGTTTAAAGCTTTTCTTATTCTAGAAATGTGCAGCGGTACTATGTTAGGGCTATGTGTTTGCCCTCTCCACACAGAGTTTTGTATTTCTTCTCGTGCCGTTGTCTTACCTCGCTCGGCTAAATACCTCAACAAACTGTATTGTACGGATATGAGTTTTACAGGGCGCAGCTGCCCTTCGAAATCTTCAATCCAAACGCGACGTTTGAGGTTGCTTAGGATGACTCGGCCGACTACAACAGTTTCAGGTCGCCTTTCCACAGGACCGTTCATGGTACTAACTCCCTTGAAGTGAACCACCAGTGCCACTTAAGCATTTTTTGGGCTTCTTGCAAGTAAGTGGGGGAAGGTGATTAAGTCTCCTTAGCTGTGTGTTGTGCGCCTATGTTCCCTTTCGAGATGAGCGAAAGCTCTGATAACCTCAGGCGCCCCTTCGACCCCATACCGCTGGCATTCTTTTTGGAGTGTTGCCATGATTACGGTTTGGCCACTAGAAATAGCGGTCTCGCTGATGAGGTCTGCGAGCGCAATCAGGATGGTGACGCTTTTTGCCTTTTCGAGAGCGTCGATGATCGAGTAATCGAACTGCTTTGCCATGACTTTTCTCCCTGTCTGGCGGCTTCCGCCCTAACTTAAGCACGGCCATGGGGCTTCTTGCAATCTTCACTGAGGAATGATATATCTGCATCGAATATGAAGAAAACACTTATAGGGGCAGCATTCTTTTTTATCCTTATGTCAGGGGTCGCGTCGGCACAGGTATACGGTACTACCTATGGTAGCTACGGCTCGTTCCAGCAGGTACAGCCTAGCTATAATTATGGCTATCAAAATGGGTATCAAAACCAAACCTACGGCTCATGTCCGCAGTTTGGCACGTTTACTATTGGTATGCGTGGAGCACAGGTTATTGCCTTGCAGCAGTTTTTGGCGGTTTACTACCCAGGTCAATTGATAACCGGCTACTTTGGTCCACAGACTCAGGGTAATTGGCAAAACTTCCAAATCCTCCACGGATGCTCAACTTACTCATACAACAATCCTGGTTACTCGTACCCAGGATATCCATACTCCGGCTACCCAAACTACTACGACAATAACAACTACTACGACGGTAGTATCAGACTTACCTCTCTAAGCGACGATACTTTAAACGATGGTGATCGCGTTACTCTTGAATGGGATGTAAACCATGAGCCATCTGATGCGCTCGTACGCCTCGACCTCTACCGTAATGGCTACCGCCTAGGCACTATTACTACCGTCGACGCAAGTGACAATGACTACCGCTGGAAAGTGCCTCGCGTACCAACAGATGACACCTACTCTATCCGCGCTACTCTTCTTGCCCGCAACGGCTACGAAATAGACTCTGACGAGTCTGACGAGTTCGAGATCAACCACTAATCCCCGAAGGGTTTTAGGTTGCGCGATTTGGTGCCTGTGCTATATTGTTGGCAACGCATAAGGGGCGTGTTTCCTTTTGCTCGTTAATTAAAAGTATTATTAAAATTAGTTTTATTTATGGCAACATTTGAAAGAGCTAAGCCACACCTCAACGTAGGAACCATTGGTCACGTTGACCACGGCAAGACAACCTTGACCGCAAGTATCCTCCACACGCTCGACATGGCGAAGGACCAAGGCTATGGCGCACGCGTCGAGGCAGTCGACAACATCGACAACGCTCCTGAGGAAAAGGCGCGTGGTATTACTATCGCGCTCCACCACTCGGAGTATTGGACTCCAGAGCGTCACTACGCTCACATCGACGCTCCTGGTCACGCCGACTACATCAAGAACATGATCACCGGTGCTGCCCAAATGGACGGCGCAATTTTGGTGGTCGCAGCAACTGACGGTGCAATGCCCCAGACTCGTGAGCACATTCTCCTCGCACGCCAAGTTGGTGTGCCTAAGATCGTAGTTTTTCTTAACAAAGTAGACATGGTTGACGACAATGACCTTGTTGACTTGGTTGAGGCAGAGGTGAAAGAGCTTCTTGCAAAGCAAGGCTACAACGATTCTCCTGTTATCCGTGGTTCAGGTCTTAAAGCTCTCGAGAGCAATGACCTTAACGGAGAGTGGTCACAAAAAGTTCTTGAGCTCGTTAAGACTTTAGACAGCTACATCCCCATGCCACAGCGCGATGTTGATAAGCCATTCCTTATGCCTATCGAAGACATCTTCTCTATCGAAGGTCGCGGCACAGTAGTTACTGGCCGTATCGAGCGCGGTCGCGTGAAAGTTGGTGAGGAAGTTGAGATCGTTGGTCTCCAGCCTACCGCTTTGACCACCATTACTGGTATCGAGATGTTTAACAAGCAGCTCGACGAAGGTATGGCAGGCGACAACGCAGGTATTCTTCTTCGCGGTACTAAGAAAGAAGACATCCACCGCGGTCAGGTGCTTGCTAAGAAAGGTTCAGTAACTCCACACACTGAGTTTGAGGCAGAGGTATACGTCCTCACCAAAGACGAGGGTGGTCGTCACACGCCATTCTTTACCGGCTATAAGCCACAGTTCTATGTCCGCACTACAGACGTAACAGGTGAGGTAACTCTCCCTGCAGGAACTGAGATGGTTATGCCAGGTGATACCATTACCTTTAAGGTTAAGCTCACGGCTCCAGTAGCACTTGAGGATCAGACTCGTTTTGCAGTCCGCGAGGGCGGTAAGACGGTCGGTGCAGGTGTTGTCACCAAGATCGTAGCGTAATAGTCATGGCCACAGCTCCAGCAAAAACTAAAAAAGCAGATGCAGCACCAAAGCGCACTAGGAAGACCGTTGAGGCACCTCAGCAGCGCTTGCGCATCAAGGTGCGCGCATATGAGCACAAGGTGCTTGATGCATCGGTGAAGCAAATTCTCGATACAGCGCTTCGCTATGATGCAAAAGTTGCTGGACCTATTCCGCTTCCAACTGAAATCAAAAAATATACCGTTAACCGTTCAACCTTCATCTACAAAGATGCGCGTGAACAGTTTGAAATGCGCGTTCACAAACGATTGATCGACATTATTGATCCGTCGGCAAAGGTGATCGAAGCTCTGACGAATCTTTCGCTCCCTTCTGGAGTAACGATCGACGTCAAGATGGTGTAATACCAGTTTTTTAAACAAAAAATCCCTCCGTCTATTTATTTGGACCGGGGGATTTTTTGATGTATAGTCCTTCAGTCAGATGGTCTCTTGTGGCCTCCTTGAGACCCTGGCCGCCTCCGGGAAGGACGGGTGTGCCCCCCTAACTCCTGCCCGTCGCCCGGAGGTTGCCCCCAACAAAGGAGTTCTTTCATTGGATAAATTCGAAGGTCACGTCTGCAAGTGCTACGCTTGCACACCTAAGCCGCAGCCCGAACCAGAAGTCACTTGGCCCCAGTTTTTTTGGGACCTGTTCACTTGGTTCAAACCCCGGACCCTCTAGCGAGGAGCCCGGGGTTTGCGTTTTTTCAACAGCTCGTGTATATTCTCTGGGACTCTAGACATAGGGTGTCCACGTCCCCTCGGGGACCAATAGAACCAATGAAATTTATCCTTGGCACAAAGGGCAAGATGCTCACTGTATTTACCGAAGAGGGCCGCGCATATGCTGCGACGGTCATTAATGCTACCCCCAACACAGTGACCCAGCTCAAAACCCCCGAAAAGGAGGGCTATACCTCTGTTCAGGTAGGTGGCGGCGAAACCAAGCCAACTCGTGTAAATAAGGCTCAACTAGGCCATGCTAAGGGTAAGGCGCTCAAGCATTTCCGCGAGATGCGCGATGCTTCGGGTGTTGAGGTAGGCACCGTAATCGATGTCTCTGCGTTCGCAGTAGGCGACAAGGTTGAGGTCTGTGCGATCTCTAAAGGTAAAGGCTTTCAGGGTGTGGTTAAGCGTCATGGCTTCCATGGCGGTCCTCGCTCACACGGTCAAAAGCACTCTGAACGTTCACCAGGATCTATCGGTGGTGGAGGTGGCCGCGCCGGAGGTCGTGTGGCTCGTGGTATGCGCATGGCAGGCCGCATGGGTAGCGACCGCGTTACCGTCCGCAACCTTTCGGTCTTGCAGGTTATCCCCGAGACCCATGAATTGGTTATTTCAGGAGCAGTGCCAGGTCGTCGCGGCACATTGGTAGAAATCCGTGGTGCCAACCCTTCGACTAACGCTCAGGGTAAAAAATAGGAATTTTTTATGGACGCAAAAATTTACAATACACAAGGCAAAGAAGCAGGGAAGATCTCTCTCCCCGAAAATATTTTTGGGCTTCCTTGGAATGCCGACTTGGTACACCAAGTTGTCGTTTCGATGCAGTCTAATTCACGCAGTAACGTTGCTCACGTCAAAGACCGTGGCGAGGTTCATGGAGGTGGTCGCAAGCCTTGGCAGCAAAAGGGTACTGGTCGTGCACGTCACGGCTCAAGCCGCTCACCTATCTGGAAGGGAGGTGGTGTGGCACATGGTCCTCGCAATGAAAAGAACTTTGCTCGCAAAATCAACCAAAAGATGCGCCAAAAGGCTCTCTTGGTTCTCCTTTCACGCAAGTATCGCGATGGCGAAGTTGTGTTTGTTGACGCACTTTCCTATGAAGCACCTAAGGCAAAAAATGCTAAAGAATTTCTTTCCGCTTTCAATATCACCAAGAAAAAGAACGCAGCATTTATCGCCCTTCCTTCACGTCACGTCCCGACGCTCAAGAGCTTTCGCAACTTTAGCAACATCGAGGCAGGTGAGCTCCAAAACCTCAACCCAGTTTCAGTACTCAACAAGAAGCAACTCGTGATCGTTGATCCAAAAATTGCGCTCGAGATTCTCGCTAAAAAAATATAAATATGAAATCACCTGTAAACATAATCCTCAGTCCTCGCATTACCGAAAAGGGAGCACTACTCTCCTCGGTCAACGGGTATGCCTTTCATGTTGCCAAAGATGCAACAAAAAAAGAGGTTGCGCAGGCGATCAAAACTGTCTTTAACGTTATGCCAACCAAGGTGACCTTTGTGGCGATCCCACGCAAGGTCTCGCAGACTCGTGGTACCAACCGCAAAGGTCTGACTGCCGGAGGTAAAAAAGCCTACGTCTTTTTAAAGAAGGGTGACACTATCGAAATCGCATAAACAATTTTTATGAAAAGCTATCGACCATACACTAAATCACGCCGCCACATGACTACTGTCTCGTTCCGAGACAAGTTGACGGCAAGTGAGCCACACAAAGCTTTGACTCACGGGGGTAAGCGCTTTATGGGCCGCAACAATGCAGGACGCATCAGTGTGCGTCACAAAGGCGGTGGTCATAAGCGCCTCTTCCGCGAAGTCGACTTCACCTACAATAAACTTATTTCTGCACGTGTTGAGACTGTTGAGTACGATCCAAATCGTTCGGGCTTTATTGGTCTATTGCTGTACCGCGATGGTGAGCGCCGCTACGCACTCCTCCCTCAATCTGTAAAAGTGGGCGATACTATCGAGACCGCTCCTGAAACTCCTGCACGCCCAGGTAACCGCATGCAACTTAAAAATATTCCT
>JAIFWM010000028.1 GCA_019661855.1 Candidatus Parcubacteria bacterium
AGAAAAGAGAGAACTGTGGCGCCGCTGGCCTGCGAGCGATGGACGTACTGTAGATCAACTTAAGTGGGTCGTAGACGAATTACGCAAAGATCCTGACGCGCACAATACGATAGTGAGTTCGTGGGACCCACAGTACCTCTACTCGATGGCGCGTCCGGGAGAGGGTGCACGTTTTCCTATTTGTCACAATATGTATCAGGTCAATATTAAACACGGCAAAGTGTGCTTGCAGCTCTACCAACGCAGTGCAGATATTTTCCTAGGTGTGCCGTTTAACATCGCAAGCTATGCATTGCTTACGATTGTTATCGCTCGTATCCTCGGGCGCGAACCAGGAGAGTTCATTCATACGTTTGGAGACTTGCACATTTACGAAAATCACAAAGAGGCAGCACTCGTTCAACTCGAACGACATCCAAAACCATTTCCACGCATTGGGTTTACTCAAAACTTTTCTTCGCTTGATGCTTTTAAACCAGAGTTCACCGTGCTACAAGACTATGAACCTCACCCGGTTATCAAAGCGCCGCTCACCATAGCAGGAGGATTTAACCCGGCTCTCCATGGGCTACAATCAACACTATGAAAGATCTCTACTCACATATACAAAAACAAGATAAAGAAGTGTTTAGTGCTCTCGAGGGCGAGGAAACGCGCGAGGCCGAAGGCTTAGAGCTTATCCCGTCTGAAAACTATGTCTCTCGTGCAGTGCGTGAAGCAAATGGTTCGGTACTTACCAATAAATATTCCGAAGGATATCCAGGTAAGCGTTACTACGGCGGACAACAATTTACCGACGTGGTTGAAACGTTAGCGGTTGAGCGTGCTAAACAGTTGTTTGGTGCAAAATATGCCAACGTACAAACGCTTGGTGGTGCCAATGCCAACATTGCAATGTACTTTGCATTACTTCAGCCAGGCGACACAGTGCTTGGTATGGATTTGTCACATGGTGGACACTTAACACATGGACATCCGGTAACCTACATCACCAAAATCTTTAACTTTGTGCGCTACAAGATGAAAAATCCAGAAACTGGTGAGATCGATTACGAAGACATGCGCAAAACCGCGGTGGGGGTGAAGCCTAAAATTGTGCTCGCAGGATTCTCTGCCTATCCGCGCGAATTAAATTATGAAAAGTTTGTCTCCATTGCGCGGGAAGTGGGTGCATATGCCGTTATGGATATTGCACACATTGCAGGACTCATTGCAGGCGAGGCAGTAAAGAATCCATTTGACTATGGATTTGATGTTATGACCTCGACAACCCATAAAACATTGCGTGGGCCACGAGGAGGTTTGATTCTCACGCGCGACAGTGAGGAAATTGCTAAGAAAATAGATAAGATGGTTTTTCCCGGACTTCAAGGCGGGCCACATATGAACAATATTGCCGCCAAAGCAGTGGCGTTTGGTGAGGCGCTCAATCCATCATTCAAAACTTATTCAGCGCAGGTACTTAAAAACGCAAAAGCGATGGAAGAGGTGTTTGCCACTTCCGGAGTACGGATGCTTACCGGGGGCACAAGTAATCACCTGATTCTTGCAGATGTATTTGGTTCGCTCGGTATCCCAGGCAAAGAGGCAGAGGAAGTGCTCGATTCAGTCGGTATTACTCTTAATAAAAATGCTATTGCAGATGATACGCGCAAGCCAATGGATCCTTCAGGGATACGCTTTGGTACGCCTGCTATCACTACCCGCGGCTTTAAAGAGGGGGAGTGCAAGCGCGTCGCGGAGCTTATGATAGAAGCGCTTAAGAACCGCACTGATCAGGCGAAACTAAGCTCAATTCATGCAGAAATAAAGCAATTGTGTGCGAAATTCCCCATTCCTGATTCATTTGTGTAAACTAAAGGAATGGATTGGATTAAAACCAACTTTCCGCACGCTATCGAGTTTTGGGAAAAGTACGAGCGTCATATCTCCGCAGGAGGTTTGGCGGTAGGATTTTTCTTTGACTTAATTATTGCCGACAGGCCTGACAGTGTGGCTAACAATCTTTTGCTCCTGACGTACCTCTTGCTCGCAGGAGTCATCATTATTGTGCTTAACTTACGCGCTACTCGAAAGCTTGAGCAAGAGCATTCGCCTGAACCGCTCTTCCTGCTTCTTGTGTTGCAGTTTTGTTTTGGAGGTCTCGCGAGTAACCTGCTCGTACTCTATGGGCGCAGCGGCACGCTTGTCGGGAGCGCGCTCTTCTTAGGACTTTTGCTTGCCATGCTTGTTGGCAATGAATTCTTAAAGAATCGCTATGCTCACTTGCGATTTAACGTCGGAGTATTTTATCTCTTGCTCCTTACATACTGTCTTATCGCCGTGCCGGTGTTTCTGGTACACACCATAGGTACGTGGGTGTTTTTGTTAAGCGAAGCTATTAGCCTCATTATTTTTGGAGGTTTTTTAACCGTACTCTTTTTTGTCGTGTTTCGAGGGAAGGAAAGGCCGGTGCGAGAGATAGGTATTATTGTTGGATCAATTTTCGTTGTATTTAATCTCTTTTATTTCTTACAAATTATCCCGCCAGTTCCTCTTTCGTTAAAAGAGATAGGTGTGTACCACTCGATCCTTAAAGAATCGGGAGGCGGATATTTGGCAATCTACGAGAGCCCTCCTTGGTATGTCTTTTGGCGTGACACTTCAAGTACGTACCGACTGCAAGCAGGGGAAAGTGCGTTTTGTTACTCGTCTGTGTTCGCACCCACAAACTTGGAGGCGCCTATTTATCACCGCTGGGAATATAATCCTAAAAATGGAAGTGGATGGGAGACTCGCTCACGTGTCTCGTTTGAAATTGCGGGAGGACGCAACGAAGGATATCGCGGCTACAGCCAGACATCTAACCTTGAGACCGGGGAATGGCGCTGCAATGTCGAGACTCAAAACGGGGCTCTTATTGGCCGCACGACATTTACGGTAGTAGAAAGCAAAACTCCTCCTGCACTTTCGCAAAAGAAGCTCTAGATGCTAGAGTGGCCACATGAAAGGCAAGTTTATCGTTATTGAAGGGGGAGATGGTGCCGGTAAGGACACCCAGATTGAGCTTTTAAAAAAAGATTTTCCTAACTTTGTATACACCCGTGACCCTGGAGGCACCGAGTTAGGCAGTGAGTTGCGTTCTATTTTGCAATATCGCCAAGGACTTTCGAAGCCTGCGGAGATGCTCATATTTCTTGCTTCACGTGCGCAGTTGGTAAACGAAGTGGTGCAACCTAATTTGGAAAAAGGTCTCAATGTTGTTTGCAATCGTTTTGAGCCGTCAACCTTTGCATATCAGATATATGGACGTGAACGTTTGGAGTTGAAAGAGTTTGTGACTCAAGCAAGTCGTTTTGCGCGAGGTGAGTGCATCCCAGACCTTGTTGTTTTGCTCGATGTGCCTCCAGACGTGGCACTTAAGCGTGTTGCTACTCGTGATGAAAAGCCTACACGATTTGAGCAGGAAAAAATTGATTTTCATAATCGAGTGCGTCAAGGCTATTTAGAGAGTGTTAAAGAATTTCCTAAGGTGGAGATTATTGATGCCTCGCGTTCAATAGAGGACGTATATAAAGACGTCAAAGCTGCCGTGTCTGCTATCCTGTAATATGATGCGCGAAAAGATTGAACAAGCTATACGAGCGATACTTCCAGATGCAAAATTTAGTGTGTCGCGCCCTTCTTCATTTGGTCATGGCGACTATGCCACTAACGCAGCACTTGTTTCAAAAATGGATCCGCAGGAACTTGCAGACAAGCTTTCAATTCCAGGAGTTGAGAAAGTAGAAGTAGTGGGGAAGTTTATAAACTTCTTTCTTTCGCACGATGCAATTGTGGGGGAAATTAAAAATCCGCAAATCGAACAGGTATATGCAGGGAAAAAGATATTGGTTGAGTATACTGACCCGAACCCGTTTAAAGAATTTCACATTGGCCACTTAATGAGCAATGCAATAGGCGAGAGTGTGGCTCATCTGTTGCACCACACAGGAGCAGAGGTGGTACGCGCTAACTATCAAGGTGACGTAGGGCCACATGTGGCTAAAGCTTTGTGGGGCAAGATGCAAAAGCCTGACATGAGCTGGGGCGAGGCATACGTATTTGGCAATGAGTCATATGAGTCGCATAAAGAGGAGATCGACTCAATAAATAAAAAGGTGTATGACAAAAGCGACTCTGCAGTTAATGCTTTGTATGACGAAGGACGCAAGAAGTCTCTCGAGCATTTTGAAGAGATCTACAAAATGCTGGGCACTAAGTTTGATTTGTACTTTTTTGAGAGTGAGACAAGCGCTCGCGGATTAGATATTGTAAAAACACATCCAGAAATTTTTGAGGAAAGTGATGGAGCCCGGATATTTAAAGGTGAACACACTCGAGTATTCGTAAATTCTCTTGGGCTGCCAACGTATGAAGCCAAAGATCTTGGCCTTGCTGAAATAAAAAAAGAAAAAGTACCTTTTGATTTTTCAATCACTGTAACTGCCAATGAACAGGATGCATATTTTAGAGTTGTGTTTGAGGCGCTTGCCCGCTTGCATCCCGAGTGGGAAGGACAGTTTAAACATATTTCGCATGGCATGATGCGCTTTGCCGAAGGAAAGATGTCATCTCGCAAAGGCAATGTGATAACAGGAGAGTCACTGCTACGGGACCTAACAGAGGCAGCGCGTGGTAAAGAAGATGTTGCGGTTGGAGCTATTAAATATGTTGTCCTTAAACAGGGGAGTAATAAAGATATAATTTTTGACCCTGAAAAATCTCTTTCGCTCGAAGGCGACTCAGGGCCATATGTACAATATGCACATGTGCGCGCGTTGTCTCTTATTAAAAAAGCTGCAGATGCAGAAGTTGAGGGTGCTCCACATGAGGTGAGTGAGCTCGAGAGACTGCTCATTCATTTTCCTCAAGTTGTCGCACATGCGGCTAAAAATCTTGAACCGCACTATGTCACTACCTACTTAACTGAACTTGCGAGTGTGTTTAACAGTTGGTATGCAACAGAACGTGTGATTGTTGATGGCAAAGTCTCGGCGCCACTTTTGGAGTTGGTAAAAGCGGTTGAACGCACTCTGGCGCAAGGGTTGCATATCTTAGGCATTCCCGCACCAGAGGAAATGTAATTGAGGTGTTATTATTTTACATATGCCTCCAACCCAATCTGAATCTCCGGGGATTAAATGGCACGAAGTCACCTGGTATTCCAAACTTGGAGCAATAATTTTGTTTGTTGGGGTTGTGCCAGCACTTTGTTTTTATATTGGGATTCAATACGAAAAGGTCCTCCAGTCCAATGTATTTGTGTCAGCAAAAGATGTGCAGATTCCTATTAAAAATATGACGTCTGTGACAAATAATACGTGGACATCGTCATCAACAGGCATGTCCTTACCTAAAGGAGTCGATTCAGCGACATTTACCGAAAGCGAATATTTCGCCAAAGATAATCACCAAGTTTATATTCTTGGATGTGAAAGTGACTGTTATTGGGTGCCTGTTGCAGGATTCGACCCCGCAACATTTTCAATACTCATATCGCCACACGGCAGTTCCACAATCTATGCAAAAGACAAAAATGGAGTATATGTATGGAAAAACTCGATTCAAAATATTGATGATCTGCGGGTTATGGCTGACCCAGCTTCTTTTGCAGTTTTTCTTGATCGGCAAGGGGCTCCGACAGAATATGCAAGAGATAAAAGTCATTTGTATGACGAAGGAGAGTTGTTTGAAAATGGAGATATAAGTAGTTTTTCAATTGTGGGGCCAGTTCGTGGCTACGCATTTTTTCTCGCCAAGGATAAAAATACTGTTTACTGTGGGTCAAGGGTCGTAATTGCGACTGCTGATCCTCTTACTTTTACCCAGATAAAGTTTTCAAATGGTATAACCTCGTCATATTCAAAAGATAAGGCGCAGGTATATCGTGCGTGTACCCCCGTTCCTTTTGCTGACCCAAAAACATTTACACCTATATACAACGTTGCGGACGGATACGCTGGTGAAGCATATGCGAAAGATAAAAACAATGTTTATTATCGCGGAGAAGTAATCGAAGATGCAGACCCAGCAACCTTTGAGGGTGTATCCGAGCGCACTCGTTCAAGCAACAACATTCTTTTCGAAGCTAGAGATAAGAGCCACTTGTACTACGCTGGTAAGCAGGTTGAATAGTCCCGTCGAATCATTAGTTGAAAGATCTCACACACTTTTGGGAATTCCAAGTCCTGAGGAAATGTAATAAGCTATGGGGGTGGATGACCCTAAACAGGGAGGGGAGGAGCTGCACCATGAACCCGAAAAGGTGGTGGGTCCTTTGGCTATGCGCGAGGAGGAGATACTCAAGTTTTGGCAGGAGCAGGGCATTTTTGAAAAATCGTTAGCTAAGCCTTCGCCCAAAGGTGAGTATGTCTTTTACGATGGACCTCCATTTGCCACAGGTCTCCCACACTATGGCCACTTGCTACAAAGTGCGCTCAAAGACGCTGTGCCGCGCTACCGCACCATGCAGGGCTACCGTGTCGCTCGCCGTTGGGGTTGGGACTGTCATGGTTTGCCACTCGAAAATCAAATAGAGCAGGAACTCAAGTTTAAAACCAAGCGCGATATCGAAACCTATGGAATCGAAAAATTTAACGCCGCTGCGCGCAATGCCGTGCTTCGCTATGCAGAGGACTGGAAAACGATAATCCCGCGCTTTGGTCGCTGGATTGATATGGATCAGGATTATCGCACCATGGATGCACCGTACACCGAGTCGGTGTGGTGGGCGTTTAAAAATCTTTTTGATCGCAAATTAATTTACGAAGGGTACAAATCAATGCATCTGTGCCCGCGTTGTGGCACGACACTCTCAAACTTTGAAGTAGCACAGGGTTATAAAGATATTGAAGATATTGCGGTCACCGTTAAGCTGCCGCTCATCGACGAGCCAAGCACCTCACTTCTTATTTGGACAACTACTGCGTGGAGTTTGCCAGGCAATGCAGCTGCTGCAGTGAAGGCTGATGCAAAGTACGTCAAAGTTAAAGTTGGTAATGAATATGTAATCGCAGCTAAAGAGCTTGCACCTGAGGGCGAAATAGTAGGAGAGATAGAAGGTAAAAAGTTGGTGGGTAAAAAATACGAACCGCCGTTTGACTACTTTAGAGACGAAATTCATAAGCATAAGACGCATGTGTGGAAGGTCTATGCCGCAGATTTTGTCACGCTTAGTGAAGGGACGGGTATTGTGCACATTGCCCCGGCATTTGGTGCCGACGATCTAGCTCTATCTCAAAAGGAAAAAATACCAACTATTCATCATGTTACCGACGAAGGTAAGTTTGTGGCGACAGTCACAGACTTCGCGGGGCTTTCAGTTAAACCCAAAGGCAATCCTAAAGAGACTGATCAAAAAATAGCCGAGGCTCTTAAAGAAAAAGGAATTCTGTTTAAAGAGGAAAAGTTTAAACACTCATACCCACACTGTTGGCGCTGCGACACCCCGCTCCTTAACTGGGCTGCAAACTCGTGGTTTGTGAACGTGCAAAAAGTTAAAGACAAATTGCTCACGCAAAACGCGAAGGTGCATTGGGTGCCCGAGCATGTGGGGCGGGGGAGATTTAACAATGGTCTCGAGAGCGCACCAGACTGGGCAATTTCCCGTTCGCGCTTTTGGGGTGCACCACTTCCGGTTTGGAGACACACTAAAACAAAGGAAATAAAGGTTGTGGGTTCGGTCCATGAAATGCTTTCAATGGTGCGTCGCAGCGGCAACCGCTACTTTGTGATGCGTCATGGACAAGCAGAAAGTAATGTTACTCGTATTCTTGATTCTGAAGGTAGAGAAGATAATCATTTGACAGAAAAAGGGAGGAACCAGGTCGTACACTCCGCCCACGAACTTAGAAAAGAAAAAATAGATCTTATACTCACTTCGCCTATTCTACGTACCAAGGAGACTGCTTCTATTGTGCAGCGTGAACTCGGATTATCTGATGCTGCAGTTATGGTTGATGAGCGTTTACGAGAGCGTGGTCTAGGAGACTATAACGGCAAATCAGTTGAAGAATGGAAGGCCTCCTTTAAAAATTTTGCAGATGAATTTAATCCAAACTCACAACATGTGGAAGATTTTGTTTCACTTCGAAAAAGAATGGGAGAATTTCTTTTCGAAGTAGAACGCCGATATACCAACAGAAATATTCTCATCGTGACTCACGGAGACCCTTTTTGGGCGATTCGACATATTGCAAAACGCACACCTGCTCACAGTCTAATGAATCTGCGAGAGCCAGAATCATACCCCACCACAGCAGACTGGGAAGAAATTTCTTTCGTACAATTTCCCCACAACGATGACTACGATCTCCC
>JAIFWM010000029.1 GCA_019661855.1 Candidatus Parcubacteria bacterium
GCTACATCCTTTGTCATCATTCCGTCAGCCTAACAAATTAAAGAATTTTTGCTACTCCCCTCTCAAGTTTGCGGAGGGCGGCACGGATAGTGCGGTGGTTGGGAACTGTTTGGGCTACGAGGGCCCAGAATTTTGGAGAATGGTTGAATTGGTGTAGATGGCAAAGCTCATGAACAATAATGTAGTCTTGCATCACGGGTGGGAGGTAGAGAATTTTATAGTTGAAGTTAAGGTTGCCCTTACTCGAGCACGAGCCCCAACGGGATTTGTGGTTTTTAATAAAAATCTTTTTAACCGGGCTCTTGTAGTGCAAGTTAAAGTACGCAACGCGCGCATGCACCAGCATGCGCGCGTCTTCTTTGACCTTTAAGTATTGTCGCCTATTGCGCCGAAGAAGTAGCATTACTATGAGTATATCAAGCTAGCTTCGGTTTTTTGATTTTTTTGCTACCCAACTTTTTAACAATTGGTTTAAGGCGCGAGGCTTGCCAGCGTGCAGTGCCCCGGGCGATACGGCGCTCTACTTTATTCTTATTCATGCCTTAAAAACAACGTCAGATTTTAGTTGTATGAAATTTTGCCGCCCAGGGCCGAAAAGTGTTCGTTAAGTGCATTAAGTTTTTCGACATCCATAGGCTCAAGTTCAAAGTCAAAGATCCCCATATTTTCGCGCAAGTGTTCAATACGATTTGCTTTAAAAATCGGCACTACCCCGCGCTCAATGTCCCAACGAAGGAGTATCTGTGCTGGCGTCTTGCCATATTTAGCGGCGATTGCTTTAAGCCTGGCGTCATCCAAGCGCTTAGCATGTGTGAGCGAACTATAAGCCTGCAAGATTATCCCGTGCTTGTTTAAAAAGTTGAGCATCTCATCGCTGTAGCCAAAGGGGCTCCACTCTATTTGGTTTACCGCGGGCACCACACCCGTTTCGTCTATCAGCTCCTGAATTTGCTCTTGGGTATAGTTGCTCACTCCAATGTCGCGCGTGAGCCCTTCCTCTCGTGCGTCGATAAGTCCTTGCCACAAGCCTACCCCTGCCCCCGCTTCGGGAGGACGGTGTATGACAATAAGATCCGCTGGGTCTAACCCAAGTTCCTGTATTTGCCGGTGCGCAGACTCGTGTGCGTCTTCGTCCTCTTCAACTTTGGTAACGACAAACTCCTCTTCGCGCGGCACGCCGCTTTTGCGCACGCCTTCGCCAACATACTTTTGCGTACCGTAGTCGCCAGAGGTGTCTACCATGCGGTAGCCCATGCGCAACGCCTCGGCTATAACCTCGGCGGGCTTTTCTTTAAGACCCCACGAACCTACACCAATGATTGGCATCTCGCGCCCGGTATTAAGGGTGACGGTTGAATCTGGCCTCATGCCGCCACTGTACCAAGGGCAAATGTAGAGAGTGTGAGTCTGCTTTATGCCTCTACCTCTACGTTAAATCCTCCAAAGGACATGCGCTTCATGTCGAAGGGCATGTCCTTCATGTCTAGCGTGGCCCAGTAGGCCATCACTTTTTTGTTAACTTGGTCGCGATGTTTACGCGACTTGTAGACCGCAAATGAAAACCACACTGTTTCGCTTGGTTTAGCTTTAGTGAGTTTAGGAAAAGTGAGAACAATGCCCTTAGGCTTGGCATCCTCGAGCATGCATTCCTTGTACTCAAGCGCACCATACTTGCGCCATATCTTAGCCCCCATCGAAGCCATCTTTCGATACGCAGCTACTTTGTTTTTAGGGATAACGAGCACAAACCCGTCTACATACTTAGCCATATTTAATTATTATGATGCACTTTAGTACTAAAGAGCTCATTCAATTTGAGCTTGGCAACTCCAAAGAGGTAGATAATCTCCAAGATTCCGAGTGTGTTAACAAACATGAGGATCAAGAACCACCAGCATTGCCCGCGGCGTGCCGAGTGCCACAAAGCCAAGCCCTTCCAAAAGATCGTCCAGACCACAACGAAAATAATAATTGGTGAGAGTATTGCCGCAATTATTGGTAAATGTGCAAACCACCATTCGTGCCCGCCCCAACTAGAATTAATAGGACCATAGTCTCCGTTCATCATAAAATTTATTTTTTAACTAATAAGTCCTGCGATACTGTGGGCAAAGTCGAGCACGAGCTGCAAGAGCGACATCACAAACCCCACGATGAGCTCAAGCAAGCCGACTAAAAAGTCCACTAGTAGTTTTAAAACTCCCGTTATCGCATCCATGCATCTATTGTACCAGACGCAGCTTTAACCGTAACACAAAAGCCCCGCCTTCTTTTTATAGTTGGGGGGCTTTTGTTTAGTCGTCGTTTCTGTCGGCTCTAGGTGCTCTGTCTCTTCCTCTACTCTCTGCCCATTTTTTTACTTTATCTGCCTTGATCTTGGCACTATCTTCGTCATCATCATTGCTGTCATCGTTGTCGTTACCAAAGAGATTCTTAAAGAACTTCTGATTGAATCCTGGGAAATCAACATCCTGGAGCTTTTTGAAGATCCCGAATGGTAAACCATTTACCCAACCGTTGTGCTTGCCGTTGTTGGTACTCGTTGCGTGGTTGTCATGGTCGTTATCATCATCGTCGTCGTCACCATCTTCATTGTCGTGATGATGATTCGTAGATGTTGCCTGTACAGTTAACCTTTCGCTGCTGCAGGTACTAGTTGCAGGCTCATTGTGAGTATCGCCCGAATACGCTGCCTGCCAGTAAAAGGTACCAACGTTGTTAAAGGTGATGCTATCGGAGTTAGGTACCGAACCATTGCTCACTGTTTTTACTCCAGCGTTCTGCGCATTTTGAGTACAGCTAGTGTTGGTGTAGACCTTGTACGTTACTGTACCGCCGGCATCGGTGGTTTTGTTGTTAAGCACTGCTGTGTCAAAGACAGCGGTGCCCACTTTAATACTCGAGCTTGAAAGGTCGGTTGAGATTGAAGTGTTTACTGCAGTTGCGGTAAGCGCTATACAACCACTTTGCGAAGGAGTATTAGTAGCATCCCCGTTGTAACGCGCAGTATATGAGAGACCGTTGTTCCCTACTGAGGTAGTTGCAGACTCTGCAGAACCATTAACAAGAGTCACGGTTTGAGTGCTTGGCGAACCTGAGCACGAAGTGTTTGGATATAAATTAAAGTCTACTGTGCCTGTAGGTGTGGCTCCGCCAGTAGTCGTAGCCACCACTGCTTTCGCGTGGATAGCCGAACCAATTGAGGCCTGCGATGTCGAAGCATGCGCAGAATTATGAATAGTGAGGTTAATGTCTGGGCCCACCTCTGCTTTCGCAAAAAGTGTTGCAAACGATACTAACGCTGCAATAATGCCGCACAAAATAAGTAATTGAGAAACAAAAGACCCGATACGTATAGGCATACTCATGAAGACGCGCTACAGATACCCCTTCTTACCTATACAACTTTCAAAAAGAGTGTCAGAAATAATATTATCGTTATGCCTGCAAATGTGGCAACTGTTTGCAGAAAAAGAGTGACTGCTTGCTTGTGTTCCCCTGCTAAGACGAGCTGCCCTGGCTCATAGAGGAACAAGTAGCCCATTATTGCTGCGGATAGGGTAAAAAGGGAGAGCATCGCTATAGGGATCAGCACCGACTCTACCTTAGGAAAATAGTTACTCCCATAAAACATAACCGACGCGACCACCGCTATGTAGAGCGCGGCTGCAAGCGCATTTATAAAAGGATTTTTGGTCATATAGCTACCTTAACCCCGTATCGCACTGAATAGTTACTTCTGCGTACACATTAGGTAAGACTGTTACATTCTCTGCGGCACAACGAGGGAGCTCACTCTCACCTGCACCAACAATATAGTCTCCTGGTGGAAGAGAGGCATTAAACTCTCCGTTTTTTTCGGTATCCATGAGCACAACTGCATGCACCGGGTCAGACGCGCGATAAATTGCCACCAACGTTGCAAGTGGTTTGTCTGCGCAGTTAGTATCGTCTTGTTTGGCTGGTCCAGGACACGTTGGACCCATCATCACCGTACCGGTAATGCCTGATTTATAGGGCAAAATTCCTTGCACACTTGAGCTTGCTACATCTGCTTCAATCGCGGTACCAAGGTCAGTATCAGCAGTGGTAGTACTCGTACCCGTAACGAGGTCAAGCGACGGAGTGGCGCGTAAAAACACACTCCAGAGTACTAACGCGCTGATAATGCCACCAATGATAACGAGGCCGGCAATAACTTCAAGCGAACCTTGTTGAGGTTTTTTTAACATATGTTGGTTTTGTATCTCTCAACTACTGAGAGAGGAGAAGAGTCGCACGAATCTTGTCAAATGAACCAAGTAAAGCTGTTTTGTCGAACTCTCGAACCGTGCCGGGAGGATAGTTGCCTATGGCAGTAGAGTGAATGTAGTAGCGCACTGCAGTGCACGGGTTTGAATTTTTGATCGCGTAGACTACTTCGTCATATCGGTTCCCTGCTCCTGCCCCAGATGTGGAGGCAACAGAGTACTCAACGCCATTTTCCATAACGTCTACCGCGTGAACATTGTCGGTTATATATATGTCTCCTGTGCAAGCTGTTGCACGAGGAAGTTGCTCAACCGCCAGATAGGTATCGGAAGAAAGGTTGGTTCCTGTGGCTGCGGTTGCTGGAATTACCACCGAGACTCCGTGGATTGGTTTTTTAGGAAAACCAGTATATGCGTATTGTTCGTTTAAAGAAAATTCTGGAGGATAGTCAAAGGAAATTCCCATTGTTGAAGAGGCAAAGGTTTTAACAGTAGGAGTGCTAGGTTCAGGTGTGTTGTCTTCAACCGGAGCAGGCTTTGAGGCAAATGCACCTAAGATTGCATCTCGTTTAAACCATGCAAATGTTGCCATAACAATAATGACTAGTACGATGATCCACAGAATCCATGTTCGCATCCCTTAAGGATAGGCCAGTCTGGGTGGGTTAGCAAGTGCCAAATAAAAGGCTGCCGCAGCAAGGCCTAAGTCCCTAAACAGTATGGGGAAATCTTGGGTGTTCGTGACAACGATAGCGAGAAGCATAACTCCCGCCACAAGAGCCGGGTAAAAGACCTTCCAGCCCGAAAGAATCCACAACGCTATCACTATTTCTACCACCCCAAAAGCGTGCAGCATGAGGAACTCATCAACATAGCCCCGCGTAAAGGGTGGAAAATACCCTATCCAAGTGTAGGGCTCAAAGTAAGCGTTGATCGCTGGATAGAGAAAGACAAACGCAATGCCTGCGCGCAAAATAAAGTTTGCTGTTGCAGTTTGCGACATGTTTACTCAACTACAGTCACGTGGCCGAACTGTGATGAATTTGCATGGTTGTGATACGCCCAGGTACCCACTTTGTCGAAGGTAAAGCTAAAACTTGTTCCTGCTGCGCATTGGTCGAAGGCAGTATGCGTAGTGTCAGGACAGTGCTGCTGCAATGACGTGCCCGAATAGACTGTGTGCGTTGGATGCTGAGCAGATGCGACCCACATACCACCTGAACCAGAGTTCTGCCAGGTTACGGTGCCGCCTTTTTTAACAGTTACCTCTGCTGGTGAGAAGCCATTGGGGCCGTGGGTTACCGTCACGTTCATTGGCGCAGAAGTGCTTGAGCTCGAACTTGAACTAGCGGTAGCACCTGACGTATTTGTATCAGTGGTAGGAGGCGTATAGTCAGGTCCGTTAGGGTTATTGTTAGTTTGGGTTTGTGTCTCGGGAGTTGTTTGAGGCATCGAGTAGACATACCACCCTACGCCCAAGATGATAACCACTACGACTACTATCCACACAAAAGTTGAAGTTCTCATAATTTAATATTGTACACCTTATAGCGGCTCATCCATACTTCCCATTTCCTCTGCCATATCCATTTCGCCATCTGTGGTACGTGCCACAAAACGATACGTATAGGCCAGCTCATCATCGGCCGTCGTGTCTTCGTAGACGAATGCGAGATCATTTTCGTCGAAGAGGCGGAAGAACTCGTCCCACGAAACTTCCTCAAGGTTTTCATCATCCCCGCCAAAAGAAATCCGCAGCATTCCTCCCCCCTCCTCCAATGCGCCGCGACTTGATCCCACGATTGCTGGATGTCCGCCACGATCCTCTACCCAAGTGCGGATCTCGTCGTGATCTATCGTCCGCGTTTGATTTGTTTTCATACTTTATTTTTTTTCTTTATCCCTAGTTAATAACCGCACCTCCTATCTAATACACAGTTGTGCCTGTAGGCGTGGTGAAGTGAGGTTATACTTTGCTAATGGATCCACAACCTACTATGCCCTGGGGCGCAATTAGCATTTCACTATTACTAGGAATTTTATTAGGAGGAGGCGCCGGCTTTTATATTGGTCTTATGCAAGGTAAAACCTCGGGTCTTGAGGAAGCGCAGCAAGAACAGGCAATGCTCGACACGCAGCAACAGGCACAAACACAAGCACAGCTGCCTGCGGAAAATCCCTTACAAGACGCAGACCCTAATCCTATAGATTCTGTTAAAACTAACCCTTTTGAATAATTATGCGAAGTATCTTCACTAGTCTCACTGTGGCAGGACTCCTCGTTGCAGGAGTTGCGTTTGCTCAAACGGCAAGCAGCACCCCACCTGCTCCTTCAGTTACCTTCCCTGTCGCCGAGCTGGGGCTATGTGCATCTAAACAAGAGTGCAAAGTTTACTGTGACGAAGCTACGCATCGAGACGCTTGCTTTAGCTTTGCCGAAGCACACGGACTCATGAGTAAAATTCAGACAGCAACAGCACGTATACTCTTTAACAAACAAGGACCAGGAGGCTGCAGCTCAAAAGATTCTTGCCGCTCATACTGCTCAAACGATACCCACAAAGACGAGTGCAATAACTTTGCAGTCAAACAAGGGCTCCGCGCGAAAGAAGATGTTGATCGAGATAAAAATTTTGAAGCTGTACTTAAAAATGCAGGCGGTCCTGGTGGATGTGTCACAACCCAGTCGTGCAAAGAGTACTGCTCTGACCAATCACATATCGCCGAATGCAAAGCTTTTGCAGAATTGCACGGCTTCATGCGCTTGCGCCACGACATCGCCTCCTCGACTAATGCAGGAAGCATCATTCCTCCGCGCAAATTTGAAGATGGTGAACATATGGGCAGCACTACTCCGCGCATGGGAGACGGAGAACACAAGATGGGTTCAACTACTCATCCGTTTAGCAACGAAGGTCCGGGCAAATTTAGTTCGACCACAAGAGACGGCAAACCCGGCATGCCACCTAAGATGGAAAATCACGGTCCTTCAATCAACAGTGGCCCATCATCCTACGTCCCCAACACTTTCCTGGGTGCTGCAGTAGTTAATGTGCTTGGATTCTTCGGGTGGTAAAAACTAGCGGTTTGTTATCACATCCCAAAAACCAGGAGCTTGACCTCCGTCGAGCTTAAAGATAGCTACGCCCTTAACACCTAGCTTTTTAGCAAGATCTATCTTGTCTTTAATTGCTTGTGCATCACTCCACCACACGACATTAAACGGCGGCTCAAACTGCGCTGCAAGTGACGCCTGGCTGTAGAGCGAGGCTGCTGGTGCAACTCCACTGTCTATAATTTGTTCACTTTTATCTGGTTGGTTGCCTTTGCTCGTGCCTGTCTTGTAGAGATACGAGAGTTCCCCTGCTGCATTGCGCACTGGTGTCATGCCAAGATCTTTCGCAAGGTCAGTTGCATACCGCGGATTAAATGCCCACAACAAGTCATAGCGATAGCCATATTGCGTGAGTGGTTTAACCGAATACTCGTATCCATAGGTTGGAATGCCTATGACTAATTTTTTCTTTGGAATAGTTTGTGCAGCAAGTTCAATTACTTTTGCAACCCACCCTGGATCTGAAACAGGAATATACGGCGCTGCGCGCGCTTTGTTTAATTTCA
>JAIFWM010000030.1 GCA_019661855.1 Candidatus Parcubacteria bacterium
GAGGGGCTTTCCTTTGCTTGAAGACATCTTTTTACCACCAACTAAAAAGAATTCATACGGCGCATCAAGTGGTACTTCATACTTAAAAACTTCGCGAGCTATGTGTGCTGCTACGTCACGCGCACCGCCTTTGGTCGAATGATCTTTGCCTGCACCTTCTACTTCGACTCCAACTACGCGCCACTTAGCAGGCCACTCTACTTTGAAAGGAAACTTTGCCCTGCCTCCAAAGGGCGAGACCTTACCCTCATGCCCGCAGCCTTCGGCCCACTTCACCATTTGCTTCTCACATGTGTATGACACCATCTCTCCGTCGAAGCCGGTAACTTTGGTGGTACCAACTTTGCCACATTGCTCGCAGATAACAGCGAGCGGATACCAGTCGTCAGGCTTTACTGAACCGGAAACTTCTTTGTATATGCGGCGAATGTCAGCAGCATGGGTGAGTGCAATGCGAATCATTTCGTCCATTTGGCCCGAGAAATAAAGTTCGCTCACGTTATAAAACTCTGGTTTGAATCCTGCACCAAGAATTACTTGCTTAAACTCTTCGGCAAAATAGTCTGCAAAACTTGCTGCCTTGCCGTCTGGCGAAGGAATCGTGCGCAAAGGCTTGCCCATGTACTGTTTAAATTCTTGCGGCAAATATTCAGGAAACCCGTCCATCGGGTCCATGTCGTTGAACTCATATTTAAAAACATTGTCGACACCTTGGTCGGTCAATGCTTCGGAGATAGCAGCATGAATAGCCACGCCGCGCATGGAGCCTATATGCACGCGGCCAGACGGGGTCTTTTCATCCCTAATGATAATCTTCCCCTTTTTGGCATACGCCTCTTTGGCCTCACCTGCTATTCTGTCTGCCCAAAACATAATCCCGAGTATAGCAGAGAAATGCTATACCCAAATACCAAATTGACAAATCCTAGATTCGAATGAAAATACACTCATAAGCACTTTTTTGTAACGTAACCAGCAGAGGTGGAAGTATGCATAAGGAGTTGTCTGACATCGTCCCTGTAACCGGAGGCGCGAGGCTAGCCAGTGCAGCTATTAGTGCCATGTCGAGTAAACTCCGCGAAGAACTCATCAAGGACGGAGTAAAATCCGACACTATCCAAGAGTCGACCGTGACTATTGGAAACGAGATCATCGTCAGGTGCGTCGGCTACTCCTACGCCAACGGGCCGGTCTGACATTTCCATACACGTTCGCGTAAATTCCCCGGCCTGTGGCCGGGGTTTTAACTTACTCAACTTTGAGAATTTTGTATTTTTGAATTCCTTTAGGAGTATGGAACGAAAATTCTTCCCCTTTCTTTTTACCCATCAGAGCATTGCCAAGTGGTGAGTGGTACGAAATTTTGCCGGTAAAGAGGTCTGCCTCTTCAGCACCAACAATGTGGTAGGTATGTTTGTCATCACCACCAATTTTTTGTACCGAGACGGTCGAACCCATACCAACGGTGTCAGTCTTGTGACCGCGCACGATTTTTGCATTCTTTAAAATGGCTTCGAGCTTTTGGATGCGCTCCTCAACTGCACCCTGCATCTCACGAGCCTCTTGATACTCAGCATTTTCTGAAAGGTCACCGAGCGAGCGTGCATATTCAAGCTGCTCCGCAACTTCCCTGCGGCGGGTGGTGCGAAGTTCATCGAGTTCCTTTGTTAAATCTTCAAATTTTTCTTGCGAAATTAGTTCTTCAGGCATATTGAGCTGTAAGTGTATAGGAATTGGCTTTTCTGTCAACCGCTCTATTGAAAATACTCTGGCGCGTGGATATTCATCCAATCCATGAACGCCCGCATCGCTGCAGGAGCACCCATTAAGGTGCCTGCGGGAGCCTTTTCTAATACCACCGCAAATGCATAGCGCGGATGCTCGTAGGGGAAAAATCCAACGATCCACGAGTTCATAAATTGATTGTGCGTACCAAGCTGCGCGGTACCGGTTTTACCACCGGCATGCACATACGGCACGTTGATAGCAATCGCTGTTCCTTCTTCAACCGAGAGTTCCATACCATCACGAACTACCTGAAGCGTGTGATCAGTAAAAGGAAGTTTGGTTCCTTCTGGTGTTGAACTCGCTAGTAACTGTGGCGTAAGCAACGTTCCCCCATTTGCTATTGCTGCAATCGCCCGCACTTCCTGCAGTGGGGTGATTTGCACGCCATACTGCCCGATAGCGGTGTGGTACGTGTCACCAATGCGCCAAATGTCGCCATCAAAGTTTTGCTCCTTCCACTGCGGTGTAGGAATCGTTCCCTCTTTTTCTTTAAAGCCAAACAACCCCGTCTCTGCACCCAAACCAAATATCCTAAAATACTGATCAAGTTTGGAGATACCTAAACCCAACTGATCTTTAAATCCGCCTCCCACTTCATAAAAATAAACGTCCGACGAAACAGCAATAGCATGCCGCATGTCTACGTATCCATGTGCTTTCCAGTCCTTAAAGATAGACGGATTAGACGGGTCATAAGGGTTCGGGAGCGAGATAGAGCCGGTACTTAAAATTTGTTTATTTTCATCAATCACTCCTTCGGTCAGTGCTGCAGTTGCAACAAATGGCTTCACAATTGAACCAGGCGTATAGAGTCCACTAATGGCGCGATTTAAGAACGGCTGCCTCGTGTCATGCTGATATGCCTCAAGTGCTTCGCTATTACCCTCGGACAATGCTTGGGGAGAATATTCAGGAAAACTCGTTATAGCCAACAGCTCACCTGTTTGAACATCCATAATAATTCCTGCTCCACCTTGAAACTTTGAGTCAGTTGCACGCGTGGCGATAGCATCATAGAGCGCACCGGTAACTTTACTATCAAGCGAGAGTTCGAGCTTTTCTCCTGCAACTGGCGGACGCACCTGCGCTTGCGAAATGACATCACCTTTTGCGTTTGTCTCGGTTAAATTCATGCCGTTTTGTCCGGAAAGTTGGGAGTCATAGGCACGCTCCACACCGTCGGTACCAATAAATGAATCACGAAAATAATTTCCCGAAGAGTCTTTAGCGGGCGCTTTAGCGTAGCCAAGCACGTGGGCTAACCCACGCGCAGTGGTAGTGCTGTAGACACGCTGTGCAAAGTCATCGGACACAGACTGTCGTTCGTTACCAGCAAGTATCACGTCATTGCGATCAACTATGAGTCCGCGATCAGCAAAAATAACTTGTTCACTGAGTTGGTTTTCTCGTGCTTGAGTTGCATACACATCACCCTCAGATATTTGAAGTGTGCTTGCGCGTGCCACAAACGCTAAAAAAACACCAATAAGTATGACACCGGTCAAGACAAACGAGCGACGACCAATAGGGTCAACGATGCGACCCTCAAACTGGTCGCGATCAAATGCAGGCAAATTTTCAGAATCGATCAAGATCTCATCGGGATGTATCTCGACTTGCTTCCTCTTTTTCCTTCGCCACAACATTTCTAGAGTGTATCTGGAAGACTCTTGTTAAACAAATATTTTGCTCCCAAATAACGCCCCACAACACCCAAAAGCGCCACCAGGGTAAAGGGAAAGAACATAAATGGAGCGTTCATAGGAGCTCCGTAGGCAATATCAAACAAGAGCCCCACGCTAATAGCAAAGATCCAACGCCCCGAAAGGGAGCTCAGCAAAATGCCCGCAACCGAGAGTGGCCAAAACGGTAAAAGAAAACCTGCAGCTGCAGTTGCAAACGAACACGCCAAGACCCATTTGATTGTTACATTACTCATGTGCGGTAATAGGACCCTTCCATACCTCTACATACAACAACTCAAATGGATTTGCTGCAATGTGCATATATACTGTTTGAAACGACTCACTTTCATGATCTACATACGAAACTTGTGCCGTGAGTCCACCTGCAATGCCAGGAAATAAAATCGGATCGCCTATTACTACATGTGTACCAACCGGCACTTCGCCTTTAAGCGACCCTCCACCCTGCCCCTCGACTGAAATAGGAATTTTGCCTGCGATAATCCCTTGATATGAGGCACCGGGTGCAGAAAAGAGCGTCACTTTAGAAGTTGAGTCATAACTTTCGGTCACTGAGCCGATGAGCGTGGTTCCTCCTGCCGAAACCAAGTCCCCCACTGCCACGCCCTGGCGCAAACCAGCATCAATAATGTATGTGTCGTAGGGTACGCCCGGTGGACGCATGAGTACCGCAGCAAGAATGGTGTTTATGTGCGTGTCGCGACCCAAACGACGTTTGAGATCAATATTTTCGGCGTACAACACATCGCGGTCAGCTACTTTAGCTTCGAGTGTCGCAACTTGAGCACGCAGTTGAGTTACCTCACCTTGTTGAAAGACAGAACGAATTTTAAGCATCGGCTCAGCTACTAAGTAAAAAATTCCTGCCGCTTGCGTACGCCATATGCCGACTACAATCAAAATAATAAGGAGCAGGAGGCCTATAAAAGTTGTGCCCCAAGGAAAAGACTTTCGGTTGCGATTAGAGGAAATCATCTTCGTGATCAAGAAACATGTCTCGATGCTGCTCTAAATTTTCAAGCATCACCCCAGTACCTCGAGCCACCGCGGTTAACGGGTCATCTGCCACTACCACAGGAACTTTGAGCCACTCGGAAAGGAGTACATCAAGACCTTTAAGCAATGCGCCTCCGCCGGTAAGCGAAACACCCTGACGCATAATGTCTGAAAGAATTTCAGGTGGGGTAGTTTCGAGCACTTCGCGCACCGACTCGATGAGTGTATCTATAGATTGCGAAATCGCTTCGCGAATATCAGAGTCAGTAATAACTATTTCGCGCGGGAGGCCAGTAATAAGGTCTCGTCCGCGCACCACCGCCTCCAAGTGTGAGCCACCCTCAACCACAGAGCCAATAGCAATCTTTACGCTTTCAGCAGTTTTTTCTCCTATTAAAATTTTGAATTCTGAGCGTACGTGCGCGATGATGTCGTTGTTTAACTTGTCGCCGGCGACACGCAAGTTTTTGGAGCGCACAATACCACCGAGCGAAATAACCGCTATGTCGGTGTTGCCGCCGCCAATGTCTACTAACATCGAACCCTGGGCTTCACGAATAGGAAGGCGAATGCCCAGGGCGGCGGCAATAGGTTCCTCAACAATATGCACCTCCCGTGCGCCAGCGTTTTGCGCCGCATCTATAACTGCACGCATCTCAACATTGGTAATGCCCGAGGGTACGCCAATGACCGCGCGGGGCCCGAGCATCTTTTGAGAAAGCCCTTGGGCACGGTTAATAAGATACGCGAGCATCTCTTCAGTTGCTTCGAAGTCAGACACCACTCCCTCAACGAGCGGACGCAATGCAAGTAAGTGCCCTGGCGTACGACCCAACATTTCTTTAGCGGCCATACCTACCGCGACCACTTGGCCGGTCTTTTGGTTAACTGCCACCACCGATGGTTCGTTAACAACAATGCCTTTGCCGCGCAAATAGACCAAAGTATTGGCCGTGCCTAAATCAATCCCGACGTCGTTAGAGACCAGCGGGAGTAAGCGATTTTTTATTATTTCAAGCATGCGTTAGGTACGATATGAGTTCTGAAAGACTCTTGTGTGACGTGGTGCCACTTTGGCGATCCACGCACTCGAACTTGCCCTCGGTTAAAGTTTTTTGCGAAACCACTACACGCTGGGGGATGCCAATAAGGTCACTGTCTGCAAATTTTTCGCCCGCGCGTACATCGCGGTCATCGAAAAGCACTTCTACCCCGTTACCTGTTAATTCGCGATACAGTTCTTCGGCCTCAGTCTTTACCTCATCCTCAGTGCCGAGTTGCACCAAATGCACGCGAAAAGGTGCTACTGCTTCAGGCCATACCAAGCCTTTGTCGTCTGCAAATATTTCGACGAGTACACCCATGAGTCGTGTTATGCCGAGCCCATAAGAACCCAGATGTACGGGCATCTCCTCCCCTGCCTCGTTTTTGTAGTAAAGGCCCAATTGCTCGGATTTGATACCTGCAAAGTCAAAAATATTTCCGACTTCAATCGCTTTAACTTCTCTCAATTCCTCTTTTTTAACACCTAGTTCTTCATAGACAACTGGCTCATCATAGACTTCTTTATTAACTGCTACTTTTTTAGCATCGTGAACATAAATAGTATCTTCGCCCACATCAGATATCGTCTGAAATTCATGACTAAACTTTGTAAAAGCCCCACCCGATGCAAATGTCAAAAATGTGCGATCTCCCAACCCAACGCGATCAAAAACTCTTATATACGCATCAATTACTGAACCATAAATTTTCTTATGTGCCTCTTCATCTGTTGTGTACGAGTACATATCCTTCATGACAAACTCGCGACCACGCATAATACCGCTCTTGGCGCGCAACTCATTGCGCAATTTTGTTTGAAATTGATACACGTATTGAGGTAAGTCGCGATAGCTTGAGAGGTATTGCTTCATCATCTCGGTAATAGGCTCTTCGTGTGACCAACCAAAACCAACCTCCCCACCACTCTTTAGTTCGGATTTAAACCAGACATCAACTTTTTCGTCGTCCCAACGGTCGGTCTTTTTCCACACATCAGGATTTTGCAAACCAGTCATTATCATTTCCTGACCTCCAACTGCATTCATCTCCTCACGAACAATGTTTTTGATCTTTTCTAAAACTCGAAAACCCAAAGGTAAATAGGCATACACCCCCGCCATTTCTTTATATACGTATCCAGCACGGATTAGGAGTTGAGCATTTTTAGCAACCTCATCTTTTGGGGCTTCCCTGCGCGTCTTGGTAAAAAGCTGTGATTGCCGCATTAGAGCCTCATTGTACGGCTAAAGTGATCTCTTTCCAACCAAGATTGACAAAATATATAAAAGGGTGTGTAATCAACATCTAAATAGTCCTTTCCACAGCGGGAGTGCTCGATGTCATACTCACTTTTGGTAACACTCTTCGGCGGCACAAAAATAGTCGCGAGTCGCAAAGAGGAGCAGCTCAAACCAAAATTACGATGTGACGCGGTCAAAGAAGTTTCCTCTACAATCTCCGACACAATTCGGCGGATTCCAATCAAATTCGAAAAAGCCGACGTCTTGGTTGTCAATGATGAAAGACTTCCAATCTGGTCTTGGTTGATTGATGCGAATGGCAGCGTCATTAACGAACAATGTGAATACGCTCCCTGAACCTCGCATCACTACGTGAGCTCCCCGCCCGGCACCCTGTGCCGGGCGGTTAAATTTTATCCAACCAATTTGGCAATGTCGTGATAGGAAACCACGAGCATTAACGAAATAAGGAGCACAAAACCGGCAACGGTGAGCCCGGTTGCAAGACGTGGCGAAATAGGGCGACGAATGATCCCCTCAACAATAATAAAGAGGAGTTTGCCGCCATCGAGCCCCGGGATAGGAATCACATTAAAGATCGCAAGAGCGATAGAGATAGATGCAGTAATAAGCACTATCGCTACAAAACCTTTTTGCACAAACGTGCCACCAAACGCAACAATGCCGATAGGTCCTGAGACCGAACTAAAGTCTGCGTGTCCGTTAACAATATTGCCAAAAAATCCAACCAACCCTTGCGCGGTTGCTATGGTCATCTCGTAGGTTAAATAGCCACCTTGTACCAACGCCAAGTGCGGAGGCAACTGAAGCGTGCCGACATCACCGAGTTGTAGGCCAATAGCTTTGCGCCCCGGCACTATCCCTTCTTTGGCACGTGCGATAAATGATTTTTCTTCACCATCACGCAAAACTGTTAAGACTAAACTTTCATCTTGGTGTTCGATAATAAAGTTGGTTGCCTCTTCTGCAGTAAAACCATCAGGCAGTTGTGTAACCCCTGTTTGCAGATGCTCTAGTTTGTCTTCAGCTTTTAGCCCCAC
>JAIFWM010000031.1 GCA_019661855.1 Candidatus Parcubacteria bacterium
GTATTCGCATCTCAGAAATAAGCACATTTTTCTTCTCGTTGCTGTCTGCATTGACTACCTCGTCAGACACTTTATTTTGCTTGGCTCGCATTTCCTCGACCTCATGCAAAAGTGCACGACGTTTTTCATCCACTGACAAGAGCTTGTCGATATCAACATCTATGCGCTTTTTTTTGGCGCCTGCCTTTACGAGATCACTATTTTCTCGAATAAACTTGATATCTAACATATATGTAGTATGAATCGTACAATGCCACACCCAATACGGCAACTCAAATACGACGCATTCCCGAAACTTCTCCGGGAGATCCCTCAGCCTCCAAAAATGCTCTACATACGCGGAGAGATGCCAGGCGAGGACTATACCTACCTATGTGTAGTAGGTTCGCGCCGCACCAGTATCTATGGCCGCCGCATGTGTGCGAGCTTGATTGCAGGTTTGGCTAAACACAAAATCGCAATCGCTTCTGGCCTGGCACTTGGTATCGATGCTGAGGCACACAAAGCTGCGCTTGATGTCGGGTTGCCCACCGTGGCTTGCCTCCCCTCTTCATTGGATGAGGAAAGTTTGTATCCAGTGGCAAATCGTCCTCTAGCTGCGCGAATCTTAGCGCGCGGCGGAGCGTTGCTTTCAGAATATAAGCCACAACACAAAGCAATGGTTCATAATTTTATTGCCCGCAACCGCATTATGTCGGGGCTTTCGAAAGCAACACTTATTATAGAAGCGGGCGAAAAATCAGGGACACTCATTACCGCCAGACTCGCGCTCGACTACAACCGCGAGGTCATGGGTATCCCTCACGAGTTAGGCCGCGAAACAGGAGCAGGAGTTAATCGTCTTTTGCGCGAAGGTGCAACCTTAGTGCGCAACTCTCAAGATATTTTAGAAACATTGGGTATTAAACCTGTTGAACCAACTCAAGACACTCTCCCCACGGACTTAACAGAAATTGAATCTAAAGTTCTTGTTGCCCTAACCGACGCGTTAGTACGCGACGAATTAATAGAACGCACCGAACTAAGTGCTCAAGATACCAACATCGCACTCTCCTCTCTTTTAATACGAGGACTCATTACTGAGCGCTTGGGCAAAATTGAAAGGGTGTGATAGCGTTAAGTTTAATAGTCCTTTACCAGCAGAGGAGGCAACGATGCCAAAGAAGAGAAGCGGCGCTGAGTATCTAAAAGCTTGCGCAAAAGCAATTGCACTCATGGACAAGGGATGGACAAGGTTACACATCTTCAACGAAGGAGGTACCGGCTTAAGTTTTGGATCAATCAATGGAGTTCTCAATAGAGAGACTCGCAGGCGAAAGGGTTTACCTGTAGATCCACATTCTAAAAAACCAAGAGGTACCAAGGGCAGCAAGAAAGGATCTCCGCAACACGCCACTTTTGTTTTAAATTCCAGCCAACAATATCCGTATGCAGAAGTAAGGAAGACAGATTCTTTCGTATCTGCACTCGATCGAAGGTTGAAAGGATACACTGACCGCACAGGTTCCAGTGCGATGCCAGCTCCAGACGACGAGCTCACGAAAGAAGACATTGCATTTCTGGAGCGAAAACTTTATACATGACTGCAGCAACGCTAGGGGGCGCTGGACACTACTGTGCCGGCGCCCTTTTTTAACACTTCATTTATGTAGTATTTGTGCTATAATACTGTCATGTCTGCATTTCTTAGGGCTGTTAAGGCTGCCTTTTTTTCATTTATTACCTACGTGCGTCATTTGAGTCGCCGAACGCTTCTTATTATTAGCGCTATTGTAGTCGTTCTCCTTATTGTAGTTTCGTTTATGGGCAAGGGCGAAACTACTGCTCCTATCAACACAACTCGAAACGTCGAGTTGCGTTCAGTTGCCGAACTTTCATCAGAAAGTTCTGGTCTGGCACTTGGTGGCACTGTAAGCTCCAAATCTGAAGCAACGGTTCGTACCGAAAAAGCAGGCGAAGTCAGAGCCGTTCACTACCAACTCGGAGACAGTGTCGGCGCAGGAGCCGTTGTCGCTGAAATTGAAAATGCATCCGAACGTGCAGCAGTACTTCAGGCACAAGCAGGAGTGGAGGCAGCACAGGCATCTGCAGAATCTTCAGGTGCTGGATTCACCGGGGCTAAAAGTGGCGCAGTAAATGCCCTCCTCACTGCCTATGCTGCAGCAGAAAACTCAGCCAATGTAGGGGGCGCAAATTTGCTCTTCTACAAGTTTGACGCAACTCCTGTTCAGTATGGTTTGCGCGTGCAGTCAGATGCGGCACAAGCTAAAAAGAATGCGGAGAACCTTCGTGCACAACTAGACCCAGTACTCGAGCGACATAACAAGATGTCAGTGAGTTTGTCAGAAAACAGCAATCTCACTTTAGAACTTAATACTACTGAAGCAGAGTTACGCCAGGTACGCAGCATGCTCGACTCAACACTCGAAGCGCTCAACAAAGGCAAAACGGACAATGTGGTAAGCGAGACGGATCTTACTACCTATAAAGAAAGTGTTGTCGCTCAGCGCAGCAGCGTTACCACTGCCCTTTCGGGTATTACGACTGCGCGACAAAGTTTAGCGAGCGCCGAGGCTAACAGTTCAGGCGGATCTTCTGCAAGCGCTGCTGCAATTAAACAAGCTGAAGCTAATTTAGCAGCTGCACGTGCAAACTTTGAACATTCAATAATTCGCGCACCTATTTCAGGTACGATCAATTCGCTAACGCTCAAACTTGGCGATTATGTCCAAACTGGCTCTCCTGTCCTCACCGTCGCTAATAACAACGCACTTGAGGTTATTACCTACGTGACTGAGTCGGACGCACACGAGTTAAGCGTCGGGAGTACTGCACAACTCGAAGGAGGTGTGCAAGGCACTATTACGCGTATCGCGCCAGCACTGGACCCTATAACTAAAAAAATAGAGGTGCGTATTGGTGTTACATCTGGAGCCGACAAACTCACCAACGGTCAAGGAGTAACCATCACCCTTGCCCGCCCGCAAGTTACTACCACCACGAACGCCCGAATTACCCTCCCACTTTCTGCACTCAAAATAACTGCGGACGATATTATTGTCTTTACGGTGGATGATGAAAGTAAATTAGTTCCTCATTCAGTCAAGTTAGGAACCTTGCTCGGCGATCGCGCTGAAGTAACAGAAGGGTTAACTCCCGACATGAAAGTTGTTACCGATGCACGTGGACTCCAAATTGGAGAAGTAGTTGTAGTTAAATAGTCATGTTACCTCTTTGGAACTTTTTTATAGCGAAGCGTCAATTTACCGCATTATTGATTGCGGGCTTGGTTATATGGGGAGTTGTCGCGGTAATTTCTATCACCAAAGAGTCTTCTCCTGAAGTTTCAATCCCTGTCGGTATCGTGTCAGTGGCACTCCCTGGCGGCTCAGCAGAAGATGTTGAGCGTTTGGTGACACACAAGTTGGAGGAGCGCTTGGGTAACCTCCCCAACCTCGACGTACTCACCTCTTCCTCGCAAGACGGCCTTTCAATCGTGACTGCACAGTTTCTTGCCTCTGCTGATCTTGATAAGTCGATCCAAAAACTCAAAGACGAAGTCGACAAGGTCAAAAGCGATCTACCTGAAGATGCAACAGACCCAGTAGTTTCTGACGTTAACTTTGTTGACCAACCGATTCAAATTATTTCAATCACCACCGATCGACCGTTTTCAGAACTTGCCAACCTTGGGGAACAACTTAAAAGCGAGCTCCAGGGCGTCAAGGGTGTTTCGCGCGTCGAAGTTTCTGGTGTGCGCGACCGCGAGATCCAGGTTGTAGTTAAAAAGGAGGAGATAGCACGCCTCAGTATATCTCTGGCACAAATCACGAGCGCTATAGCACGCGCAAATTCGTCTCTCCCCGTGGGAGCTATCAACGTCGACAATGTTCTTTACAATATTTCTTTCCAAGGAAGTTTTGACCAAGTGCAAGATATTGGGAGCGTACCAATACTCAACGTAAACAACCAGGTTATTTATTTGCGCGACATTGCTACTGTCTCAGATGGTGTTCAAAAGGCTAGCTCTTACTCACGTATTTCGGTTGGAGGCAAACCGTCGCAACAAGCACTTACTCTCGCGATCTTCAAAGTACGCGGCCAAGATGTTAATAAAACAACTACTGCAACTCGACAAAAAATCGATGAGTTAAAGAAAACCATTCTTGCAGGAAGCGATGTAGTTATCACCAACGACCTTGGCGAACAGGTACAAAAAGATCTCTCCGACCTTACTGAGACCGGCTTCATTACTATGATACTCGTGATGCTGTGTCTTTTTGCAACCATAGGATGGCGTGAGGCTATCATTGCCGGACTCTCTATTCCTCTCTCATTTCTTATTGCATTTATCGGACTCCTCTACACGGGCAATACTCTTAACTTTATTTCACTCTTTTCTCTTATTTTGGCGATCGGTATTTTGGTGGACTCCGGTATTGTGGTTGTTGAAGCAATTCACACTCGTCGACACCAATATGGCGATAAAGTGCGCGCTGCGCGCGAGGCACTTCAGGAATATGCATGGCCTCTTATTGGGGGCACCATGACGACTATTGCGGTGTTTTTACCACTCTTTTTTATTTCAGGTATTGTCGGACAATTTATTTCTTCAATTCCATATACGGTGATATTTGTGCTTATTGCTTCGATTTTTGTTGCCTTGGGCTTAGTGCCTGCTCTTGCTATCGCGTTTGCACGTGAAGAATCATCAGATCTTGCACACCGACAAGAAGAATACGCCGAGAAAGCACGAGCCTGGTATGCACAATTCCTCCACACTATATTTGAAAATCGTAAAACCCAAAATCGAATTCTATGGGGTATGGTGCTAGGACTTGTACTTGCGTTTGCACTTCCTATTAGCGGCATCCTTAAAACCAACTTCTTTCCTCAAGAAGACATAGACTTTTTGTATGTTGATATCGAGATGCCACCAGGCACTCCTCTTGCTATTACCGACCTCACAGCCCGCGCGGTTGAGGAAACGCTGTACGATGACACTGAAATCGAATCACTTATCACTAGCGTTGGAGGCTTGAGTAGCTTCGGAAACGCTGCGTTTGGCGGAGGTCCCTCAAACGGCGAACGCTTCGCAAATATTACGGTCACCTTACCTAAAGACCGCAAACGAAGTTCAACCCAAATTCTTGAAGATATTAAAAAGCGCGTATCGGTCGTTCATACAGGTATTGTGCGCCCTGGCCAACCCAGCGGTGGACCACCCGTCGGTGCTGCTATCGACTTAAAATATTTGGGAGAAAACCGTGACGTACTCGACCAGGCACTTGCTCAGGCAGGCCGCACACTTGCCCAAACTCCCGGCGCCACAGAAATAACCGCCTCGAACAAAAACGACTCTACTCAATTTGTTCTCACTGTCGATCGCAACAAACTCGCAAGTCTGGGTCTTTCACCTGCTGAAGTTGCAGGAGTGCTACGTACTGCCATTGCTGGTAATAAAGCTACAACGCTCACCGGTGGCGCCAAAGACGTAGACGTAATGGTCACGCTTAATCTCAACCCAAATTTTGAAGATCCATATCAAGCTTCACAAACCACACTCGACGCCGTACGCCAAATTCCCCTCACCACTCCAAGTGGCACGACAGTGCTCTTGGGATCGGTAATTAATGAACGTCTCGACCGCACCAATGCAGTTATTAACCACGAAGACAAGCAGCGCTTGGGAGAAATAACGGCAAACGTGGCCCCTGGTTACACCCCGGGCGATGTATTGGCTGCGTTTAATAAAAATATGGAGGCAACACCACTTCCGGAGGGTGTGCACCTCAAAGTGGGTGGTGAAAACGAACAGACCAACCAATCCTTTATGGAAATGTTCTTCGCGTTGATCGGAGGCATTGGACTCATGTTTGTTATTCTCGTGCTCTCCTTTAACTCATTGCGTTTCAGCGGCTATCTTTTGTCGGCAGTACCACTTTCACTTATTGGTGTGTTTGGAGGACTCACCCTCACAGGACAAACTCTTTCCTTCTCTTCACTTCTTGGCATCATCGCGCTTGCAGGCGTCATTATTAACCACGCGATAATTCTTATGGACTCAATTTTGCGTCGTGTTAAAGACGGTGCAGGTAAACAGTTTAAAGACATCGTCGTCGAGTCTGCAGTGTCTCGCTTGCGTCCTATTGTCCTTACCACTATTACCACCGTTATTGGCATGATTCCTTTGATTTTTGTATCGCCACTGTGGGGGCCGTTGGCGTTTGCTATTCTCTTTGGACTGTCCTTTTCGATGACACTAACGCTTCTCCTTATTCCTATCTTGGTGTATCGTTGGCCAGGTAAGCTGAATAAATGAAATTAGTCATTGTTGAGTCTCCGGCAAAAGCGCGGACCATAGAAAAGTATTTAAAGGATGCAGACGACTCCGATAAATTTGTCGTGCGCGCCTCAGTAGGTCATGTACGCGACCTCCCAAAGAGCAATAAAAAAGCAATCGACATTCCTGCAGGCTTTGTCCCCCACTACGAAGTAGTCCCAGGCAAGATGAAAATTATAGAAGAACTCCAGGCGCTTGTGGCTAAAGCAGATGAAGTTATTCTCGCGACCGACCCCGACCGCGAAGGTGAGGCTATAGCCTGGCATATAAAGGAAGAGCTTGGGTTAAAAAAACCCGACCGCATTGTTTTTCACGAAATTACTAAAGATGCTATTGCCGAGGCACTCGCACATCCTCGCAAAATTGATGAAAACTTGCGCTATGCCCAAGAGGCTCGTCGCGTGCTCGATCGCTTGGTAGGCTACGATCTTTCTGGCCTCATTTGGAAAAAGGTACGCTACGGCCTCTCTGCAGGTCGCGTACAGTCGCCTGCGCTGCGCATTATTATGGAGCGTGAGCGTGAAATTCGTGCCTTTAAACCCGAAACGTTTTGGGTAATCAGTGCACAAACCGAAACACCACAAAAAGAGACACTTACTGTCACCTGTGTTGAAGAACCTCGCGACAAAAACCAAGTAGACAACATTATTGAAGCGGTTAAAAAAGACGGCCTCACTGTGACTGAAGTGAGCGAGAGCGAAATGAAGCGCACGCCGCGCCCACCCTTTACTACCTCAACTTTGCAACAAACTGCGAGCTCACGTTTAGGTTTTTCCCCTTCGCGAACTATGCAGGTAGCCCAGCGTCTCTACGAAGCAGGACATATAACCTACATGCGCACCGACTCAACTAACTTAGGTGCTGGCGCACGCACTGCCATGCTTGCGCATATTTCGAAAAAATTTGGCAATCAGTATGGTGCTCCACACACTTTTAAAACGCAGAGTAAAAACGCACAGGAAGCACACGAGGCTATCCGCCCTACGCGCATTGACCGCGAGACTGTTGCGGGCACCCCTGAGCAAAAAAAACTCTACGAATTGATCTGGGCACGTGCGATAAGCTCGCAAATGGCTGACGCAAAATTGCTTAAGACTAAAATAATCTCTAACACCAAAGATTCTGAAGTTCCTGCATTT
>JAIFWM010000032.1 GCA_019661855.1 Candidatus Parcubacteria bacterium
GGGAGCTCTTCAACCTGTTCAACACGTGTTTTGCCCATAGCACCTCTCCTTTGAGAACCTTCCCCTCTACTATACCAATTGCCAACATCAAGGTTAAACCTTGATGTTGAGCGCGTTGGAAAATAAGGGATTTTTAGCGATTTTTGCTTTATCAAGGTTGAACCTTGAAGTACTAGTAGAGTAGTATAAAAATGTTAAAAGGCGGCCCTTGGGCCGCCTTTCTCGCCCCTTACTTCTTAGGAAGTTCTCGCCTTTACCGCTTAGGAAGTCCGCGAGCAAATTCACCGGCAGGAGTTTCCTCTTTGCAAGCTTCTTCCCACGTTGTAACAACATCTGAACTTCTATTTCCTCGTTTATAGAGGGCGTTCGCAAGCCAATGACGGACAAACTTGTTATCATCTTCCATCATTAAGCCCTCAAGCCATATTTGATCAAGTTCATCTATCGGAACATCCGAGTGCGCAATAATCGTTGCCGAAGCATCACGAACATTTTCATCAGATTCGATAATACCGTATTTTCTGGCCCAAAGGACACATTCAGGCGTGAGGTGCTGCGGCCCCATCTTTTGACTAAATTGGTCCCATGCTTCGTCGGTCCCTAATCGAGCTAAAGCAAGAAGTTCGTCGAGAATTGGTGTGTTTGGTTCGCTCATGGCTTTCTCCTTCTCCAGCCTGCACTATGCCTTATTTCTTAGCAGCCATCAATGTTTGATGTTCTTCGGTATTTTTAAGCCCACAGTTTTTCCATTTTTTGCCGCTACCACAAGGGCACGCGTCGTTACGACCTATTTCTCCAGTTGATTGACCATTGAGTATTACAGTTGGTCGAGGTAGAGGATTTGCTGCAAGCGAAACTGCTTGCTGTGCTGCTTCAGGCGTTAACTGCTCAATGAGTTCAAACGTGCGCGAAGCTAGGATCATTTCCATATCTTTATAGATCCTTGTTCCCTCTTTGCGATACTCAACCAGCGGGTCACGCTGACCATAGGCGCGCAAGTTAACCGAGCCACGCAAATATTCCATCGATTCAAGATGTTCCACCCAAAGCATGTCTAATGTTTGGAGGATGATCCTGCGCGCCATCGTCACAACCGCGTCGCGACCCAACTCCTCTTCTTTTTTTTGTAAAACAGCGAGTACCTCTTCGTTGCCTTGAGCAAGCTCCTGAAGCAAGCCCCACACGTCTTCGTCGTCACCGACAAGTACTTTGCGACGTTTTTCATACACGGCACGGCGCTGACGATCGAGCACGTTGTCATACTCGAGCACATGTTTGCGTGCATCAAAGTTAAATCCTTCGATCTTAGTCTGCGCATTTTCAAGCGAGCGGGTTACCATCCCATTTTCAATCGGCTCATCTTCAGGGATACCAAAGCGTCCCATCAGGTTTTTAATAGTGTCTGCAGCAAAGACGCGCATGAGATTGTCTTCAAGCGAGACGAAAAACTGAGTCTCACCTGGGTCACCCTGGCGGCCAGAGCGGCCACGTAACTGGTTGTCTATGCGCCGTGCTTCATGTCGTTCAGTACCCAACACAAACAATCCGCCAAGCGACTTTACTTCTTCATACTGCTCTTTTGAAGCGTTAGTGCCACCGAGTTTAATGTCGACACCACGACCTGCCATGTTGGTTGCAACGGTCACCTTGCCCCGCTCTCCCGCGGCGGCAACTATTTCGCCCTCACGTTCGTGATTTTTTGCGTTCAATATTTCGTGCGGCACACCTTCTGTCTTTAAATATGCTGAAAGTAGCTCGTTTTTCTCAATCGAGACGGTACCCACGAGGACCGGCTGCCCTTTTTGATGTAGCGCTTTAACTTTGCGAGCAACTGCCTTAAATTTGCCGTTCTCTGTTTGAAAGATTTGATCGTTAGCGTCTTTACGCACCACCGGCTTGTTGGTGGGAATCTCTACCACATCGAGCGCATAGACCTTGTAAAATTCTTCGGAACTCGTTTTGGCAGTACCGGTCATGCCCGCGAGCTTGTCGTAGAGCCTAAAATAGTTTTGGTAGGTAATTGAGGCAAACGTTCGTGACTCACGCTGCACTGCTACCCCTTCCTTAGCCTCGATAGCCTGATGCAGACCCTCGCTCCATCTTCGGCCTGGCTGCATACGGCCAGTAAACTCATCTACTATCACCACCTGCCCCTCGCGCACGACATATTGCTGGTCACGGTTGAAGAGTGCTTTTGCACGCACGGCAGTTTCAAGGTGGTGCACGTATTTAATTCCCTTTTCGGTGTACAGATTTTCAATACCCAACAGTTTTTCAGCACGGGAGATGCCTTCGTCGGTGAGTTGAATCGCTTTTTGCTTTTCATCAACGATAAAGTCACGGTCTTTCTCGAGTTGGAGAGCAAGTTTGGAGAATGTGCGGTACCAATCCTCCGATTCTTGCGCAGGCGAAGAGATAATAAGTGGAGTGCGGGCCTCGTCGATTAATATAGAGTCGATTTCGTCTACTACAGCAAACACGTGACCGCGCTGGCGCAGTTCACTCTCTTGATATGAAATATTATCGCGTAAATAGTCAAAACCAAACTCTGAGTTGGTGCCGTAGGTAACATCAGCTTCATATGCTTCACGACGTGTGCAGGGACGCAAAAATTCGTACACAATTTTAAAGCTTCCTTCTTGATCGCGCTTTTCATCAAGTTCTTTATGTTCAGGGTCGTAGCGATATGATGAGTCGTGGTTGATAACGCCCACAGACATGCCGAGCGCTGCGTATACTTGTCCCATCCATACCGAGTCGCGACGTGCGAGATAGTCGTTTACCGTGACTACGTGCACACCTTTAGCCATGAGTGCATTGAGATACACCGGCAGTGTTGCAACGAGCGTTTTACCTTCACCCGTTTTCATCTCGGCGATACTACGATTGTGGAGTACATGCCCTCCTATGATCTGCACATCAAAGTGTCGGAGCTTCATGGTGCGTCGAGCTGACTCGCGTACCGCAGCAAACGCCTCAGCCTCAAGATCGTCTAAGGTCTCTCCCGCGGATATACGGTTGCGCAGTTTATGCGTCATTTTGCGCAAATCCTCGTCTGACAGAGCCTGCATCTGCGGTTCAAAGGCATTTACCGCTTCAACCAAAGAAGCTGAATTTTTAACGATTTTTTGGGCGGGGTCTCCGAATATAGTCTTAAGTGAAAACATCAGGACAACATAATACCACAAAAGTGCGTGGTATGGAAAAACCCCGACCGAAGTCGGGGTTTTTCCTTTCGAGAGGATACTCGGAATCAAAACGATTACGAGCGCTCCGCTAAATTTAGCGGCGCTTTTTCTTTGCTGCTTTCTTTTTCTTTTTTGCCATAATTTTGGCGACTGAGTCGCAAATTGGTCTGTACATCGTTCGACCTCCCACCTCACGAGCCCTAGGACAGCGCGTGGTGAGCATCTCGATGCTCTAAACTTAAGTATCGGACAGATTTCTGCAAATACAATGAAAATTATTTTTTAACTGTGGATAACTTGTACACCTAAATTATTTTTACTTCTGGTTCAACAATGATTTTAAAATTTTCTTTTACTTGTGTTTGAACGAACTGACTGAGTGTTATTACATCTTTTGATGAGCAATTTTTGTCTGCAACAATAACGAGTGGTTGTTTTTCAAACAAACGCGCACCACCCATACGCATGCCTTTGATATTAAGCACATGGTCTAAGAGCCATGCAAGTGGGATTTTGATTTGACCAGTCTCAGGAAGTACAAACGTTGGCATATCTGGATATTTTTTTTGTAGTTCAATTGCTTCTTCTTTACCAACCACAGGATTTTTAAAGAATGACCCAGCAGTACCCTCAACGGCAAGGTCGGGAAACTTGTTTTTGCGAATCTCCAACACTGCTTCTCGTATTTCTTGTATACTCGCTGCCGCAAGAGAGCTTAAATCCTTATAGGAAAGATCAGGTTTTGCAATTTGAGAGAGTAAAAAGGCTGCCCGAATGATTACTTGTGCGCTATTTTTAGAAAATATACTCTCTCGATATCCAAACTCACAGTCTTGATTGTTCAAACGCTTTATTTCACCTGTTTGTACATCAAAAACCTCTACCCATGAGAGTGTTTGGGATAACGATTGTCCATATGCACCAATAGACCCTGCTACTGCCCCGCCAACGGTGCCTGGAATGCCCGAAAGATTTTCTAAACCCCACAGATTTTTCTCTACTGCATACTTTACTACCCCATCCCACGATTCTCCTGCTCCCGCTATCAAGGTTGAACCTTGAAGTTCAATATCAAGTATTTCGATTTTGATAACCGTGCCATCAAAGCCTTCGTCTGCAAAGAGCACATTGGACCCGCCACCTAAAATGAAATACTTATCCCGAACGAAGTTGAGGGACTTTAATTCATCCACATGAGAAACCCGCACGAGAATTCGTGCGGGTCCTCCTATCTTAAACGTCGTAAAGTCTTTAAGCATTGTGCACCGAGTGGGAAGCGGGCGAGCTCCAAAACATTGTCCAATGTGAGTGCTCCACTCCCCATTCGAGGCGCAACACTCTCCAGTATAACCTCTCTTTACTCCTGTACTTATTGGGGTTTAAGGGTACCGTTTTGGATCTGGGTGATAATTTGTTGAATCTGACCTGCAACCGACGGATCAAGCTCTGCAGCTTTTTTAAGCTCAGCTATTGTTTGTGCTTTATCTCCTTTCGCAAAGTACACCGCTGCAAGCGAGACACGTGTCTGGGTATCTTTAGGATTCTTTTCGACACGCGTCTTCCACACACCGATTGCACGGTCATACATCTTCGTACTCATGTAGAACTGGAGCAAGCGATCATTATCTACGGCAGTCGTGCCATAGCGATCAATCAATAGCTTGTCCGCCTCTTTGCTCCTATCAAGATTGTAGAGACCAATAGCGTAGTAGATGCGTGCTTCGTCGTATGCTGGAGCCTCATCAAATGCCACTTTAAGATCGGCGAGCCCTCCTTCGTTGTCGTTTATCGCAAGACGTGTAAGCGCTCTTTGGAAGAGAATTTGTTGTTTGTTTGGTGAGTCTTGAAGCGCGCGGTCAAAGTACTGAAGCGCCTCCTCATGTTTGCTAAATTGGTTAAGGAACGTTGCCATAAAGAGCTCCAGACGCGCATCATGAGGACGACTCTCGAGCGCCTTCTCTCCCTCGCTATGTGCCAGATCAAACGCCTGTTGGCGTACATCAGGACTCACACCACTGTTAGCAGCCAAGTTAGAAGCAAACTGATACAACTGCTCTACTACCTCTTGCTTACCGAGAGCACCTAACTCTAGTGCCTTTTTAAACGCGACAATATTTTCTTCCGGAGGACGAGCAACTGCTGTCATTGTACCGCTCACGTTTTGTGCTTTTTGGTTCGTGATCGCATCGATGATAACTTGTGCACGAGTAATGCCAGGCACGTTAAGCATCCAAATACCTGCGACCACTGCAATGAGTGCCACCGGTGCGGCTATTGCCACTCCATGGTCACTAAGTGGTCGAGCCATAAACATAAAGCGCGGAACTTTGCGTGGTATAAGGCTTGCAAAGAACGCGAGCATTGCAAAAAAGTACATCGCAGAGATGAGGTTGTCGAACACAAACATCGAATGGAAACCGTATCCCGCAAGCAAGCCTATAAGCACCGCTTGCGCAGGCACCTCAAGCTCTGAGCGATAGATCGCCCAAGCAGAGAGGAGAAAGAATAATATAAAGAGTACGAATGCAGGCAACCCTGCAGCCATGAGCCAATCAAGAAATTCATTGTGAGCGCGGTCGAACCACTGCTCTTGGTCGTACATCGCAGGATTGTAATATTTGTTGAACACATAACTAAAGTTCTCCTGTCCCCAACCAAGTGCCGGGCGCTCTAAAAATCCTTGATATGCCATGCCCCAGATCATAAAGCGGGCTTGGGTAGTTTTGTCTGCCAACGAGATAGATGCCAAGCGTGAGAGTGTTGAAGACTTTTGAACTATCGACGTATTGCGGATTGCCATAAAACCGCCAACCAGCACAAGGAGAGCCACGAGACCGCCGATAGACCATTTGCGTAGCGTTTTAAACTGCGGCTCAGTTGCCTTCCACGCGATGTAGACCATCGCAACCAAGAGTCCTCCGAGAAGACCCAAAATAGCACCGCGAGTCTCGGTGTTAAGAAGTACGGTAACTTGAAGTACCAGCGCAATGCCATATACCGCTTGCGCCAGGCGCGAGCGACGGTCACGCACCAACATGTAGAGCGTGAGGAAGATGTTGAAGAGCATGTAAACCGCCAAGTAGGTGGCGTTACCGAAGGAAGTGTCTAAACGTGAACCGCTTTGCGTTGAGATCGCTGCCCACCCTAAGAGCTGGAAGAGACCGTAAAAGCCCTCCAACACGGAGACAAAGATAGAGAGTCTGAAGAATTTTTCCCACCACTGCTCAGCCGTAAATACGGCGCCCACCACAACAAAGAATATGATCTGGTGTATTAGGCCAATATAGCCCTCCATACGCTCGAAGTTACTCCAAAAACTTTTTACTGGATCAACACTAAAGATAGTGGCGATACCTACCCAGGCTACAAAAATTAATACTGACCAGAGTAAATACGAACCACGTGGGCGATATTTAGGGTCTTTGAGTGCCAAAAGTACATAAAGTCCCAGCATCACCTCGACGATCATACGAAAAGCAAAGTTTTTCCCCGTAATAAACGGGAAGAACATGTTAGGAAAGATACTGGCGGCACCACCTTGCGCGATAATAAACGGTATAAAAAGAAGTAAGCACGAAAGTCCAATAATGCCCCACTTCAAAAAATCGGTATATCGCATAAACACGACTATATCATCTACTGCTTACTCGTCCAACGGGCACAGATCTCCCCGAGGGTCTTGTCGATGTCATAGGTAATACCCCAAGCCGGGTAATGGCTCTTAAATTTGCTCAAATCGCTTATGTACCATATATGATCCCCTACGCGGGCCTCCTCTTTGTAGGTAACATTGGCTTTTTTACCTAACAATTGCTCTGACTTGGCAATAGCCTCGAGCATTGAGACGTTGGCCTCTCGACCACCACCTGCGTTATAGACCTCACCTGGTCGAGGGTTTTGGTGGAAGTGCCAAAACATATTCACCAAGTCATGAGCGTGGATGTTGTCGCGCACCTGTTTGCCCTTGTACCCGTTAATAAAGTACGGCGTACCAGTTGCCACACATTTAACTAAATAGGAAAGGAACCCGTGGAGCGCTGCACCTGAGTGGTTAGGCCCGGTGAGGCATCCCCCGCGAAAGACCCCCGTGTTCATACCAAAATATTTACCATA
>JAIFWM010000033.1 GCA_019661855.1 Candidatus Parcubacteria bacterium
ACTTGAACGCCATTAGTGTCGTCATCCTCATCAACTGAGACAACTTGCCCGTTAGGGTTAGTGTCACCTTCTTTAATTTCGAGGTTACCACCACTTGACTCACCTACGGTGAAAGTCTCAGTAAGGTTGTCGCCAGAGTCGACATAGGTATCAGAGATACCTGCACCGTCAACTGCACGAATACCGTTCTCAGGAATTTCAACAGCAATGTTCTTTGCTGAATCGCCGGAGTCAATGTTGCTTACTGCATCTACAGATACGTAGAGGTTTGCTTGGTCATCCTCGCGAACAACGCCATTGAGACCGCTGAAGCGGAACGAGTAAACATCACCGCTGTCTTTATCAACGTCACCAGCATCCATAGTTGCAAGCTTCTTGCCGTCAAGCCAGAGAGTTACAGAGTCAATGTAGTTGGTCAAGCGTGTGCTGCCAGTACCTGAAAGGGTAAAGTCAACATCAACGCGGTTAATTGAAACATCAGAGTCTTTTGCCTCAACCTCAACACCAAGAACTTTGGTGTCATTGTCGCCCTCATCAACTGAAGACTCGACATCGCCGAGAGTGTCATTGATCTGGAGCTCACCTTCACCACCCTTAAGTGGGCCTGAAGGAGTTGACGGGGTTGAACCACCGCCAGAGCACTTAGCAGCTACTGCTGCACGAGTGACTGGACCGAAATAACCTGCTGCTGGCGAAATACCATTAGCAGTCTGGAACTTCATAACTGCAGCTTTAGTTGCAGGACCGAAGGTCATAGTTTCCATACCTGCTGAACCAGCACCTGAAGCAGCCACCATGGTTGCTGAGTTGCTGTTCAAGAAGACCTGGAGAGCTGTGACATCAGCGCCTGTTGAACCTGACTGGAGGTCGCGAGTCCATGTGTAACATGCACCTGCACCGCCTGAGGTTGAACCACCAGTTGATCCTGATGGAGTACCACCTGTGAGCGAAGCCTGAACATTTGCAATCGTGGTTGAGTCAGCCCCGAAAGACTGAAGCAACGTGATGATTGCGCTGACCTGTGACGACGAGAGGGCTGCCTTTGCTGGCTGAACTGCAAATGCACCTGCGATAAGAGCAGCTGCAACCGCAACACCCGCTACTGAAGCCACAAGACGTGTAGAACTGTGGGTAATAGTCATATTAAGTTCGAACAAATAAATTACTTGTAATCAACGAATAAATTGGAACCGCACAATCTACCTGTAGGGTAAACTCCGACTTTTTCTTATAAAGAAAATCGAAGAGATTCACTCCCACGTTTGGTAGCAAAAAGGAATTGGGTCGTACATCTATTAACTAACCGTAAAGGGACAAGGGAATTTCTGTGAGATAACCACACACATTAGTAGACGCCACAAGCATCCAATGCTTACAACGCCTAAACTTCATGAACGTGAGTATTAAATTGTCAACGAACGGGGCACTACGCACTTAAGTATAGAGCCGAAGGCTCTAAGTGCCAAAAAGTGCTTGTGGATATCCATAGAATGGATAATCGCAACATACCCCAAAATGAGTAATTTAGCAACCTGAAGCCTAGGCCATCCGGTAGACACTCCAACGACGCTCGCCCTCCTTCTTTATAAGCCCCCGGTCTATGAGGACCCCCAGCTCACGTTGGATAGTCTTTTCGCTCACCTCCTTAACCTGGCTGCTAATGTCTTTAATTGAGACCGCTCGAGAGCTGGAGCGAATTATCCTCAAAATCTGCTCACTTCGGTCGTTTTGACCTTTATAATCGTCGTTATTAAGGTGTCCTTTATACTGTCCTTGACTGATGTCCTTTATAATTGGAGCTATTGATTTGGGTATAACAAGGGGAGTGGCTTCAGCCTCTAACAGAGGAACCGAAAGGTCCTCAACAGCAACAAAAGGAGAAGGCTGACTATGGAGCGAAATTCTTTCAACTAACTGCTCTACCTCTTGCACAAAAACACTCACATTCTCAGGGCTTAATGCATGTTGCGTGCCTGCAAGTCTGAGGTATGAAATTAAAGAAAAAAGGTGAGCCAATACTGCAGTCGAACTCACCTCTCCTGCTGCAAAATGTGCAAAGCTGGAAGGTAACTGCGAGACCTCTTCTAGAGTGTCTTTTAATGCCTCTTTTTCATTGCTACGCTGCGCTAAAAGATAGAGAACGTGAGCTATTTTTTCGGACTTGAGGTAACAAAAATACCAGTCACTATGTCCTTTAAAAAGACTTGATTGAAGAGCTAGGTGGTGAAATTTTTTGCTCTTATCTGGCATAGTTTGTCTTATACTAGTCCTTTAAAGTCTTATATTGCTAATAAGACATTAAAAGACATCTAGACGTCCTTAAGTATAAAAAATTTAACCAAAGTCGCAAGTCCCATGTTCGTGATAAAATTATGAGGTGGCACGCAAAAGCGAAAAGGCTCAGGGCCTTAAGAATTTAAGTGTGGGCTCTATTCCTCCTCAAACAAAGAAGGCCTTGATTGTTGTATTTTTATTAGTGGTTGGTGCCTTCTTAACTCTGGCCGCATTTGGTGCTGCAGGAGTTGCAGGCAGCGACGCCTATCGCCTGTTTGCATACTTACTTGGTATCGGATATTTCTTAGTCCCCGCTCTCTTTTTTGTACTCGCTGGCAGTGCGCTTAAAGAAGAGTCGAGCGGTTTTAATGTAGTTAAAGGTATAGCAAGTGCAGTATTCATTCTCTCAGGACTCGCGTTTATTGAGCTCGTTTCCGGGAGAGGGGGATTAGTAGGGGCCACACTCGCCAACCCTGCCATACATTTTTTTGATATGTATGCATCGCTCATAATTTTGGGTGGACTCTCACTTGCATCATTGCTCATTTTGCTTGAGGGCAAAATCGCGATCACCCCATTGATGGTGCTCTGGAATGCAATTGCGTCACTCTTTGGTAAGAAAAAGGCTGAACCTTCGATTAGTGGATTTGCCGATCAAGAGGAGGAGGCACCCAGAGAGGAGGAATATGTTGAGGATGAAGCGCCAACAACACCTGGCATTGCGGCACCCATGGCCGCTGCAGCACGAGCAAAGGATGTACAAGCAAAACGTTCTGCAGATGCTTTGAAGTCGCTCTTAGGGCAGTACACGCCGCCGCCACTGTCACTCCTTGAGCGTGACCGTGGACGCCCTGGGGTTGGTGACATCAAAGGTAACGCCAATATTATTAAGCGAACCTTGCAAAACTTTGGTATCGTCGTTGAACTTGATGAAATTTCTATAGGACCGAGCGTCACGAGGTACGCTATTAAACCTGCCGAGGGCGTGCGTTTGCAAAAGATAGTCGGACTTCAAAACAACCTCGAGTTGGCGCTCGCAGCACATCCAGTGCGTATTGAAGCACCTATCCCAGGGAAGTCACTTGTGGGTATCGAGGTACCAAACTCTGCCAAAGTGACCGTGGGCTTGGGAACACTGCTTGAATCACCAGAATTTGCTGAGTCACCAAAACCATTGCTCGTGGCATTAGGCCGTGACATTGCAGGAGGCTCGCAGTTTGCAAACATCGCTAAAATGCCGCACCTGCTCATAGCAGGTGCAACAGGTTCGGGTAAATCGGTAGCAATCCATGGACTCATCAATTCATTGTTGTATCGTTCGGGTCCAGCACAGCTTAAATTTATTATGATCGACCCGAAGCGCGTGGAGTTGACCTTGTACCGCTCGTTGCCACATTTGCTAACTCCAGTAATTACTGACGCTAAGAAAGCTATTGCCGCACTGCGTTGGGCCGGCAAAGAGATGGAAAGACGCTACAACATTCTCGAAGAGGTCCGCGTGCGTGACATCGAATCGTATCACACAAACATTTTGGCACCCCAACTTGAGAAGTTGCGCAAACAAGGCTCACCCGAAGAGGGAGAAGCGGTGCCAGAAGCTATGCCATACATCGTAATCATTCTCGACGAGCTCGCAGATATTATGCAAACATACCCACGCGAACTTGAAGCCGCTATTGTGCGCTTGGCACAAATGAGTCGTGCCGTGGGCATACATTTAGTACTTTCAACCCAGCGACCGTCAGTCAACGTGATTACTGGTCTCATTAAAGCTAACGTGCCAGCACGAGCGGCACTCCAGGTAGCATCACAGTTTGACTCACGCACCATCCTTGACCAAGGCGGTGCAGAAAATCTTTTGGGTAGTGGTGACATGCTCTACATGTCCGCGGAAATGGGTAAACCTGTGCGCTTACAAAATGCATTTATTAGCGAAAAGGAGGTGAAGGCAGTTGTGGACTTTGTTGCGTCAAACAATGAGCCTGAGTTACCAATCGAGATTGGAGGCAACCCGCAAGAGGGAGGGAGCAGTGGTAATGGAGGTGGCTTTGGTAATGATGACGGAGAGGTTGATGATGACATGTACGAAGCTGCAAAGATGGCAGTCGAAGAAGCTGGTAAGGCGTCAACCTCATATATTCAACGTAAACTTCGCGTTGGGTATGCTCGCGCTGCAAGGCTCATGGATATTCTTGAAGAACGCGGAATTATTGGTCCACAAGATGGCGCTAAGCCGCGTGAGATTTTGAATCGAGGTGGAGAGGGTGGCAATACAAATCCGGAAGACATGCCACCACCTACCCAATGAAAAAACTACTCGCAACTCTAGTGGTCTTGTTGCTCCTAGGATATGGGCTCTTTGAAGCCCGCAAGCTCCTAGAAGGCCCTCAAATCACCATAGCGATGCCTATAGACGGGAGTGCCACATCTTCGAGTGCTGTACGCATTGGGGGAACAGCTCAAAACATCTCTTTTTTGACTATTAATGACAAGGCTGCCTATACGGACGAACACGGGAATTTCAGCGAGTTGATCTCTCCGCCACCTGGGCTTACAGTAGTGACGGTCACAGGTATAGACAGATTTGGACGCAAGGTCACAGACACGGTTTCCGTAACAGCTCTTAATTATTGTTCTACTACTTAATTAATTTTTATGGCAAAAGCAGCAGCAAAAGAAGGAAAGGATCAAAGTGCGATAGACGCAGCGATCCGCGAGATCAAAACAAAGTTCGGTGACGAAGCGATCATGAAGTTGGGTGACAGCCCTAAAGTAGACGTTGATGTTATTCCATCAGGATCTATTGGTCTCGACTGGGCACTTGGCATTGGTGGATATCCGCGCGGACGTATTATTGAAATTTATGGTCCTGAAAGTTCAGGCAAAACAACTCTTACACTCCACGCTATTGCCGAAGCACAGAAAAAAGGTGGCGTATGCGCGTTTATAGACGCAGAGCATGCATTGGACCCAGAGTATGCAAAACGGATTGGCGTGAATATTAACAACCTCTTAGTCTCGCAGCCAGACACCGGCGAGCAGGCGCTTGAAATTGTTGAGTCACTCGTACGAAGTGGCAAAGTCGACATGATTGTTATCGACTCTGTAGCAGCACTTACTCCTAAAGATGAAATTGAGGGGGACATGGGCTCATATCAAGTGGGCAAACAGGCACGTCTCATGTCACAAGCATTGCGCAAACTCACCGCGATTGTCTCTAAATCAAAAACGATTGTTATTTTTATTAACCAGATACGCATGCAGATAGGCGTGATGTTTGGTAACCCCGAAACTACGACCGGTGGTAAGGCACTTAAATTCTACACTTCTATTCGCTTGGACATTCGACGCATTGCGCAGATTAAAAAAGGCGAAGAAGTTGTTGGAGGTCGTCACCGCATTAAAGTCGTTAAAAACAAAGTTGCTGCACCGTTTCGTGTTACTGAGTTTGATCTTATGTACAACGAAGGTGTCTCCACCGAGGGCGAACTTTTAGCGCTAGGGGAGAGACTTGGCCTCGTTTCGAAGTCGGGGAGTAGCTATAGCTTTGGAGAAGAGAAGCTCGGCCGTGGCTATGATGCATCGCGAACATACTTACGCGAAAATAAAAAAGTTGCGAACGAATTGCTTAAAGAGATCCGCAAAGCACTCGCAGCTGGCGGTGGCAAAGCCGCACCTGCCAAAAGCGAATCTGAAGATGAAGAATAGAAATCTCGTCTCCCCGATTCCCCACTAAAAAGTTATCTGAAGAAGTTATCCACAGGTCCTTACCTGACCGCTTGGTAACCGCCGGGGATACCTTTTTTAGACAGCACAATTTGCCAAAGCTGATTGTCGCGAGACCTAAATGATGCGGCACAAGAAAGAAGATAATAGTCCCACATCCTTTTAAAACGCTCGCTGTACTTCCCTCTCAACTGCGGCCATGCACGTTCAAAGTTTGTATGCCATGCCATGAGCGTTTTGTCGTAGTCAGCACCAAAGTTATGCCAATCTTCCATCACAAACAGACCTTCTACTGCAGATGAAATATGTTTGAGTGCAGGCAATATGCCGTTGGGAAAAATGTATTTATCTATCCATGGATCTACATTAATGCCCGAAAAATTACCGCCAATAGTGTGGAGTAAAAAGAGCCCATCTTTTTTAAGACATTTATTTACAACTTTCATAAAGGTACGATAGTTTTTATGCCCCACATGCTCAAACATCCCAATAGAAACCACATGATCAAACTGTTCCTTCAGAGTGCGGTAGTCTTGGAGCAAAATTTCAACAGGTAAACCTGCGGTTAATTCTTTAGCGAGGACTGCTTGCTCTTTAGAAATAGTGACTCCCGTAACCTTTACCTCATACTTTTCGGCAGCAAATTTGGCAAAACTTCCCCATCCACAACCAATATCAAGTACATGCTGACCTGCTTTTAATCGAAGCTTGCGGCAAATAAGATCAAGCTTGGCCTCCTGCGCCTCGTCAAGCGTGCGTGCATCTTTCCAATAACCACAACTGTAAACCATGCGCTTATCGAGCATTGCGCGGTAGAGGTCGTTGCCTAAGTCATAATGTCGCTCGCCCACCTCAAACGACCGAGCTACTGATTGTCGATTAAAGACTGTGTTGTAAAGGAAATGAAAAATGTCTGTCCCAGGAACTCGATGTATACGATGCACTCCATGGGAAAGTAGCTTCGTAAAAAATTGATCGAGCGATTGGCAGTCCCACCATTTATCAACATAAGCTTCACCAAGGCCAATAGACCCGCGCAGTAAAACCCGCGCATACAACTTCTCAGTATGAACTTGAATGTCGGACGGCTTAGGCCCTCCTATCTCGACTCCTATTCCGTTTAAAATAGTTTGGACTTTCTCCTTAAAAAACGGCATATTGCTAGACAATACACCCGAGCGTAAAGGAGTCAACGAGTAAAAGTTTATAGCGCAAACGCACGCGTAGGGCGAGCAAGATCGGCAATTAGAGACACAAACGCAATAGCGCCGACTACAAGGGCCGTTTGCACCAACATGTC
>JAIFWM010000034.1 GCA_019661855.1 Candidatus Parcubacteria bacterium
ATAGGTGAGCATGTGGTGCAATATCCTGAAATCGCAAAAAAAATTGCTGACGATGGTTTTGATATAGGCAATCATACTTTTACACATAGTTACAACGTACACGATTCTCCGTCACGTCTTTCGGTTGAGCTTGGTGCAACAAGTCGAGTGCTCGAGCGCGTTACAGGTGAACGCACGCGTTACTACCGCCCTCCATACTTATTATCAGTTGGTATAGATCCTGCGCCCAACCCTTGGATCGATGCAATTCCGCAAGATAGTTGGACGTTAGCGCTTGGTTACTTACCTATTGGCAGTGACATAGACACTCATGACTGGGATGCGAAAACACCGGACGAAATTGTGCAACATTTTAATGAGCAACTCGCATCCGACCGACATATCGTGCTTATGCACGACACGCCAGGAACTGCAGATGCGTTAAAAATTATTTTACCTTCACTCTTAGAGCAAGGGTACACCTTTGCGTCACTTGAAGAGTTGTTTGTTCCACCCGAACAAGCCGGCACACTCGCACCACTTAAAATAACCCAACCACCAATTGAGCCGATTGAAAGTGGATATATTTATTTTTTGTCGAATTTGGGTCGTGGGCTGGTGTTGCTTGGTGGAGTGGCGTTAAGTTTTATTGTAGTGCGATTACTTTTGATCGCAGTATTGTTGCATAAGAAAAATAAAGAGCTGCCTCCCCGACTAAAAAAATACCCATTCGTTTCAATTCTTATTCCTGCATATAACGAGGAGGAGAATATCGAGTCAACGGTACGAAGTATTTTGCAAAATTCATATCCGCGCCGCGAGATTATTGTGATCGATGACGGTTCAACAGACAACACGGGAGCGATAGTTAAGAAAATTATTGCAGGATTTCCTGAAAGTGTGATCCGACTCATACAACTTAAAAATGGTGGCAAAGCAAACGCATTGACTGCAGGTATGCGCAAAGCGCAAGGAGAGATACTCGTTATTTTGGATGCAGATGCGGTGTTAAGCGAGGGAGCGTTGCATGCATTTGTACGCCATTTTGGTGATCCGCGTGTGGGAGCGGTTGCAGGCAAAGTGTATCCAGCAGTCCTCAATGGTTTCTTGAGTAAATTCCAAGCACTCGAATATGCCGTTGGGCAAAACTTAGAGAAGCGTGCGTTCTCCGCGCTTGGCGTGGTGGGTGTGGTGCCAGGACCTGCGGGTGCGTGGAGAAAAGATGCAATTTTGAAAGCTGGTGGGTTTCCCACCGACACGTTGGTTGAAGACCAAGACATGACGCTAACTTTGATGCGTCAGGGTTGGCGCATTGCGTATGAGCCCGAAGCAATTGCCTACACCGAAACGCCACCAAATGTTTCAACCTTTCTCAAACAACGCTTTCGCTGGGTATACGGGGGCATTCAATGTTTTTGGAAACATCTTGATGTAATCTGGGAGCAACCGCGTTCACCTATGAGCACGATCATTATTCCACACACATTTATTTTTGGTATTTTGCTTCCACTTACCTACCCCATTGTCGACTCGGTACTCATTTTTAGTTTGATCTTTGGTGTATGGCGAGAGGTGTTAGTTCCGGTTTTGCTCTTTACTGCGGTCGACTGTGTCTATGCTTTGTGGGGTTTGCGAGGCGAACCAAACAAGAGACAGCTTCTTATCATGGTGCCGCTTTTGCGCCTCGTTTACCGACAACTTCTTTACTACACGGTGTTGCGTGGACTCGTGCGCGCTATCGAAGGTACAGGAGCTGCATGGAATAAATTTGAAAAGGTCGGTGAAACACAACTCTTCTATGAAACTAAGCTCAATGGAGTGGTGGCTAAACAAAGTGAGCTGATAGCAGAACAACCAGTATGAATAACGAATATAAGGATAAATTTTGGAAGCTCTACTGGCTCACTGCGGGGATAGGGTTTGCTCTTTGTATAGGTATCGGACTTTTACTCCTTTTTACACGTCCTGTTTTGAGTTTAGAAACACCGCCACCACCGCCAACTGAAGATAGTACTGCTTCCTTATGATAAAATATTGTGCGACGCATGGGAGTTACACAAATTCAAAAACTTAAAATAGAATTTCTAGAATATCTAGAGATCGAAAAGGGTCGCTCACTAAAGACGATCGAAAATTACGATCGCTACCTTACTCGATTTATTTCGCACAGTAAAATTTCTGCTCCGTCACACATTACCGAAACGCGCGTGCGCGAGTTTCGTTTGCATTTAAATAGACAGCCAGGTGTTTCGTCGACGATGAAACATAAAACGCAAAATTATTATTTAATCGCGCTGCGCGCGTTCTTAAAATTTTTGCGCAAACGTGATGTTGAAAGTTTAAACCCTGAGCGTATCGAACTTGCCAAGGTTGGTGCACGCGACCTCGACCTTATAACTGCAGCCGAGCTTGAACGTTTGATGAGCGGGCCTAAAGGTGACTCATTGCAAGCATTGCGTGACCGTGCAATTTTAGAACTTTTGTTTAGCACGGGGCTACGTGTGTCAGAACTCTGCGGATTGCCGCGCGACCTCGACCTTTCGCGCGATGAGTTTAGTGTGCGTGGCAAAGGTGACAAGGTACGCGTGGTGTTTCTCTCCCCTGCTGCAAAGACGGCAATCAAAGAATATGAAAAAAAGCGCGGCGATGTAGATGATGCGTTGTTTGTGCAAATGGGAAAGAACGCAAAAAATACAAAAGACTTGCGACTCACGCCGCGCAGTGTTGAGCGTCTTGTTAAACACTATGCAGTCAAAGGTGGCATCACACGTAAAGTAACTCCACACGTGATCCGCCACTCATTTGCCACAGATTTGTTAGAAAATGGTGCAGACCTGCGCAGTGTGCAAGCATTGCTCGGGCATCAAAATATTTCAACGACACAAGTGTATACGCACGTGACCGACAAACATCTGCGCGAAGTGCACAAAACTTTTCATGGCAAGCGAAGGAAATAAAAAAAGAAAATGGTTGACCTATGCCGGCATCGGCGTATTTTTATTTTTCCTTGCAAAAGGATTAATGTGGCTCGCACTCCCCACGCTTCTTTTGTGGTTTTCTTTTTGGTAAAGAGTAATCCCGCAGCCTTCATCTGGCCGCGGGACTTCTTTCCGTATTAGGTCTATCTTCGTTTCTTTCCTTTACCGCCACGCTTTTTCTTCTTTTGAGAAACGCAGCGTGAGTACTCGTCCTTTCCGTCTTTAAAGCGTACTGCTGCTGTAGGATACTTGGCGCGGTATTCTCCACCGTCACTTGGGCCTACATGTGGAGGGTCACAATGTAAGTACGGGCGACCAAGTTTAAACTCCAGTCCGTGAGTATCTATCCATCGCCAGACAGGTTTGCTATTGTCGAACCTTTGATCGTTGGTGTCGCCACCAAGACAACTCACCAAGTCTGCAGCGAGACCATGACCATGGCCACGCCTATTTTTTGCACCGCCATGAAATGAGTTGTTAGCCGATGCTCGTACTCCGGCTGTGATCATCGCTTGCCGTTCGGGCCCACGATAACCAGCATTGATACAGGTATCGAGTCCGTTAAGACGCATCTCGCGTAACATGAGATAGAGTCGATCTCGTAAAACTTTTTCCATCCCCTCCACTGCATATTGGGTGGCACTCATTCCAACCTTTGCAGCCGCGACTCCATCCTTCCATCCGAAGGGACCAGTGAAGTCAACTTTACCGGAGAGTTCGTACTGTTGAGCAAGAAAATCATCTCGATCGAGCATTGGTGCTTCTGATTGTGTTAAGAACATAGCAGCCGCCAGCATGGCCGATACAAAACCGCTCATGTGTCTGCTCCCCTGTTGCTACCTTCTTAAGGGTGGCGCATGTCGTGGTGAGTGTCAACGCAGCAAATGTAACAAAAAAAATAAAGCCCGGCGCATGCGCCGGGGTAAAGAGAGAGCGATTAGCCCTGTCATATCTTTTTTATCTTTTTGATGCGAGCAAGACAAAACGCCCGCACTGACCGGTTGTCGTAGAGTTTGCTGTCTTCGTCGACAAGGGCGCGATATGCTGCTTGCGCTGTCTGCCGGTCGCCATATGCAAGCTCGAAGATACGCTCTTCACTTACTCCTTTGAAAACTGGATCAGATTTGCGAACCATATTAACTAGATCCAGTAGCGGCTTACGTTCGTATGAATCGCGGGCCATTTGACGCAAGGTCGCCGCAGCGAGATTTTGGTGTCGCCCTCGTGCTTGTTGCATGAGAGTCTCCATCAGCCCTCCCCAAAGGGTTTGAGTTAGTTTACGGACTTCCACTTCTATCTTACTTTCCGTAAAACGAAAATACAAATGAAGCTCTAATTTGTTATTATGCGGCAATGAAGCTTATTAGCTGGAATGTTAATGGTATCCGCGCCGTCATAAAAAAGGATACTTTCGTGCCCTTTATTAAAAAGTACAACCCAGACGTCTTATGCCTTCAGGAAACCAAGGCCGAAAAGGGTCAGGCGGTCATTGATCTCCCCGACTATGAAGAGTACTGGAACTCGAGTACTCGCAAAAAAGGCTACAGCGGCACGGCTATCTTTGTAAAAAAAGATCTAACTGTTCATTCGGTGGTTATGGGCTTGCCTGAAGAGTTGTGTAAAAGATATAAAATATTAGATGACTATGGTGACGCTAACGCCGAAGGGCGTGTGATAGTCGTTGAGCTTGATGACTTTTATGTAGCAAATGTGTATACCCCCAACTCTAAAAATGACCTCTCACGTCTCAAATTTAGGCACCAAGACTGGGACCCTGCGTTCTTAGAGTATATAAAGCAGCTTGAAAACAAGAAGCCAGTGCTCTTTTGTGGGGACCTCAATGTCGCACACACTCCAGACGACTTGGCGAACCCACAGTCTAACGAGGGCGAGCACGGCTTTACTAAAGAAGAGCGCGAAGGCATAGACCAAATCCTTAAAGCGGGGTTTGTAGACTCGTTTCGCCACTTCACCCCTACTGGCAATGGCTACTACACCTACTGGGCACCATGGCGCGGGTTGCGCGAGCGCAATGTTGGTTGGCGCATAGACTACTGGTTTGTACCTAAAAAGCTGGCGCCTAAACTAACAAAGGCCGAAATCTTTGCAGATGTGATGGGCTCCGACCACTGCCCTGTTTCGATAGAAATTAAGTAATTTTGGATAATAAAAACCTCCGCACGAGGTGTACGGAGGCTTGCGTCGGAGTAACGTAAACTGGGAACCAAGAACGGTTCTACCAATTACAAACATACGTTTTAATCCACAATAACGAAGGGCGATGGATTTCCGTACGGTAATCAGATGACAATGAGATTGCGTTACGACGCGAACAGCTGCTTTGTTAATAGACACAGGGCAATGTCTATCTAACTTGAATTTTTCAAAAGAACTATTTATTAGCCGGCTCTGAAGCAATCATAAAGGACATTATAAAAGACGTAAAGGACATATCTGTGGATAACAGTCACTTATCGACGTAATACTTCTTGTCTATGTCCTTTATCTCTGCTTCCTCTGCTTCTTCTTTTCGTTCTTTCCCTTCTTCCCCAAGCTTGCGAAGCTCACTTTCAGACAGTTTTACTAGCTCTTTTGCTCTACTTTCTAAATATTCAGCCGTGTTTTTAGTTGGATCCTCTAGCACTTCCTCTAAAAGTGCGTGCAAAGCCCACCCCACCTTGGGTCCGGGCTTTTCATGTGTAACATCCATCAAGCTTTTGCCATCAATCTTAAGCATACTTACTGAAATAGGGTCTCTAAGAGCCTGCTCTATCATTGATTGATACTTTCTTAAGCGAAATGGCTGTTCCTTAGGCCTTCCCGTCCCTATTCGATCACAAATACGAAGGTTAATAAGATCCCAAATGTTCTCTTGACCTACATTTCGCACAATACGGCGCACAGCAGAGAGGGTTATTTTGTCCGGATCAGAGAAAAACATATGCCAACGGACTAAATTAGTGACCTTATCTATAGTTTCACGTGAAAATTTTAGGTTTTCAAGGATTTTCTTAGCCATTTTAGCCCCAACCACCTCGTGACCATGAAAGGTCCAGTCATGCTTTTCGTCGGCAAATCGACGAGACTTAGGCTTGCCTATGTCATGAAACAGGGCTGCCAAACGCAAATCTAGATCCCATCCTTTGTCAGCGGCATGCTGCAAAGCTCGTATGCTGTGCTCAAATACATCGTATGAGTGAGCCTGATTCTGTTCTATCCCCACAGCTTGCTCGAGTTCAGGCGAAATGTACGTCAAAATTCCTAAACTATGGCTTAAAATAAGCGCTTTCATTGGCTTTTCGGACATTAAAATGCGTACAAATTCATCCCGTATACGCTCTTTAGAGATTTTACCCAACTGCCCTGCCCGCTTGAGCATTGCATCCCGGGTCGCAGGCTCTATAGAGAAGTCGAGCTCAGCTGCTATACGTACTGCTCGCAAGATTCTTAAGGCATCCTCCTCAAATCTGTCCTCTGGCTCACCTACAGCACGCACCAAGCTAACCTCAATGTCCTTTATGCCCTCAAATAGATCTGTTAGATGTCCTTTAGATGGGCTAAAGGCCATAGCATTGATAGTGAAGTCTCTTCGCTTTAAGTCGTCGTTAATGTTGGAACTAAAGGTGACATTGTCAGGGCGCCGAGCGTCGCTGTACTTTCCTTCAAGTCGATATGGAGTCACCTCAACTATTTTTAAACTTTCATCCTCTACCCCATCAAGTACTACCCCTACCGTGCCAAACTCATTGGTGTAGTAGGTGTTTTCAAAAGCAGCTTGAATCTGCTCAGGGGTGGCGTTAGTCGTTACATCCCAGTCTTTAGGTTTTCGCCCTAAAATAAGGTCACGTACACAGCCCCCTACTACCCAAGCCTCAAAACCAGCATTTTCGAGCCTCTCGACGACTTGAATGATCGGTTCAGGTATTTGGTCTTTTGAAATGTTCATGTTTTGTGCGCCCGGCAGGACTTGAACCCACAACCTCCTGGTCCGAAGCCAGGCGCTCTATCCGTTGAGCTACGGGCGCATTACTATAAGTATCCCACAAAGTTAAAAAAGATGATATTATCATCGAGTTAGTTAAAAAGCGGCCATGGTTAAGTGGTATAATGCGTCCTTGCCAAGGACGAGTTGGGAGTTCGATTCTCCCTGGCCGCACTGGGAAACACTCTGTCATTTAAACACAGGGTCCGTATTGGAAAATAAGGCTTTTTTGGAAAAAGCTGTGGATAACTGTGTGGAGATGTTTATAAAGGACAGAGTTAAAAGTGTCCTATAACGTTACTTTAGAAACACTTTTCACATGA
>JAIFWM010000035.1 GCA_019661855.1 Candidatus Parcubacteria bacterium
GATCTAAAGTTATGAATATGGCCTTCTCCCAGGGGGAGAAGGCCAGCGCCGCAGTTCAGTTAGCGGCAGGTTCGATACATGTCAGTGAGTTGTTTACCTTGAAGGTAAATCATGTTGCGTCCGAGTCCACCCCTTCGGTTGATCCAGTTGTTTACCTGTTGGGGATAGATCTCCCGCAGGAGTTGAGTTCCTCCTCGACTTATACTTCCGTCGTACTCGTTCGACGCTGCATGAAATCCAAGCCGAGCGCGCCTGGTAACACAGATACGACTCTTTGGGATCACTCCCAAGATCATCGTGCAAGCCGACAAGCATGGGCCGTCGATGACGACCCTTTCTCCCGAGTTCCTGAGCGCGACGATTCTTTCAAGTTCGGGGCCAATCTGACCACCGGGGTGTCCTATGATCCGCACGTCGGCGTGGGCGAAAGTTGTGACAAGGGTCGCAAAGAGTAGAGCGAGAACTAGTTGAAACTTCCGCATATCGTCCCTCCTTCTTCTGGGGTAGCGGACAGGTTAACGGTACACTATTTTTCGCTTCATTTCTCGCCCTTTTCATGATAGAATAGAGGGGTAAAGCCAACAGGGCTTTTTGCTTTTAAATGGCTAAAAATATAGAGGAAAACAAGGCAAAAAAGAGCTCCTATAGTGCAGATGCTATCACCGTCCTTGAGGGGTTAGAGGCGGTACGCCGCCGTCCCGGCATGTACATCGGTACAACTGGCCCCGATGGTCTCCACCATCTCATTTGGGAGGTCTTCGACAACTCACGCGACGAAGCGATGGGTAATTTTGCTGACAATATTGAGGTGGTGCTTTTGCCGGGCAACATCATTCGCGTTGCTGACAACGGTCGCGGTATCCCGGTAGACATCCATAAACAAACTAAAGTTTCTGCACTCGAAACCGTCATGACCACACTGCACGCCGGTGGTAAGTTTGGTGGTGAAGGATACAAAGTCTCAGGAGGTCTCCACGGTGTGGGTGTCTCAGTAGTAAACGCACTTTCTGAGTGGATGCGCACCGAGGTACACCGCGACGGTGGCGCATTTGTTCAAGAGTATGTGCGCGGCAAGAAAAAGGCTGCAGTTAAAAAAGTGGGTGGAAGTAAACTCCACGGTACGGTACAGACCTACTATGCAGACTCTGAGATATTTCAGGGTGGCATTAACTATGATTTCGACAAAGTAGTCTCACACTTGCGCGAGCAGGCTTACCGATGTCGGCAAGGAGTTGTACTTGCGCGAGTACTTGATGGACTGCCCGTCTCAAACGTTTTACTTCGAAGGAGGCTTGCGCTCACTCATCTCTTTCTACAACCGCTACCAAAAGCCAATCCACAAAAATATATTTTATATAGAAAAGGAGATAGATGATGTGTCGGTTGAAGTAGCGCTGCAATATGTCGACGACATTTCAACGCGCCTCTTCCCCTTTGCAAACAACATCTACAACCACGAAGGCGGCACACACTTAACCGGCTTTCGCACTGCACTCACCCGCACGCTCAATGCCTATGGACGCAAAGCCAATGCTATTAAAGACAGCGAGGAAAACTTTACTGGCGACGATGTCGTCGAAGGTCTCACAGCTGTCATCTCCGTTAAACTTCGCGAGATTCAGTTCGAAGGTCAGACCAAAGGCAAACTCGGGAGCGTTGAAGCTCGTGGCGCCGTAGAGACCGCATTCGGCGAAGCATTTTCGATGTTCTTGGAGGAAAATCCTGAAGACGCTCGAGCTATCATCGGCAAATCTATACTCGCACTCAAAGCCCGCAAGGCTGCTAAAGCTGCCAAAGACTCAGTGTTGCGCAAAGGTGCACTCGAGGGATTTGGTTTGCCTGGCAAACTCGCCGATTGCTCAAGCAAAGAGGCGTTTGAGTCTGAACTATTTATAGTAGAGGGAGACTCTGCAGGTGGCTCTTCGAAGCAAGGCCGCGACCGCCGCACGCAGGCTATCCTCCCACTGCGCGGTAAAATTTTAAATGTTGAACGTGCACGCTTAGACAAAATGCTCGCATCTCAAGAAATCAAACATCTTATTCTTGCACTCTGTACTGCTATAGGCGACGTGTTTGATTTGAGCAAACTTCGCTTTCACAAAACAATCATCGCAACCGATGCAGACGTCGACGGCGCACACATCCGCACATTGCTTCTCACACTTTTCTTCCGTCACTTCCGCCCAGTAATAGACGGTGGGTTCTTGTACATTGCTCAACCACCGCTCTACAAGATAAAGCGCGGCAAGGATGTGCAGTACGCATACTCTGACGAAGAGAAAAACAAAATGGTAGGGAAGGAAGATTTGGTTATTGAAGAGGCTGCCGACGCGGCTGCTGAGAACTCCGGAGGCGAAGCCGAAGGTCCTGAGCCTGTCGAAGGACAAGGCGAAGTTAAAGCTCGCAAGTCTAAAGTGCTCATTCAGCGCTACAAAGGTCTTGGTGAGATGAATCCTGAAGAGTTGTGGGAGACAACCATGGACCCTGCTCGCCGTGTTTTGAAGCAAGTAACTATCGACGATGCTGCAGATGCAGATCGTGTATTTGATATTTTGATGGGTGAAGACGTGCTCTCTCGTAAAAGTTTCATTCAATCCAACGCCAAGATGGCGAATTTGGATATCTAGGGTAAACAAAAAATCCCCCGGTTTTGCCGGGGGATTTTTTGTTTACTTAGCCCTAGTTTACCGAACCGACGCAGTATTATTGTTTTCGTTAGACTCGAGTACTTGGTTGTATGGATCCACGGTAATCGTGACAGGTCCTACACCACCAAAGCTATTGTTGGAGTAGCTATTTGAGTAGTTGTACGAGTTGCTACCAAAGTCACCACCGTACACTATGCCGTATGGAGATGGCTGATAACGATAGTCGTCATCCCATCCGTAGTCGTCATTGTAGTCATATCCGTGAGGATTATCGAAGCTCAACGTGTACACAATGCGATCACCTGGGTAAAGCGGCTGTTGCAATGCTGATTGGAAGAGGTATCCGTCGTTAACAGGCAGATCTGCGTTGAAAGTCCAACCTGCAAATGCCGCGTTAGTTCCGACGTTTTGGATAGTGAAGGTTACAACTGTGCGGCCATACACACTTGAGAGTGAGTTAACTGAGTTAATAGTCACCGCCAAGTCTGGGTAACCATAGAGGTTCGATGTGCGACCACTTGCGTAGTAGGTCGAACCAGGAGTCGAAGTTTTAGTAGTCGATGGAGTGGGAGTCTTAGCAACCGTTGTTGGTGCTGCTGGAGCTTTGCCTGCAGTTGTTGATGCAGTACCGGTAACAGCGACCGTGTTGTTAGAGAGACGCATTGCTGCAACGGTGAACGTTACTTTACCCGGATTGCCGGTAAAGACCGGAGTCAAAGTTGTTTTGTCTTTTGCGTTCGTATAGTTAAACGGCGTATTGCAGTCAACTTTTTGATACGCACCATTAGGAAGCGGGGCCTTCATTGTTACTCCAGTCACACAAGAGTACGAAATATTGTAGCCGTACTGACCGTTGCCGTTGGTGTGCTTCCAAGAAAGAGTGAATGCTTGGTTGTTGGTAATAGTGTCTGGTGCGGTCACCGTAACCATCTCGCGTGAGTTAGACACCGTTGTGGTTGCGACATTGCCAGTAAAAATGTTCGAAATAGATCCACCTACATTAGAGAAGATCCCCGGGAGATTGAACGCGAGCTGAATAATACCCCATGCACCAAGAAGCAAGACAGCAATAAGGCCAATAACTGCAATAACCTGCAAGATGCGGTCCTTAGCAGTTACCTTTTGCTCCGGGTGGGGAGGGTGTGCGCCGTTTGTCATACGCCCGAAAGCTAACATGGGAGCCGTTTTTTTGTCAAGCGCTAAACTTGACAAATCGCTTATTATGGTGTAAGCTAATAGCAGCCCTGGAGGTTCAGCCGAGAGGGCGATTTAAATATCATATGGCGTCACGAAACAAAGGACTCATAGGAAATATTGGTCATGTGAAGGGCAGCTTTGCGCTCGCGTTTTTTTGCATGTTCGTACTTTTGTTTACCTTCCTCTCTGCTACCGACACACTCCCCGAAGTACCAAATGCATATCGCGATGTGCCTGCACTCTTTGGCCAGCAAACTCAAGTGGCTGTAGACAATGCGCAACCAGAAGAGCCAGTGCGCATCAAGATCTCAGCTGTTGGTGTTGATGTGTCAGTAAGCAATCCAAATTCGACCGACTTAGCGGTGCTCGACAAAGTGCTCTTAAACGGTGCGGCCCGTTATCCAGATTCAGCACGCTTGGGTGAGGACGGTACGGTGCTTCTTTTCGGACACTCGTCAAGCTTGCCTATCGTACACAACCAAAACTATAAGTCATTCAACGGGATTCAAAATCTCCACAATGGCAGCGTTATCTCTGTATTCTCGGGTACCACTGAATATCGCTACTCGGTTACTGGTGTGCGTCTTGCGAATGCAAATGAAGACGTGGTAGAACTTCCAACAAACGGCAAGTTCCTTACCCTCGTCACTTGCAACAATTCTATCGCCAACAAAGTTGGTCGCTACGTCGTGACCGCAGAGTTCGTGGAAGCGTATCAGATCTCACAGTAAGTGAGCTTTGATACGCCTTCGCGATGGGTCCCGCTGTACGCGGGATCGATTGAGAAGACGAAGACGTACATTCTTAACACAAACAGAGAAAGGACTGGCCATGAGAGCCATTCTGACGACTATCGCTACTGTCGCGGCCATCACTTCGGCAACGGCAGACGACACGACCGGCGCGATCCGGTACGGGTACATCCAAGCCAACTGTTGGCAGGTGATGAACTTTGGAAAGGACATGGAAGCCCAGAGAATTAAGGAATGGGCAGCGATGTCGGAGCAGGAGATTAAGGATATAGTCTCCGATTGTCGTAAAAAGTCTGCAGCGCAGGCAAGCGCAAACGGTCCGGTGCGGGATATCAAAGACCCACCGCCGAAGGTCGTGGAGCAACCGCGACCGGCACCTCCGCCCCGCGTGGTGGAGCGCAAGCGTCCGGCCGAGTGCATCATCTCGCTCAACTACTATGGGCCAGGCGATGATATCACGCTCAAGGCAACCGGCGGCAACGTCGGGAACTGGCAAAAGGTTCTGCCTTTGAGGCAGGGAGCGAACAAGCTCATGGTTCCGTGCAGCATTGCATGGGCAGACAAGATCACGTTCGACTGCTACTGCGGTAAGAGTCCATATCTTGCGGCACCGTCACTGGCGATCGCACGCCAGACGATCGACTCGGGTGAGAACGTGTTCAATCCCGACAAGGTTCTGACGATCAACGACAACTGCGACAAGGATGCCAGTTTGCGGCAGCAGCGGACTCAAACTCCGCATCGAACTGCTCCGCATCAAAGTGCATCAAGTACGTTCCGCGCAACGGTTGTGATGCCGGGTCTTGCCCCAAGCAGGCCCCATGTTTCGGCGCCGATTAACGTCGGTCCGAGCTATCATGGCACCGTGACGAGCGGCAGACTTCGTTAGGCGTTACTTTCTCTTCAGGTTCGGGGGAGCATACTAAACCATGCTCCTCCGGAACCTCCTTTCGAGCCTCAAAGTACATTTGAGCCTCTAAAGGGGGTCGGTTATCCCCTCAAGGCCTAAGGTCTTGACATTAAAGGTTAATAATTATAAAGTGCGTTCGCATTATAGGTATGAAAAACAGTATGACAATAAGTAAATTCGCAGTCGGGACGCTTGGAGCGGTCGTCTTTGCACTTGCGCTTGTGTTCGCAGTAGCTCCAACTACGCATGCTCAAGAGTTTGATGGCTTCGACGGCTATTCAGACTGCTCTGACTGTGGATATGACTATAGCTACGATTCAGGCTTCGATGGCTTTGATGGAGTAGATAGCTGTGACTGGGACTGTGGTTCTGGTTACGATGGCTACACTGGTAGCGACTGCAACGACTTCGGTTGTGGCGGTGGTTACGGTGGAGGTTCGTATGGTGGCGGTTCGTGGGGTGGTGGCGTATATGTCGCACCTACGCACACTACTACTGTGACGCCTTCAGTAAATAACGTTAACAACAACTACAACACCAATAACAATCAAAACGTTAACAATGTTAACGTGACGGTTGGTTCAACTGACAATGATAATAATGATGATCACAACGATCACAATTACAGCAATCACAATCGCCATATCTCATACAACCCACCGGTTGTTTACAATCCTCCGGTCTACACTCCGTACGTAACTCTTTCTCAAGTTCCTTATACTGGTCTTGAGTTGGGCTTCTGGGGTACGGTCGCATATTGGGGCTTCTTGGTTCTCTGGTGCTTGCTCGCAGCATACTTGATCGCTGTTAAGAAAGTGCACACGCGCTGGGCTAACCGCATCAAAGTATTTCTCTTCGGAGATGATTCAATAGTTTCTCACCCTGCATACATGCAAGTTGAGACTCCTGTGTTTGCTGCAGCATCAGCTGCCGTTGCTCCACAAATTGCAACTCTTGGCGAAGTGCATACGCACAACGCTTCGACTGCAGTTGCGAATGACAGTGAGGAGGATACTACCGACCCGTTCATTCTCTCTCAAATCAATCGCTACAACTAATTAGTTGCTCCAAAGCATTGTCAAAGAAAATCCCCGCCATGGCGGGGATTTTCTTTGCCCTGAGGGATTCGAAGGGCTACACGCGCGTTTTAATCTCCTCTTTTAATTTCGAAATTATTTCTTCGACAGAAAGCGCGCCTACTTTGCCTTGGCGACCCTCGAGTGTTGCGGTTCCTGCCGACACCTCGGCATCGCCAATTACCAGTGTGTAGGGGATTTTAAGTGTTTTAGCTTCACGGATTTTTTTACCTAAGGTCTCGTTGCTCTCATCTAGTTCGGTGCGAATGCCTGCAGCTTTCATTTGTTGTTGAACTGTGCGCGCAAAATCTTTGTGCGCATCGGAGATAGGTAAAATGCGTGCTTGCACAGGGCTAAGCCACGTAGGAAGCACTCCCTCAAAGTGTTCAAGAAGCACTGCCGCGCAGCGCTCGAGTGAACCTGCAATCGCTGCATGGATCATAACAATCCGTTCTTTCTCTCCTTTTTCGTTTACACAGGTTAGGTCAAAGCGTTCAGGCATGTTCATGTCGAGTTGTATGGTTGCTACCTGCCATTCGCGGCCTGCGGCGTTCTTTGCCATGAAGTCGAGCTTGGGTCCGTAGAGTGCTGCTTCGCCAGGGCCTTCAAACGTGTCGGCACCGCGCTCTTCGGCAAGACTGCGGATTTCGCTTTCAGCTTTGTCCCAAATTGCTGGAGTGCCAATATATTTCTCTGGCGCTTGAGGGTCGCGAAAAGAGAGTCGTACGCGCAAGGTGAATCCAAATTGTTTATAAAAGGTGTCGACAATGTCCCAGATCTTTAAAAACTCTTCGCGCACTTGGGTGGTGCGGCAAAAGACATGTGCATCATCTTGAGTAATAGAGAGTACGCGCGTAAGCCCCCCAAGTTCGCCCGACTGCTCATCGCGGTAGACCATGGTGGTTTCGGCATAGCGCTGCGGCATCTCGCGGTACGAAAAGGGGCGACGATTAAAAATCTGTGTGTGATGCGGGCAGTTCATAGGCTTCATTGCATATTCCTTGCCCTCTCGCGAAGTTATTTTAAAGAGATCATCTGCAAATTTGTCCCAGTGGCCTGAAGTTTCGTACAACTCTTTTTTAGTAATGTGGGGGATAGTGACCTGTTCGTAGCCGCGCGCTTCGCGCATCTCCCAGATAAATTTGTCTAACTCGTTGCGAAAAATAGTGCCCTTGGGCGTCCACAAGGGGAGTCCTGGTCCCACGAGGTCCGAGAAGGTAAATAGATCTAACTCTTTGCCAATAACACGATGGTCTTTTTCTTCCATATAAGTAGAACTCATTCTGCCATGCATTTATTAAAAAATAAACCCCGTCATTTGACGGGGGTACCTGTCTCCTTTGCCTGTTCTTCCTGGTAGTGCAAAAAGCTTGAACAAGCTCTTTGTAAGTCGGTGCAGAACGAGAGTTTATCGGTTGGCGTCGAATGGGTGAGAGCGTAGATCGCACTACGGCCTCGATTTCGCAGCTCAAAACGGGTGAGGAAGTAAATTTTCTTTACCGGTTTTGTTGATAGAGGGTTAGTTCCATACCGTTCTTCTGAATATTTTTGCCAAAACACATGTGCCTGGCCCTCCGTGTCCATGAGAATTTTTAATTTGTTAATCAAGGCTTCGCAAGATTTTTCATCGAGAATTTTTAATTTGTTAATCAAGGCTTCGCAAGATTTTTCATCATCGCCCTCACATAGTTCAACAATGACTTCTGTACACAAACGGGTGATCTCTTGTACCAGAGCGCGAATTTGCTTGTCCATAGTGTCCTCCCGAACATCCGCCGCCATTTGAACATACATTCGTATTTCGCACAATAAAAAAGCCCCGCCGAAGCGGGGAAGTGGAGTGGTGCTTTATGTAAGTTGTGCGAACATGATCTGAACGTCTTTTCTTTTTGGGAAGTCATCGACCGCTGTGATGATCCTGTTACACAGAACTGTAACCCTGGGTGTGTATCTATTTTCCATGGCTACATCACGAATGGTGCCGAAGGTGCGCCACACGTTATTTTCGAATGAGCGATTATGCTTTACCGCGAAGTCACGATTTA
>JAIFWM010000001.1 GCA_019661855.1 Candidatus Parcubacteria bacterium
GAATAGAAGGAACCTCAAACAAAACATCAAACGCTCGAGCGAGCGCTGCAGAATCCATCTGCTTGGGGCGGTGATATCTCAACTTCGGAGGCTTTCGGGGTTTGCCAGCCATGACTGCCAAAGTGTACCCCCCCCCGCACGCGCAAGTTGTATATATATATCTATTCAGACAGTAACTCTGCTAATTTACGACCTAGTTCTGTGAGTCTATGTTCGCTTGCACCGCCTCCACCCCGCCAGGTATCTAAAGTAGAGCCGCTTAGTATTTCTCGAGGAGCAATCAGTTGCAGTCGCATTAAATTATCCTCGAAGCGCAGTACTTGTTCCTTTGCGGCAAAACCAATGTTTTCTGCAACCTTGCCCGCCCACCAATCACTTTGCCTCTGGTTCCTAGTAGCTTCTTGAGGGTTATTCAATATCTGATGAGCTCCAGCCAAAATCCGGATTTCCGAACCACTCAATTGTTTGCAGATATCCAACATGTCGTATAGAGAGGACCTCTCCTCTTCTGTGATATCTTTGTGTAACGCATGTTTAAATATTTTTTTTGCTGCATCCCACGTTTCTTCGTCAGGATTTTTTTCGCCGAGAAATTTTGCGAGATCTAGGATGGAACGAGTTGTTTTTTCGGAATTAAGCGTTTCCTCATCTATCTTCCCTTCTTCTGTTTTATTACGAATTTCATCAAGCAAGCCTTTCAATCTGCCTTTAATAAAATTCCGCCCAACAGAGGAGATGGCCGCAAGCATTGTTTCTGGACTCATCCACACTGTCGGGTTAAACAAATCAACAGCATTAATAAAGAGGTCAAGCCCAAGCTCCTGAATGGTCGCAAAAGGCTTTTGTTGTTTTCCATCTTTCATACTTCGTAGGGGTTATCCTACGCCTTTAGGCCTCTTTCGGCAAAAAGCCGTAATCAATGCCGCGGCGGAGTGGTGGAGGGAGTTCGATTAAGACTTCAAACGGGATTTCGAAACGTTGGTTTGCGTTCCCACCACGCCGACTTTCATAAGTCTGGATTATGCCACAAAATTATGGTATTGTCGCGGCGGACTTGAGTCAGGCATTTTAACAGGGAGACAACCTATGCCTCATATCCGCGCTATTTGCACCACCGGAGACGAAGGGCGCAGATTCCTTTTTGCACACGCTCTGAGAATTCGGAAAAGTTTGTCAGCGGTGAGTGGTTATGAATTAAGCAAGATTGCCCTCATTCCTGAACATATCGCTCGCGAGCACATCGTGCCAGAATTCAATCTAGATCCAATTGAATTTGTAATTGATGTCGGCATACAAATTGACACACCTGGCAAAGCAAAGCAGTGTGCACTGAAATTTCGTGACACAATTCTTGCTCGCTGTCCTGACATCAAACAATGGAAATTTGGTGTCTGGGTACGCAGTATACTGGTGAACGAATACGTCTCATACGACCCTGAAGGAGAAATCTGACATGCTCAATATATCGGACGTTCTGCTAATCACCGCAGCTATTGTCCCAGCAACTATCGTCTGGGCCATAATGACATTCACAGACCTATTCACCGGCCGACGATAACCCAACCAGCTCTTCGTTATGCCCCCTGACTTGGCCCCGGACGGTTTCCGGGGCCTTTTTTCTTTTAGTATCATTGACATTATCAATGTTTAATGTACAGTTCTGGATGGGTAGAACCCTGGCAGAGATGCCATCATCAACCGAGAGGGCTTTCCAGAGATGGAAAGTGATGAATATGTCGAAACAGATTGTTGAAAATCTAATCCGTGGTTCCCAAACCATTGATCGCGTTAAAATGGAAATCGAGATGGTTTTGGGCATGGTCGACTCACAAGTCAAAGAAGAGGATTGGACGAAACTTGATAACGATATAGATGAACACCTTTTTCCTAGTGCTTATGGGACTTGGCGTGTCGTTCCTCTATGGGGTCACGAAGGTTATCATCTTCTTGTGCAGTTTTCCGGAACTGCGCCAGGACTTCGGTATGTGCGTAGTACTAAAACTTTGCAACGACCTATGTATTCTGAACAGCGAAGTGCTGTTCTGACTCACGCGGCACTTCCAGAGTTCATTGCGGGTATGACAAAACTCATACCTGAACTCACTGAAAGGCTAGAGCCCATTATTGAGGCAGCCACTTACCAAGGCTGAACAAGGATTACACGGTTCAAAACCCGCGCTTCGGCGCGGGTTCTTGCTTGTCCTACTCCCCTAGTCTGCCTAAGTACGCTGCTTTGCGGCGCCAGCTATTTTTCATCCACTCGGGTGCCATGTCGGTTGGCCCCAAACGCGTAATTTTGGTGTTAAATCCTGCAAACCAAAGGATGCCCATTTTAATTTCGTTCGTATAGTCTCCAAAGAAAAACCAAATAAACCATGGATGCGAACCTGAAAGCACAAACACGCGCGAGGATTTGCCTTTTAATCGTTTGTACCAACCGGTCACTAACTTGCCTCCCATGTCTTTGCGCATATTAAAGGCAAATCCCGGGAGCCACATACGGTCAAACAAGCCTTTAAGCATCGCGGGCATCGTTTGCCACCAGTTTGGATAAAAAAGCACAAAATGGTCGCACCATTTGATAGCCTCCTGCAAGTTCTTAAGATCCGGCTCCAAATCTTGAATCGCCTTATATCCCCTGTGAAGGATTGGATCAAACTTTAAATCGGTTAGGTTAAATCTTTTTACCTCATGACCTGCTTTGCGTGCCGCAGCTTCGTAGAGTGTTGCCAGCTCTGCGGTAATAGACTCACTTTGGTTGGGGTTAGGATGCCCTAAGAGCAATACAATTTTCTTAGGAGATCGATCGCGAAAAAAACTCATTTAGTTTATTTTACCGTAACTTCTGCTTTGTGTTTTTCCACATCCTCAGGAGTTTTAGGCATCACATGGAAGTTCGGCAAGAACGGACTATCGCCACGGTCTTTGATTATTGGTTGTGCTACTACAGGTTGAACCGGGACAATAGCTACGGGCTCAGGTTTAAGCGGATCCTTTTGCAAAGGAAGCTTCTCAAACGTTTTAGCAGGCGCTATTTCCGAATGCACGGTAGGCAAAGTAAATACTGGTTTTGGAGGTGGAGGAAGTGGTTTAGGAGGTGGCGGCGGAGGAGGTGGAATTGGTTTAGGCGGCGGGGGTGGTGGCGGAGGTACCGGCTTTGGTGGAGGAGGTGGAGGTGGCGGAGGTTCTACTTTTTTAATCGGAGGCGAAATATGCACGGGAGGGGAAATAACTTTGGCACTCTTAGCCTCTATCGGGTACTCAATTTTCTTGCTAGAAAATTGCTCAATCCTCGCCCCGTCGTGCTGCGGAGCCCCTCCCGAGGCAAGAGTTCCTACGTTTTTTCGTGTGAATTTCGTTAAACCCCACCAACATAAACTAAAGCCTGCGACCCACATAACATAAAGAATGCCGAGATTCACCCACGTGGTGATAGGCGCCAAAATATGCACGATAAAAAGTGCATACCATGTAGCACCCGCAAGTGCCTCGCCTTTGCCTGGAGATAAAATTTTATTTTGGATAAATATTGCGCAAAGAAAGACGACACCTATGAGTACCCATTTAAAGAGGAATATAGGTGCAAAGATCACCTCATACTCCCGCGCCAAAAAGTGCGTAGTTGCTATGAGGAGGCCCGACCCAATGATCATAAAAAGTCCAGTGTCTAAGACCTTCCCTACCGCGCGAGCAAAGCCGTCTTCTTTTTTGTCTATTACCCCGTCGCGCATCGAGAGCAGGTACGAAAGTAAAAGAACCGTCTCAGCACCAACGCCGAGCATCACACCTAATTGCTGAAATGAATACAGAAGAAGAGAAAATAATTCTCCCATACGAAAATTTTAGCATGAAAAGCAAGAGGCCCTGTTGCCAGGGCCTCAAGAAGCAAGCATAAACACGTTGGAATTATTTGCGAATGGTGCGGGCGCACCCTTGCACACGATGACGGTAAGGTTTCGGTTTGCCGTTCTCTTTGAGTCGAGCGATCATCTCGTCAAACTCTCGAGAAACTTGTACTGCGGGCCATTCGAGACCGCGAACGTTATTAACCTCGGTGTTCGATCCGTTCTTTCGTGCTTGCTGCTCCATTGAGTCACTCCCTCCCGGTTGCTCAATACTCGTCAAAATATCATTCTTTTTATTCCACATCAATGGTTGCACTACTCGTAATGCCGCTTGTTTGTCCGGTGAACGTGTAGGTGTGCGTACCAGGAGTCGAAGGTGCGTTCATTGAGCCAGTCGAAAAGTTGCCGCCACCATCTGCATGTGCACTACCTATAGTTGAACCATCGAGATCAACCGAAACGGACTCTTCGATACCAAACCCGCGGCCAACAAAATCTGTATGGCGATCCGCCCTAACCCTTTGTCCGTCTTGATCAATGCGTCCCGTGCGAGTTGATGATGTTTGCCGCGGTTCAGGCTGGGGTGGAGGTGGAATTACCTCGGGTGGAGTTTCGGGAGTAGTTGACCCTTGATCAGGATTAGTTGGCGGTGTCGAAGGACTCGTGTCTGGAGTCGATGACGAAGTATCGGGAGTTGAAGTCGATTGATCTGGTGTGGTGGTGGCCGGAGTTTCAGGAGTTGTTGTCCCAGTGTCAGGTGTAGTGGTTGGTGTTGAAGTCGCTACAGGTAAAGTAGTTGTACCAGTGCCACTAAACCATTTAGTAAGTACATCCTGTGCTGGTTTGTTTTGCGGCATGTAATCGTTGTTGCCCTCACCCCCTGCGCCAGGGTTTATGTCCCAACGCCACCAATATATCCCCGCGATCCAAGGGTAGTCGTTCCAATAACTCATGAGTGCCTCGTACGAATTGGTTTGTGCGCTCGCGTTATAGGACCCGCCACGTTGCCAGTTCCATGGATCCTGGTACGAGTTGTCTAAACTTCGGTATCCTATTTCAGTAAAGATAATAGGTTTGCCGACTTGGTCGTGAAATGCGGTTAAATCATTTTTGTTCCAATAATCCCACGCTCCTTTGAGCCCATCGACTGATCCATCAGAATTCAACTGGTAGTAGGTTGAGAGTCCAACGTAGTCGAGCGACGACCAGAAGCCAATGTATTTCTTTTCGTTGTTAAACGGATCGTTGCCATTGTCGTTGGAGTTAGCGCTGTAGGTAAGTGAACCGGAATAGACCGCGCGAACTTTGCCGATTAAATCAACCCAATGCTGCGTGTTTGAAGAGTTCATATTGTCTGCGGCCATAGATACCAACTCAATACCCACGACCATCATCTCGGCGTTGTGTGCCTGCCCAATCTGTGCCCAATGCACCAACCAATTGCCGTAGTTGTTAAACCACGTGTCTCTGTCGCCCGGGTTAATGTATGCACGCCAGTCGCCTGTATAGACCTCAATATGAGGCTTCAGTGTTACCTTGAGCCCCAGCGAGTGTGCGTAGTCTATTGCGCTTGCGAGAGCCTCGTCAGTTGGTGTGTTCCAGCCAGGAGCGAGGTCAGTTGAACCAGTGTTTGATTGATAAAACGGAATTACCAGCGCCACATGTGACGCGCCAGTTGCTGCTAAATTGCGCAACGACTCTTGAAACGAAGTTCCACTAAAGTCGGTAGTTGAGTTGGGCACCATCGTTACCCCTTGCTGCCAGTCTGACACTGCTGCGCGTGCAGGTACTGCCGCAAAGAGTCCAACCGCGAACATCATAAACGTTATGACTAAAAGTGATGCTGAAACACGTATAAAGGTATTCGTATGCATAGCCCCACTATGCCAAAGTCCCGCTGAACAGCGGATGATTCATTAAAACTACTAAAGACTTGACATATTACCCATAATATGATATACTAGAGCTCTAACTGGAGGAGCCTCAAATGAAAGCATTCGCCTTGTTAGCAATTGCCTTCCTCGGCATTGCGATTTATCTCGCAGGCCACATGATCTTCGGTTAAGGTCGGCCCAAAGAAGGCCACCATTCCTCCCCACCTTGGCCCGCGCTCGCGCGGGCTTTTTTCTTTTTTTAACGGCTTTTGTCGCCAGGAATGGGATACTTATTCGCCTTTTTGTCCATCACTTTTTTTATCAAACTTTCATCTATTGTTGTATTTGACTGAATCCCTTTTGCTCGTAACTCCGCCAATGCCGGATCAATAGGTACAGCCATTTCTTTAGATTCTTCTCGGCGATCTTCTATATTGTCAGACTCTGGCAAACTTTCATAAGCGAGATCTCTATCCGAGACAACTTCCTTCACTTTTTCAGACATCTCCTGTCTTGCAACTGCTTCATCTAACTGCCGTGCGATCTCTGCTTCTCTTTTAACACTGTCTATTTTATCCATTGCAGCATTGGTAGCAATATGGCCTCCTGTTGCAACAGTCGCTCCAAACAACATCGCTCGAAACGTCTGACCAAACCCTCTTTTCTTTTCTATTTTATTTTGCGGCTTTGGGTTAAATTGTGGTCCTGCTTCCATTCGTTAATTTTATCATCTTTTTAAAAAAGAAAAGGCCCCCAAAGTGGGGGCCAGTGTGCGAGCCGGCTCTTTGACCGGCTCGCGTGTCGGAGGGGGCGACTGGGGCCCCCTTTGCGGCTGCGGTACATACGCAGGATTCGGCACCCTATCTGGCACAGGGATAGGTTTTGAGTCATCTTGAGCGTAGATCATGGCGACTCCTTTACCCATTTTTGTGCTTCTTCAACAAGTTTTTCGCGGCACTTGTGAAGCAGGACTTGGACGCTTATTAAGATACTCGGTGGTTTAGGTTTATGTAACCACTTTTTTAATAGAGTGGCTTCTTTTTCCATTCGGCGTTGCTCTAGAAACGCGTATTCCATAAGCTCAGTGAATATTCCAAAGTACGGAGTGTCATCAAGTGTTTTTTCATCGGACGTGCAGATCCAAGGAACATCGAGCGCCCCATGAAGCTGATGGTCTGCGAGCAGTTTCTCCATTTCTTTCATCAACTCGTCGCCGAGGTCATTCCAGAAGTCCCCATTCTGCGAATGGACAAGAAGCGTCGCAAGCAAATTCACGTTCATAATGTCCTGACGTGATTCGCACGGCACCACATCGGTTCTTTGCGTATTGAACGGTAATTCATCTCGTATGTGAGGTCTGTCTTCTCTACGCTCCCAATATTTGAAGTTACGGATGAGTTGTCCATTTCCATCCCAAATCGCAAGCCTCCTTCCTCGTTTGAGGTTCGGGTGATCGGGGTGATTCGCAAACGTTGTCTCTAGATCCTCGAGTTTGTAGCGTCGAATCACATCTGAACCAAGATAGAAGCCGACCGACAAAAATGCTGCTCGTTTGAGTTCGAGTCGACCGGGTGAACAGACCTGAATCTGCACTTTTGGATTGTTGAAGATTTGCGTATTGGTCGAACGCTCCAAACATTCGAGAAGTTCGATAGCAGCAGGTGCATTGCCTGCAGGAGGCAAGACAATGCATGAGACGCCCTTTGCATGTCGATAAGGGCGATTACTGTCCCCTAAATAGTGCGTAGTTTTTACCGCATCTTCAAAGAACTTTTCTACATCGGGAAACTCTTCAAGAAGGTGAAGTTTGATCCCCACCGTGAGTAACCCATGTTGAACTTTGCGGTAGTTTGCTCGCAAGCGTTTGACTTGCGAGGGAGAAGCGCGCTTGAGCGCATCAAGCAGCATCTCAAAACTAAATCCCGCGTCAAACATTGGTGCGACCTTTCGTGTGCGTTTGAATGTGATCCACAAGAACCGGAGAATGTAGAAAAACTGCAAGGCACTTCTCCCTGGTGTGAGGTTCGTCTTATCTGAATGTAATCGAAAAAACTGTTTTGTCCATTACAAAATGACGGTAGCGCCGTCGTGGCGGACCTCTATAACCCCACCCTCTACAGGAAAAGTTTGACCTTTATCGTCCACAGTTTTGCGCACGGTGATTTCCCCTTTTTTTAGGGTCGAGATAAGCGGCATATGTTCGCCTAAAATAGTCATCTCACCTGCAGCGCCAGGAACAGTCAGGCTGTGTGCCTCACCTTCAAATAAGTTTTGATCAACTTTAGCAATAACCACACGCATATTTTTATTTTGCAGGCTCGTCGGCTTTAACAGTTTCTATCGAACCTTTTTCATAAAATGCAGACTCAGGTTTGTCGTCATGCTTGCCGTCGAGGATCTCGCGGAACGAACGCACCGTATCGGCAATCGACACATAAATACCAGGAGTACCAGTAAAAACCTCTGCTACGTGTGTTGGTTGCGAAAGAAAGCGTTGGATCTTACGCGCGCGGTACACCAACTGCTTGTCTTCGTCCGAAAGCTCTTCGATACCCAAGATAGCAATAATATCTTGTAGGTCCTTGTAGCGCTGCAACACGCGCTTTACTTCAAGTGCCACTGCGTAATGCTCTTCACCTACAATTTCGGGTGCAAGCGCGGTCGAGTTGCTTTCAAGCGGGTCAACCGCTGGGTAAATACCAATAGATGCAAGGTTACGCGAGAGCACGATTTGCGAGTCGAGGTGAGAAAAAGTAGTTGCCGGTGCCGGGTCGGTTAAGTCGTCGGCTGGCACATAGATAGCCTGCACCGAGGTGATAGAACCTTTTTTTGTTGAGGTGATGCGCTCTTGGAGCTGACCCATCTCTTCGGCCAAAGTTGGCTGGTAACCCACTGCTGAAGGCACGCGTCCAAGAAGTGACGACACCTCCGAGCCCGCCTGCACGAAACGAAATACATTGTCCATGAAAAAAAGAACGTCTTTACCCATCTCGTCGCGAAAGTACTCGGCAATAGTTAGCCCTGTGAGCGCGATGCGCGCACGGGCGCCTGGCACCTCGTTCATCTGACCAAACACCATCGCGAGTTTGTCGATAACGCCAGTCTCGGTCATTTCGTGAAGCAGGTCGTTACCCTCGCGCACACGCTCACCTACTCCGGCAAATACCGAGTAGCCTGAGTGTTCTGTTGCTACGTTGCGAATGAGCTCCTGCATGAGCACTGTTTTACCCACGCCGGCGCCGCCGAAAAATCCGGCTTTACCGCCCTTAAGCATCGGTGCTAAAAGATCGATCGACTTGATACCTGTTTCAAACACTTCTGCTTTGGTGCGTTGTTCTTTAAATGGAGGAGCCTCGCGGTGAATAGACATCTTTGAAGCTCCCTCAACTTGCGGTTTGCCGTCGATAGGTTCACCGATTACGTTAAAGAGGCGGCCAAGTGCTTTTTCTCCTACTGGCACCATAACAGGTGTACCTGTGTCGATAACCTCAACATCACGTGCAAGGCCTGAGGTGTCTTGGAGTGCGATCGTGCGTACACGACCAAGGCCGATGTGCTGTGCCACTTCAAGCGTCACCGAGCGGTCGCCAACTTTGGTCTTTAGAGCATTGCGAATAGGAGGCAGATGTTCTCCCTCAAAGTAGACGTCGACGACCGGCCCGATGATTTGTTTTACTATTCCTTTCATATGAATTCTTATTAATTTATGCTGCCATTGCCTCCATACCTCCAGTAATTTCGCTCACCTCACGCGTAATAGACGCCTGACGCGCTTTGTTAAACTTGAGCGTCAACGAGTGATTCATCTCCCCAGCTTTGTCTGACGCAGACTTCATCGCGACCATGCGTGCGCTATGTTCTGACGCCTGAGATTCTAAAAGTGCGTGGTACACAAAGACAGACGCGAGCATAGGCAAGAGTTGACTTAACACTTCTGTCTCACCGGGTTCGATCGTGTAATTTTTAGGTTTTGACTCTTGATCAAAGTCGTGAGCAAACACTCCACGTGCTGGCACGATGTCGGCCACCACTTGCGAAAGTTCGCCAAGCGAAAGTGGAAAAATAGTACGCAACGTTGGGCGCTGCTCAAACGTAGAGACAAAGTTTTGGTACGCTATTTTTACTTCATCTACTTTGCCGCTTTCAAACAAGTCTGCGGCTTTGCCTACCAGCGTTTTAATAAGATCAGTCGTTACTTCGTCAGTATTTGGATGAAATTTTAATACTTCGATACCGCGATTAACAAAAAAGTCGTTTGCGCGACGGCCAACTGTTACTACCTTTACCTCTTTACCTTTCATATCGGCCCAGGTGGTACGCAACACTGCAGAGTTAAGCGCACCTGCTAAGCCTTTGTCAGAAGTTATCACTATGTAGAGCGAGGAAAAATTAGTTTCTGTAGCGTTCCCTTGATGTCCTCCAGCTGCAGAAATTAATTTTTCCGAGCCTCTAAGTAGTGGATGAGAATTTAATTCTGTAGATGCCGAGACACGCGCCAAGACCGAGACAGCGGCACGTGCGTAAGCGCGGCCTGCCAGTGCCCTCGTTTGAGCTTTGCGCATTTTGGCAGCAGACACAGCCTCCATGGCTTTTGTCACTTTTTGTGTCTTTTCGACAGAGCGTATTTTACTTTTTATTTGTTTGAGTGCTGCCATATTAATTATGCGACGAACAAGTCTGGATGTGTTTGGGTAAACTTCTCGAGTTGTGTTTTAAGCTCTGCCTCGGTTTGAGCAGCCAATACTTTTGAGCTTTTGATGCTCTCAAGAATAAACTTAGCGTTTGACTCTAAATACGAGAGCAGCTTTTCCTCAAACTCGGGTACGCGCTCTACCGGCACTTTTTCTAAGTATCCGTTAGTTGCAGCAAAAATGATAACTGTTTGACGTTCAAAGCCGATAGGCTCACCGTTGCGCTGCTTTAATGTTGCCATCATACGCTGACCACTGTCGATACGCTTTTTAGTATCGGGGTCTAAGTCTTGAGCAAACTGCATAAACGCCTCAAGTTCACGAAACTGTGCGAGTTCAAGCTTAATTTTGCCCGAAACTTTTTTCATCGCTTTGGTTTGAGCAGCCGAACCAACGCGCGACACCGAGATACCCGCGTTAATTGCCGGGCGCATACCTTTGTTAAAGAGATCACTCTCAAGAAAGATCTGTCCATCGGTAATAGAAATAACGTTGGTTGGGATGTAACCCGAAACGTCACCTTCCTGCGTCTCAATGATAGGCAGCGCAGTGAGCGACCCACCACCTTTTTCATCAGACAGTTTTGCTGCACGTTCAAGCAAACGTGAGTGGAGGTAAAAGACATCGCCCGGGTATGCCTCGCGGCCAGGTGGACGTCGCAAGAGAAGCGAGAGTTGTCGGTATGCTACTGCGTGTTTAGAAAGATCGTCATAAATAATGAGCGCGTCGCGACCCTTGTCTAAAAAGTATTCGCCGATAGCTGCACCAGCAAACGGTGCCAAGTACTGCAGCGCTGCAGGAGCAGATGAACCTGCGTCAACAACAATCGTGTACTCCCCTGCACCTTGGTCTTTTAGCTGCTGCATCAAGCGCGCAGTCTTACTCTCCTTTTGTCCGATAGCGACATATATACATATTGGGCGAGACTCTGCGGGTTCGCTCTTTTGATTTAAAATCGTGTCGATCGCGATAGTAGTTTTGCCGGTGTAACGGTCGCCGATGATAAGCTCGCGCTGACCACGACCTATTGGGATCATCGAGTCGATTGCTTTAATACCAGTGTGGAGTGGCGTGTTAACTGACTGACGGTCAATAACACCGTATGCCTCGCGCTCGATTGCGTTCCGCTGCGTGAACGCAATCGCCCCGAGCCCGTCGAGGGGCTTTCCTAAAGCATCTACAACTCTACCTATCAACCCTTCACCAACCCCGATAGAAAGTACCTCGCCGGTTGAAACAACAGTCATACCCTCCGCCACCTTGCCCGTGTCTCCTAAAATAATTGCGCGCACCGACGACTCCTCGAGGTTTAAGACCACTCCATATATTTCAGACGGGCCTTCAAGTGCATCTTTAAGGGCCTTGCCGTGAGTAATTTCAAACTTCACCATCTCGGACATGACAGCACCCTGCAAACCTTCGATCTCGGCAACGCCGTCTTGCACGCGCATGACCACACCCGTGTTAGCGGGGCGCTCTGTTGGAGTAAACCCTTCGATCTCTTTTTTAAATTGTTCAATAAAGTCAGCCATTTTCTTCTTAATTATTTTGGACTAGTTTCTTATAGAGCTCGAGCAAAATTCGGGTTCGTTCTTTTTGGGGTGTGACTTGGGCGTGCATGTCGGATCTTTTTTTAGCCAAAACTAACTTTTGGTATTCACTAAAAATGCTGGGGAGTAGTTTAGTATGACCGCGCCGTGTTAATACCTCTCGCAAGCGCTTAAGGTCAGGATTTTGTAGCTCAAAGAGCGCTTTAGCGTAGTCGTGTGCAATCATTTTATTTATTCATCTGTTATTTAGGCTGGCCTTTTCCATCCCAAGCACAATGAGTTTGGCGACCTCCTCCTTACTCTCGCGCAAGGCTGAAGCTTTGAGCTCCCCGGCTTGTGCCTCTGCATCTTTAAGCATCGACGCCGCTGCGACCTCGCCCGCTGCAAGAATGTCCTTCTCCTTCTGTATAGCTGCCGCGCGTGCTGCCGCAAGTGCTTCGTCGGCCTCCTTGCCTGCTTTGGCCAAGATGTCGCCACGTGAGTGCTCTATCTCTTGTTTGGTGCGTGCTGCAGACTCAGCGTCGCGGACTCCATCCGCGACCTTTTGGCGTCGTTCTTCGAGCATGCGCATGATCGGGCCATACAAAAAGTATGTCAGAGCTGCCATCAACAAGCCAAAGTTAATTGCCTGAATGAGAAGCAACCTCCAATCTATGCCAAATACTCCAAGAATCGACTCCATGTTTTTTTAGGTGAAGCGAATGATAAAACCGACGACCACTGCGAAGATCGCGAGCACGTCGGTAACGGCGATACCGATGTACATCGTGGTTTGAATCTGACCTGATGCCTCTGGGTTGCGACCGATAGCCTCGAGTGCTTTAGAGACCAAGATACCAAGACCTATACCTGGGCCAATAACACCAAGACCTACTACGATCGCCATGCCGAAAATTTTTGCTACTTCTATATCCATAATTAATGTGCGTGTTCTGTTATTGCTAATTTAATAAACGCCAGAGTTAATATCGCGAATATCGCAGCCTGTAAGAGCCCGATAAACGCCTCAAACGCCATGAGCGGCACTGGTAAGACCACAGGCACAAACGTGCCAATGACCAAGAGCAGTACCTCGCCGGCGAAAATCGCTCCAAATAATCGGAACGACAGTGATATGAGGCGTGCGAGGTTACCGATGATCTCTATGAGCCCCACCAAAAACCCCATCACCCCTCCAGTGAAATTAACAAATTTTCCCACATATTTCAATGTGCCAAGCGTCATGATGCCCGAAATTTCTATAACCAAAAACGAAATGATCGCGAGCGAAAGCGTAGTGTTAAGGTCGGCGTTAAGCGGATGAAAGAGCGGAGCTTCGCCAAACTTAAGCGTGCCAAAGATAGGGATGAAATCGAGCCAGTTGCCGACTAATATAAAAAGGAAGATTGTGCAGATGAGTGGAAAATACTTCATCGCGAGCGTGCGACTGCCGAGCGTTTGCTCCATGAGGCCGAGCAGATACTCAAAAAACATCTCCACCAAGTTTTGGAGTTTGCCCGGGACGATTGAAAGATTGCGACGCACCAAAAATCCGAGAAGTATAAGAATGGCAATAACCGCCCACGTGGTAAAAAGTGTGTTGGTGACCGGGATGCCCCAGATAGTAAATAAACGCTCTGCCGCGAGCGTTATATGAAGCCCACTTTCCATTGCTCCTACTGTATCAAAACTGGCCCTAAACACAATCTAAAAAATAAAGAGCCGGCGCAGCAGAGGTTTCCCTCGCGCGCCGGCTCTCGCCCGCCCCGTAACTAACTGCCGGATACCATAACCCGGGGGGAAATAGAAGTCAAGTAAGAGCCACCTACCCAAGCCCGTCTTAATGAAAGTCCGGTAAAGGACCATTAGGAGCTAAAGAATTAAATTATGCCTTTTATTGCAATATTCGCAGCTATTGTTATTGGTCTTGGTGGTAGCGTAAGCCTTGCTGCCGAGCGCTCACAACCAGGCGACACGCTCTACCCTGTTAAGACTCACGTTAACGATGAGGTTCGCGCAATGGTTACTGGCGAAGCTCACACTGACGTTGAAGCAAATAGTGGCCTTAACCTTGGTGTTGACGTAGACGCATCAGTTCGCTAACCACACCACCCCTAGTACTGCTAGTACCAGTACGCATTGAAGCCCCAGAGCAACTGAGAACGTTGTATTGATGGGGCTTTTTTGCTGGATCCAAATATGAAATTTTTGCAGCGGCAACAAAATTTTTGTATGCGTCTTAAAATACAAAAATTGCAATGCGTCGGGAAATTCTCCTGCGAACGCCCCAATAAGTGCGATTAGTGGCGATATCTGAAAGAACCAAACAAAAATTGCAATACTTGCCACTAAGCCAAGCATGCCGTCAAAGCAAATCCACGCGAGATCGCTGATTGAATTTTTGTTAAGTACAAAGTCGTTGTTGAGCGGGTGTTCGTCGTCCTCTCGAAATGAAGACAATAAATCGCCATAATCTTTGTGTGGTATTGCGTCTATTGCCAAGTGGCTCACAAACCCGGCAACAAATGCCCATACCGGATGTTGAGGCACCACTGCCGCTGCTGCCGCACCAACGATCGCGTGTGTAGTTAAGGTCATAAAGAGAAGTATACTGGAGAGATGTGGATTATCTACACCCTTGCGGCAACGCTCGCGGTCTCAATGTCGGACGCGATGCGAAAACTAGGGAGCACTTTGCAAGATCCGTTTCAAAACAATTTGGTTTTTCAAATTGGTTCGGTCACCACCGCCTTGATCCTTTGGCTCGTGTTTAGCCGACACTTTGAACTGCAGCCAACACGCGGCATCGTGTATGCGTTAATAGGCGGCTCACTCATCGCAGTGTTTACTGCACTTTTATTTAAAGCGCTTGCAATAGGTCCTGGAGTCTCAACCGTGGTGCCTATCATTCGTGTCGGCGGAATCTTGTTAGTGGGACTTTTTGGTGTTCTTTTTTTTCAAGAAAAGCTAACCTGGAGCATGGCTCTTGGCGGTTTGCTCGCCCTTGGTGGCGTGTATCTTATTTTGTCAGGAAAATAATGGTCGGGACGCCGAGAATCGAACTCGGATTTCGCGCACCCGAAGCGCGTATAATTCCATTATAAGACGTCCCGGTGCACTCTGGAGGATTCGAACCACCGACCTCACCCGTGTGAAGGGTGCGCTCTAACCAACTGAGCTAAGAGTGCCGATTTGAAAATAATATACTATTTTTAAGTTATATTGTAGAATGTCCCGAACGGGCCCTTAGCTTAGTTGGTAGAGCGCCTCATTTGCAATGAGGAGGTCACCGGTTCGAATCCGGTAGGGTCCACAAATTCACGATTAATTATGTTTTCAGTCAAGGGCGCCAAACCGACCAAATATTGCGGTTATAGACAGCTTATCCCCACTTTGTCCCCACACTATACACACTCGTCTTCATGGACTCTTTAGGTAAGTCACTGCATACTCGCTAGCGGCAAGGAAAGTACGTTGTTCCTACAACCCACAGGGGAAAACTATGCGAGCAATCGCCCGCACGCTTAAACGGCGCCACTGGCACCTGCTTGGCCTATTTATGGCCATAAGCTTTATTACCTGTTTACTGTTCTACTGGCCTGTTATTCGATAGTGCTGCCACCCCCGATGCCCCACCCGGCAGCACTTGGTGTGCCCCCCGCGCACACCGAAGCGGTCGCCTCCCCCCAGGCGGCCGCTTTTATTTTTCTAACTCGTCTATTTTAGCGGCCAATATGAAATCATTTTCAGAAAGCCCGTGAATTGCGTGAGTAGTTAGCTCTACCCCCACGTGCCCCCAACCAACGTTTAGCTCGGGATGATGATTTTCCTCGTCAGCAATTTTTGCAATTTTGTTTGCAAAAGTCATTGCATCCGCAAAATTTTTAAATCTAAACTCCCGTACGAGCAAATGTGCATCGTCTATAAGCATCCACTCATCATTAAGTTCTTCTGTACGCAGCTTTTCAGCCTCTTTGGGTGAGAGGGCCTCTACTCCACCTTCGCACGGTATGCATCTTTTTTTAGCTAATTTACTCATATGTTATTTTGGTCTACGCGCTAAAGATAGCACATGATCCAGGAAGTGTGACAATTTAACCCCAATCGCATGAAGTGATTTAGAAAATTGACCCTCTCCGTGAAGCCCCACTCCCGCAGCTGAATGAGTATCAATAAAATACACCCCACGTTTGGAGACAACAAAGTTTGAGTGCGAGTAGTGGCCCAAGTTAAGGCCTTGGTGTATCACACGCGCGGCATCCATGAGCGTTCTTTTTTCATGGGGCAAGAAGAGTCCTGGCACCCGCTCCTTTTCTGCAGGAAAAAGTGTATAAAGCTTTTCGTTACGAAAGTCATCTATCACCCCAACACTCGCCTCTTTGCCGTTAATCATCTCCTCTAACAATGCCTTAGGCGAGCGCTGCCAAACGCGCTCTAAGCCATTTTGGAGCGAATGAAAATCCTCTGCCACTACCCGCAAATCTCCCGACACGGTTTTGATAACAGCAGGATGCGGAAAGGTACGAAACAATTCAAACGCCACCTCTTCTATGTTTGGATTTTGCTCCACCACTTTGCCGTAAGGCACTTTAAGACCAAGCCCACGCGCAACCGAGCGCGCATGGTGCTTATTAAATGCAAGGATTGATGCAGCAGCCGAGGCACCGGTGTAGGGTACGTGTAGTGAATCTAAAATTTTATGCAACTCTCCCCCCTCACCGTAGTTGCCATGTACTACGTTAAAAACTACATCAACACCCTGGAGCGCTCGCGCAGGGAACATCGGCACACCACTTTGGTGCCACATGTTTTGTCTATCAATAAAAATATCGCGCGGGTCATATTTGTCGCGATCAAGGGCTTGCAGCACTTCAGCGCCCGTCTTTAACGACGCTTCATATTTATTTTCGCCACCGCGCAATACGCCAACTATCGTCCGCATATTCCTAGTATATAACCTATTTCAACCAGCTTTCTTTGCCTTGTATATATTTTTTAATACGCTTCAACCCTTCGTCTATGAGTTTAACGTCGAGTGCGTAGGAAAGGCGTATACGCCCCGGCGCACCAAACCACTCGCCATCGTAGACAATCACTTGGTGTTTATGAAATAGTTCCGAAACTACACGGTTGGAGTTTTTAATTTTTGGAAGTACATAGAAGGCCCCTTCAGGCTTCCACAAGTCAAAGCCGAGTGCTATTAATCCGCCATAAAGCCTGTCCCGACGCTCTTGCCAGATCTGACGCTGTTTCTCTATAAAGCTGTGAGGTACATGCATAGCGTTACGCGCCATCTCTTGTCCTAACACGTTGGTGTTCATCGAAGTGTGCACTTTAATGTCCACCACAGTATCGACAATTTTTTTGTCACGGCTCCACAGGTACCCCACGCGCAAACCACACATTGAATACGTTTTAGAAAACGAGTTAATAGTTATAACCTGTGCGCCCTTAAGCAAGTAATTTTCACGCTCATAGATAAGATCTTTGTACACTTCGTCGGAAATAATATACACACCATGTTTAGCACACAGCTTTTCGATCGCTTTAAGCGTCTCCATCTCCTCTACTCGCCCAGTTGGGTTTGAGGGTGAGTTAATGAGCACTACTTTTACGCTTTTTAATTTCTTTTCAAAATCTTTGAGATCTATCTTGCCCTCAATGAGGTTCGTGTAGACGGGTTTAAGTCCTGCAAGCTCAATAATCGGCGGATATGAGTAGTAGTAGGGCTTGCATACCAAGACTCCCACCTTGCCATGCAGTTGATAGATAGCGCGAAAGACAAGGTCAAGCGCCTCAGACGCACCGTTAGTAATAACAAAATCCTCGGCCTCCGCCCCAGGATATTCTTTGGCGAGCAACGAGCGCAACTCTTCGTCACCCTTGATTAATCCATATTTAAAAAGTCGTGGAGTCTCGAGGTGTTTAAAAATAGCCTCTGGTGGGGGTAGGTCGGGCTGGCCTGAGCCAAAGGAAATAATGCCTGTGTCATTCAATCCTATAAAGGCTGCGGGCGAAGTGATTTTTTGCATAACTACTGGCGTACTCTATCACGCACCCGCTTGCGGTGGTAGGTTATAGCAAACCGATGAGCCTCTGCATTGGCAAGCAAAATATCTCGCTCACGACCTTTAATAAATTGCTGGTCACCCTTTATCTCACGGGGTCGATGCTTCTCATCCTTAACCACACCCACCACCGGGATATGCACGCCACACTCTTTAAGGGTGGCATTAGCAGCGTTCATCTGCGCAGTGGATCCATCTACAACAATAAGGCGCGGCATAGGCCAATCGTCGTGCCCTAAACGGCGCGACAGCACCTCGCGCAGTGCGCCAGGGTCGTCACCTGGTTTGGCAGAGCGAATACGAAACTTACGATACTCGCTCTTTTGCGCCTCGCTGTCCTCTACCACGGTCATAACGCCCACGTTGCTCATACCACCCAAGTGCGCCATATCATAGGCCTCTATACGCATCGCACGGATAGTTTGCGCTTCGTTGCGATATTCGTCTTTAATAAGCGAGACATCTTGGATATGTTTAAGCGCATAGATCTGGCGCGAGAGGCGCTGCGCCTCCTCAAACTCTTCCTCACGCGCTGCAAGCTTCATGTCTTTTTCGAGACTTTTCATGAGCACATCCTTTTTACCTGCAAAGAGGAGCGCGATGCGGCGGATGATCTTGCGATAGTCGCGCTTTGAAATAGTGCCAGCACATACGCCAGGACACAAACCGATCTGCGCATTAAAGCAGGGTTTACCTGTTTGCGGCTTACACATGTCTCGATACGGGAAAATTTTGCGAATGATTTTTAAAGCCTCACGTAGTTGTAACCCATGTGGAAAAGGACCGAAGGTATGCGCACGCATAGTAAGAGGAAAATCTTTTTCCAAAACTCTACCACGCACTAACAAGACTCTAGGAAAATCTTCTTTAGTAATCACCACATAGTTCCAACTTTTGTCGTCTTTGGCGTCGGTGTTAAACTTTGGTTTATAATTTTTTATTAGATTTGCTTCCAAAAGCAATGCCTCCAATACTGAGTCGGTCTTGCGCCAGTCGAGCGAGCTTGCGCGTTCAACCATTTGAGCAATTAAAGGACTCCTTACCTCGGCAATGTCTGGCGCAAAATATGAACGCACACGGTCGCGCAAGCTCGCGGCCTTGCCTATGTACAGCACCTCCTTTCGCTTACCTAGGAAAAAATAGACCCCCGGTGTGTCAGGCATGTGCTTGGTCTTCTTTTTGAACTGCTCGAGCGTCATATAAGGAGTATACGCAAATGAGAGCCTCATATAAAGCAAAGCCTCGCGGGTGTTACCGCGAGGCTGTCTGACTTGAACGACGCAGTTAGCGTGTGACAAAAGCTAAATTTCCCATAATCCAACTCCCTGCCCGCATTGCAGCTCCTATACCAATAAACAGTAGAGCTAAGCCAGTGAAGCCCAAGAGTAATGTTGTAAGAGTGTCGACAATAAGCTTTACAAACCCTCTTACTCGACCTGCAAGGTAGTAAAAGAGGATAGCCATTATAATAATAAGAGCGACAGCAACTATAACCCCAAAAACGAGTCGGTCACTAGGAATAACTCTCCAGTTTTGACTGAAAAAACGATTCATTTCCGCAAAACTCCATAGAAAGCCGCTTACAAGCCCGTCAATCAACATACTAAAGCCTTGCTTGAGCCATGCGCCGACCTGCCGAATAAACTGTTCCATGGTACCCGCACCCTTCTGTGTTGAGATAAGGAGCTAACTACTCCGCCCCCAAAATACTCCTAAACTGTGATTAGTCAATGAAGCTATTTGCCCTTAAAAATTTTGCGCAAATATTTGCCGGTGTGTGAGTTTTTACTTTCTGACACATCCTCTGGTGTCCCTTTGGCAACCAAATGGCCACCTCCCTCTCCCCCTTCAGGACCAAAGTCGAGTATCCAGTCAGCATTTTTAATAATATCCATGTTGTGCTCAATCAACACCACCGAATTACCTGCACTCACTAGTTTGTTCAGTATGTCGATAAGTTTGCGCACGTCTTCGTAGTGAAGCCCTACTGTTGGTTCGTCTAAAAGGTAAATAGTTTTTTGGAGATGTGGCCGGTAGAGTTCGGCCGAAATTTTGACACGCTGCGCCTCACCACCTGAAAGAGTGGTAGCACTTTGCCCTAACTCCAAATATCCCAAGCCCACTTCGTCTAAGGTTTTGAGTCGGTCATAAATAGCAGGAATATCGTTAAAGAATTCGATCGCTTCTTCAATGGTCATGCGCAACACTTCGTAAATATTTTTCTTTTTATACGTGACTTCAAGCGTCTCTTTCATAAAGCGCTTGCCTCCACATACATCACAGGTCACATACACTGTTGGCAAAAAGTGCATCTCCACTGCTATCATGCCGTTGCCCTCGCAGGTTTCGCATCTGCCACCTCCGCGCTCTTGCGGGATGTTGAAGGAAAAGCGTGACGCCTTCCATCCTCTTGCACGAGCTTCAGTAGTTTGAGCAAACAGGTCACGGATAAAAGTAAACGCCCCAGTGTAGGTAGCAGGGTTACTGCGTGGCGTGCGACCAATAGGACTTTGGTCGATCAATATCGCGCGGTTAAGGTACTCGGTCCCCTCAAAGCTCGCAGCGTTAAAGACTTTGTTTGAGCGATAGCGTTTGTCGAAGCGGGCTTTAAAGTTTTCGTACAAAATTTCATAGAGAAAGGTAGATTTGCCCGAGCCCGAGACACCCGTGACAGCTACGAGTTTGCCAAGCGGGACATCAACCGAAAGATTTTTAATATTAAACGCTTTACCTCCACGAATTTTGAGCGTACCGCGTGTGTTGTCACGTCGCTTCTCGGGCAAGGCGATCTCTTTTTCACCACGCAAGTATGCAAGCGTAACTGATCCACTGTCATTTTTTTTCGAAGTAAGCAATTTCTCTAGATACCCTTCGGCAATTATTTTGCCGCCATGTACTCCGGCGCCCGGGCCAATATCAACAAGATAGTCGCTGGCGTAGATAGTGTCTTCGTCATGCTCAACCACAATAATCGTGTTACCTAGGTCACGTAGGTTAATAAGCGTTTTAATCAGGCGTTCGTTGTCGCGCTGATGCAAGCCAATCGTTGGCTCGTCGAGTACATAAAGCGCACCCACGAGGCCAGAGCCCAGTTGCGAAGCTAGGCGGATACGCTGTGCCTCACCACCCGAGAGCGTGTTGGCCTTGCGGTTAAGCGTTAGGTAGTCTAGACCCACATCAAGCATAAACTTCAGCCTCGCAGTTATCTCCTTAATAACAGTTTTAGAAATTTCTTGATCTTTTTTCGAAAGTTCAAGCATTACAAAAAATTCGTACGCATCTTTTATTGACTGATTTGTTATATCAACAATATTTCGAGCCTCACCAAGAAACACATTAAGCGCTTCAGGACGAAGACGATTACCTTTACACACCGGACATGGCTCATCTGACCAAAAATGTTTGGTACCCAAGCCATTACATTCCGGACACGCGCCATATGGTGAGTTAAACGAAAAAAGTCGTGGCTCAACTTCGGGGAAAGAAAATCCGTCATATGCACACATAAATTTGCTCGAGATAAGGCGTGATTCGCCCGCTCCCTCTATGCGCACCAAACCATCGGCCTCTTGAAGAGCGCGCTCGATAGCCTCTGAAAGCCGCTCACGATCTGTGGTAGCCACCTCGTCAACAAACATTTCGATATCGTGCTTTTTATGTCGTGCAAGATCTATACGATCGCGCAAAGAAAGATCTTTGCCGTCTACACGCGCACGCTCAAAACCTTTGTTAAGGTAGTCGTAGAGCATTTGGTAGTACTCGCCTTTGCGCCCGACAACGACGGGCGCATAAATGCGCACCGTGCCTTTGGCGCTTTTAACTACACTTTCGATAATCTCTTCGTTTGAATGCTTTTTAATCTCCCTGCCGCAAACTAAACAATGCGGTTTACCCACGCGCGCAAACAAAATGCGCATGTAGTCATATATTTCGGTAATAGTCGCCACGGTAGAGCGTGGGTTGTTAGAGCGTGACTTTTGGTCGATAGAAATTGCGGGAGAAAGACCAGTGATTTCCTCGACATCAGGCTTTTGCATTTGGCGCAAAAATTGGCGTGCATAGGCCGAGAGTGACTCTATATAGCGTCGCTGTCCTTCGGCAAAAATAGTGTCGAATGCCAAAGATGACTTGCCCGACCCAGACAAACCAGTAAAAACCACCATTTTGTTTCTGGGGATCTTGAGGTCGATGTTTTTTAAGTTGTGGGTTTTTGCACCCTTAATGTGTATGTGGTCTTCCATGATTTTTAAATCACCCTGAGCTTGTCGAACGGGTATCACGCAAACTTCCCCACGCAGTACGCGAGGGGTTGGTTATGTATTCACAGTATACCAAAGTTCCCGAAATTTTGACAATTCAGTAAATTTTAAGCATTGTATTGTTGGCAGTTTGCCAGGAACCATAGATCAGGAGACGTAACATGAGAGCTCTGGCTTTGATAGTGTTTGGTCTGTTTACTACTGTGGCACAGTCGGCAGAAATTACCGCACACGCTCCACAAAGCATGCGGGTCACGGTGATGAACCCTACACCACTTGTGGAAAATGACGGGCGCCGAGTTATTGGTCAACTTTCATTTGGAGATACTTGTAATGTCCACTTCGGAGAAAGTTTGATCGAAAAGAATCGAGATACAACCGACGTCTTGGTTGTCCTCCACAATGACATATATATGAACAGTGGAGGTCGTTGCATTCGAGGTGTATTATTTTTCGTCCCGATCAAACAGTTCGACACAATGGAACGGGCATATCTAACCATTTTGCGAGATGACGCACGTAAGGCTCTCGAACGAGCAAAAGAAACGCTCGAGGAAGAAATTAGCAAGAGTGGTACCACAGGCGAGAAAGCACGTGTACTGCGTCTGCTGGGGAATGTTTCCACAGATCGCGCAACAGGAACTCTTCAGAGAGCTCAGCGTGATCTGGATTATCTCGACCAGCCACCAACTCCACACCGATTGTTCCCTTTAAGGATCGGAAACTGAACATGGGCTCACATTCGGAAGGGATTCCGCGGAATCCATACGACTGCGGTTTCAAATTGAGTTTTGCGACTCCGGAAGATGCTTCGCCGTTTCTTCGATCTGCGCGCGATCATCTCTACCTATGCGATGCGTGTGGTCAGCACCATATTCACGATTTGGGACCGAAAATTCGAACTACGTTCCAGCTTAGAGCGCTAGCAGCAGGCTAGCCACACAAGTTTGAGAGAGGGCCTACGGGCCCTCTTTTTATATACAAGAGCTCCGGTCAACGTTGATCGGAGCTCTGGTCAAACCATGTCCAGTTAGGATTTCTTATCATTCTCCTTCTCCTGTGGTGTTTCTGTCTGCTGCTGTTGCTGGCCGACTTTCTTAGGAGTGTTCGGGTCGTATGGAGCTATCTTGGGCAACTGATTAAATTGATTCTGATACTTGAACCAACGTGCCACCTTGGCGAAATCTATGCCTTTGCGCATGAGGCCTCACCTCTTTCCCATCTGCCGCTATTATACGCCTCCTTTTTCTACTTTGTGATGATCGCAGAGACAGTTTTTGAGTTGCCAGACTTGTCAGATGCAGTAACCGCGATCGTGTGCGAACCAGGAGTAATAGCCTTTCCTTGCCACGTATAGGAGCAGGATGTGGTGTTGTTACAAGTTTGCTTTGTTGCGTCGTCAACCTTTATAACGATAAAAGCAATACCGCTTAGGTTATCGGATGCCGATGCACTAATTGTTACACTTTGATTTCCTTTAACTTGTGTTCCGTTGGTAGGCGAAGTTATCGTAACTGCCGGAGCCACAGTATCCGGTGCATAAACTATATAACTCGCAGTGGTTGAGAGCGTGTGCGCTGCAGTTCCATCTTGAGCTTGAACGAGTACTTGGTATACCCCATCAGTGCTACTTGTCGGTGAAATTATTTTAACCACACTAGAGCCACTACCTCCAGGTGCAAGAGACAATGAAACCGGCGAAAGAGTTGAACTCCATCCCGCTGGCAGAGTTCCACCAAGTGAGAAAGTACTTGTTGAACAGGTACTACTGTCGTTATTTTTAAGCGAAACAGTGTACGAAAGAGCTGATCCTGCGAAACCACCTTGAGAGAGCGGCGATATCGTCATGGTAGGCAGCTTGGGGATACACGGTGCTCCGGATAGTTGAACAGCAAGAACTGTACTTGAATCTGTATGGCTTACTTGTGTCACTTGTATGCCGTTATTCGGATCGTTAAATGACGTTCCGTCTACAAGTGCCCCATTAGCGAAGTTATTGTCTCCTGGAGTAAGGTCAACAAAATAGGTATTACCTATTGAGCCAATATGAACCGTTGCACCGCTCGTTAAGGTAGGTGGGAGGTCTGCATCGTGGCCGATTGGCTGCCGATACCCAACAAAATAACTTTCACCTGTATCACTCTTTGCAATCTTAAGAACCTGCGGTGCAGATGTTTTTAATTCTATAGGCGCGATCGAATATGTGCCGCTTGTGCTCACGTTCACAACATTGGCAGCTGCGAGCCAACCGAAGAGTGACTTGTGCGCAGCGTTTGAATGATCTTGATTATAATATCCGAGAGGATCATAATTTTCACCATACTCTACATTGGCGCAGTTGGTGTACACATCAATAGCCTTACTGCCGCAGGAAATAGTCGAGGCGTGATACTGACCTAGTGCATGACCAAGCTCATGTTCAAGAACTTCTACAAAGGATGGCTGACCATACATAATTGCGAGAGACCAAGACGGATTTACCCCAACAACCGACAATCCACCAAAATTGCATCCAGCGTTTGGTATGACATAGATTCTGCGAGTGTAATTGCTTACGGCATAGCCAGCCGTGGCAGCTGCTTGATCTGCCGCGCTCATGACTGTGTAATAATCGTTACACACGGTCGAAGCTGTGTACGGGACAGTAAACCAAGGTGCTACATCTCCCGAGAATGACGTCTGACCAAACGAATCTTCCTGATAGTACTGATTAAGTGAGTTTGATGGTCCAAAAACAATGTCGTTTATTTGAGTCTGCGAATATGGTTGTGACGTGTTGTCAGTAAAATTGACCGGTATTACGATACTTTTTTGCACGCCTATAGCTGCCGAAGCTGTTGCCGCTTGCGTGGTTTTAACCGACGAACCTCCTGCATACGCCACCACAAGCTGATCATCAAGGACAGTCCCGTGGGCAGAAACTTTTGACCCCGTGGTAAGCATAGGCTTTCCTTCAGCAAAACGCATATGGTAAAGCTTGCCCGTATTATCCTTAAGTTGATAGTCAAATTCGCTCTGCTTAGTTTCTTGCCGATCAATATGAACAACCGCAACTATTCCCTGGACATCGGTCTCTTTTTCGATAAGCAATTGCACCGAGGCTGGCAATTTGCTACGCACAGTGTTAGGAATTGAACTTAAGAGGAATCCGCGAGGGTCATTTGTAGCAAGTTTGAGCATCGCTTGTTTGCGCTGCGATGCTAGAGATGAAATATCTGAACCTGACTTTGATTCTTTGAGAAGTTGGGTAGTAAGACCTATTGCAGAAACAGGGGCATGCGAAACCGCCTGAGATGGTGCTGCTTCTGCTTGGTTTGCCTCAGACACTAGTGCATACCCAGAAAGCGATGCAAAAGTTATAAGGATTAAAAAATGGATAACAGTGTGCGAAGGGTTAGCGTGCCAATTAGCGTACCATGCATGCCGTTCCGAAAGATCCTTATGTATCTTGTTCATCTTTATACTAAAAACTTATAATGTCTTTAGTATATAGCATTATTTTTTAGCCTTTTTCTTGTCTCCAGAGAGGGCATAAATTTCATCTCGTAAAAGAGCTGCAGTTTCAAAATCTAGGTTTTTAACCGCTTCGGCCATCTCGCGACGTTTACTTGTTAAGAACTTACGTGGATTCTTTTTATACAACTCTTTGTCTACCTCAAGCATCGTGACCACTGCTTTAGTGTGCTCACTGCGCAGCTCCTCGGTAATGTCTTTAATTTTCTTTATGATAGTTTGCGGGGTGATGCCGTGCTCTTTGTTGTATTTGTCTTGCAGTACGCGGCGACGGGTAGTCTCACTCACTGCTTTTTTAAGCGACTCAGTTTCGTGGTCGGCATAGAGCAGCACTCTCCCCGCTACGTTTCGTGCCGCGCGTCCAATGGTTTGAATGAGCGACACTTCAGAGCGCAAAAATCCTTCTTTATCAGCATCTAAAATAGCCACAAGCTCTACCTCGGGCAAATCCAACCCTTCGCGAAGGAGGTTTACTCCTACCAAGACGTCAAACTCCCCCTTACGTAGGTCAGTAAGCGTGGTGATGCGCTCCAAAGTTTCAATATCGCTGTGCAAGTATTTTGCTTTAAGTTTGCGCTCTTTTAAATATTCGGCTAAGTCTTCGGCCATTTTTTTAGTAAGGGTCGTAATGAGCACGCGTGCACCCTTCGCAATTGTCTTTACAGATTCCTCGATGACATCTTGAACTTGGCCTTTATATTCTCCAGCACTAGTAACCGGGCGTACATCGATTTCTGGATCCAAAAGTCCTGTTGGACGCACGATTTGCTCCACAATATTTTTACCCGAGATTTCTTTTTCATATGCCGCAGGTGTTGCTGAGGTATAGATAATTTGTCCTACACGCTTGTTAAACTCTTCAAACTGTAATGGCCGGTTGTCGACGGCGCTTGGTAAGCGAAAACCGAAGTCTATCAACGTCTCTTTGCGCGAGCGGTCACCAGCATACATTCCACCAATCTGCGGTACGGTCACGTGTGACTCATCTATGATTGTGAGGAAACCCTGGGGAAAGTAGTCGAGCAAGGTGTAGGGAGGCTCGCCGGGCTTGCGGCCGTCGAAATGACGGGAATAATTTTCTATCCCGTTGCAATAACCAACCTCTTTGATCATAGCGAGGTCGTAGTTGGTACGTCGTTTGAGTCGTTCTGATTCTAAAACTTTACCCGCGCGTTCAAACTTTGCGAGTTGGTCTTTAAGCTCTGCTTTGATACTCGCCATTGCACGCACGCGTTCATCCTCTGGGGTTACATAATGTTTTGCAGGAAATACAAACACCGAGTGCACCTCCTCGCGCTCTTGGCGCGTTATAGCATCAATAATGCGCAAGCGTGCGATGGTGTCTCCCTCAAACTCCACCCGGTAGAGCACCCGCTCTCCTGCGGGTTGGATCTCAACACTGTTTCCGAGCGCTCTAAATTGTCCGGGAGTGAGGTCTGCAGTGGTACGCTCAAAATAAATGCCAATTAGCTCATGAATAAGCTCTGTACGAGTCTTTGGCATGCCTGACTTAAGTTCGAGATGTACTTTGCGATACTCTTCGGGGCTACCCAAGCCATAGATACACGACACAGACGCTACAATGATCACGTCTTGGCGTGTGAGCAGTGCTTGCGTTGAGGCATGACGCAGACGCTCTATCTCTTCGTTAATCTGTGCCTCTTTTTCGATAAACGTGTCAGAGTGTGGAATATATGCCTCTGGTTGGTAGTAGTCATAGTACGAAACAAAGTAGTGTACCGCTGCATCAGGAAAAAACTCACGATACTCTTGTGCCAACTGTGCGGCGAGCGTTTTGTTGTGTGCAATGACGAGTGTGGGTTTGTTAACCTGCTCTATCACATTGGCGGCAGTAAATGTTTTACCTGAGCCAGTTACCCCAAGAAGCGTTTGGTGTCGTTCCCCTCTTTTGAGCCCTGCCACCAGTTTTTTAATGGCCTCGGGCTGATCCCCAGCGGGCTTGTGTGATGATTTGAGTTTGAAATTCATTGTTTGTATTGAGCAAGAAATGTATCATGAAACTCATTAAAATTTCCATTAAGTATACTCTCGCGGATTTGAGTGGTGAGATGAGTTAAAAAATAAATATTATGCATCGAGGCAAGCACCGGCCCGAGCAACTCTTTAGTACGAAAAAGATGATGTACATACGCGCGGGTGTGATGTTGGCATGTTGGACATTCGCAGCCTTCATCTAACGGGCTAAAATCTTCTTTAAACTCTGCGTTGGGGATTTGGATTTTGCCCCGTTTGGTAAAAATGCCTCCCGTGCGCCCATTGCGTGTTGGAGTTACTCCATCAAACGTGTCCACGCCATGCGCAGCTCCAAGCAAAATATCTTCTGGCTCACTCACTCCAAGTCCATGCACAGGCATACCCTCTGGCAACTCGGTGAGCATGTTAAGTGCAGACTGGAGTGAATTGTCTCCATACTTGCGACTAAAAGAGCCTCCTAATCCAAAACCATCAAACCCCATCTCACCTATTTCGCGAGCACTTTGACGACGCAAATCATCATAGGGACCTCCCTGCCCTATGCCGTAAATTGCTTGCTTGTTGTTGGCATCTATATTTTGGCGATGTGCCTTGAGACTGCGCTTGGCCCATGTATGTGTGCGCTCCATCGCCTCTTTTTGAAATTCAAAGGGCGAAGTTGGTGCAGTACATTGATCAAAAGCAAAAAAGATATCTGAACCAAGTTTTTGTTGGATCTCAACTGAACGCTCGGGAGTAAAACGATGCAATGAACCATCAACATGTGAAGTAAACGTTACTCCTTCCTCATCAACAATAGCGAGTTTGCCATGCTGCGAGGCAACATCTTCGTCATATACGGTAACCACATCATCTTCTGACACATGTTCGGGTAAAAATTTTGAAACTCCTTTGCCAAACCCTTCTCCTAAAGAAAAAACCTGAAACCCTCCCGAGTCTGTGATAAGAGGACCATCAAAACCCATAAACTGGTGTAAACCTCCAGCTTTAGCAATTAACTCTTCGCCGGGTGAGAGATAGAGATGGTACGTATTACAAATGACGGTTTGTATGCCAAGGTCCTTATATTTAGTGGGCTCAACACCCTTCACATCAGCCTTGGTTGCCACAGGCACAAACGCAGGAGTTTTGATCTCTCCATGTGGCGTCTTCAAAATCCCCGCTCGCGCGATACCTTCTTTCTTTTCAACTTTAAATTCTATTGGACGCATATATATATGAGTGGCCGCCCCGCAAGGTGCGGAGCGGCCGAAGCACTAGTGAATTTGTGCGATGTGAACCTTAGACGTAATCGGCCCGTTCCAAAGCCTTCGCCTCTTCCTTGGTCTTCGGATCTGCAGGAAGTTGCAAGACAGTGGCAGTCTGGCCGGCGACCAAGACATCGAGCTTCACGGTCTTGCCGTCGGGGAACATCAGCGCGTCGTGGTGCTGGTGAAGGTTGTCCTTGTCGACTTGGACGAAACGCGCAACCTTCCAAGGAAGAACCTTCGGCTTCTTTTTGATGAAGCCGATAAAGCCTGCCCGCTCCGAGTCAATCGCGATCTCCTTGTCGAACGCCAGCTCAGTTCCCGGAAGGAGACACACCGCCGTTGTGGGGTCCGTAACCGCCACGAAGCCACGAGTGTGGCGGGAGATCGAATGACTGACTAAGATGTCATTCTTTTCAGCCGCACGCTTCTTAACGTCCTTGGCGCTATAGTCGCACATGAGAAAGAACTCCTCTGATTCCAGAAGCCCAGTGTTGAGCTTCATACCACTACACAGTAGCAGTATGTTTATTTAACGTCTAGGAGTTCAACTTCGAAAACAAGTGTTGAGTTGCCAGGAATTGGCCCGTAAGTTGCCGAACCATAACCAAGACTTGGTGGGATAATGAGCAAACGCTTACCACCAACTTTCATGCCTTGGAGCCCTTGGTCCCAACCAGCGATCACCATACCCGCGCCTAACTGAAAGGTAAATGGATTTTTACCAACAGATGTATCAAATACAGTACCGTCTTGAAACTTGCCGGTGTAGTTAACGGTAACGGTGCTACCTGGCTTTGCCTCAGCACCTCCACCCACCTTTTCATCCTGTACTACCAGTTCATTTGTATTTGTGCTCGTGCCCAAAGGAAGAGCAGCGCTGTTGTCATTAGTGTTTCCTGCAAGCGAATCCATAAGATTTAACGGACTATTAAAAATAAAGAAAAATCCAACTACTACGATCGCTACACCGACCGCAATGCCGAGCTGCAATCTATGTGTCATACCCCAACGATACTTCCATTTTCTTACCGCGGCAAGTTGACTATCCCCTTCGTGTATTTTTCATATACAGCCTGTAGTCTTTTGGTTGCTTCAGCATAGGGCTCCACATTAAACCCATTTTCAGTAAGTTCTTCGGTCGTTTGCGAGAGGTATGCATGCACTTCGTCATCTAAAACATCAGGGTGGTAACTAGCGTACTCAGGATGGGTAGTTAAAAAATGTTCGAGCGGTTCAGTGTCTACCTGTGAGAGTATCTCCTCAACCTCTTTCTTGTAGTCCGAATTAAGAAAGTAAAGCGCGTGCGCTATTTCATGCCCTATCATTTCATTAGACGATGCTGGGGAAGTTGCAATGACATAAAAGTCGCTGGAAACTTGCGCAAAATAGTCGAGTATATCTTGCTCATCTTGCGTAAGTGGATCAAAATGTCCTGCATAAAAGTCTTTCAACACTGCAGATGGAAAATTAAAACCATATGCTCCCCAATCCTGTACATAGTGTGAACCTTTGTGCGCCTCGGTATACCACGTGTTAAATTCCTCTCGTGTAAAATATTTCCCTTTGAAGTTTGGCGATTCATAAAATTCTTGAAAACGCATAAGTGCCGAGGCCATGCGGCCAGGCTCTTTAAATTTTAAAAAATAAATCTGCGGACTTATGATATGAGGCTCGAACATAGGTGCTTGTGGAGTCAAAATCTGCATGTCATCACTGTCACGATACGGTGTCTCGTCTAAATCGTGCGGCAAGCGCCGAACTGGTTTAGTATAGGCTTTGTCTATTTCAGGAACCATGATGGTGTACTGGTATTCGCGCCACGAAAATCCTTCGGTGCGAACCGCCTCTTGTTCGAGTCGTTGCGCTAGTTGGTGCGACTGTTGATATGCACGCGAAGTCCACGGCACTGTGTCTATCAAACATTTTTCTACCAACTCATGCACTGCCAAGTAGCGATACACATCCATTTGAGCACCGGATGCTACGGGGAAAATTTGTTTGAGTCCGCGGTCCATATACAACTTTGTGGGTGTATCTTTCGAATACCCAGCAAGTGCAGGAATATCATAGGTGTTATCTATGGTGACTTTTGACTGCAATTCCTCTACTGCTTCAACGAGACGCTTTGCTTGCATGCGCTCGGGCTCACCTCCTCCAAGTTCTCGAGAAATCACACGCTCAATGCGCACCCCAAACTCGGTAGCACTTGCGTCTGAAAGTCCTGCTTTGTCTTTAAGTGCACGGGTAACAACCGCGCCCACCGACTCGTGAGGGAAAAGTGCACGTATACTATCTACCGCCTCCTTAAGTAAGGCAGTCGAGTTTATTGTTTCGTCACGCATACTATTGCTCGAGTGTTATCCAGCTTCCCTGCTCATCTACGACTCCACCGAGATTAAGCGAGTGTACAACACTTGCGCTTTGGGTTGAAGCAGAGCCTACATACTGATTATTAGCAGCAAGAAGAGTGAGTGCAAACAATGCTACTGCCGCAGTACCCATTAAGACTCTCCCATGCTGCACTTGAATATGTACAAAAAAGGTCAAGAAGAGCGCCACTATAAGCATCAACCCAGTGCCACCCAAAACCCAGTTGGTGGTAGCCGGGTCAGAGAGTGCGCGTAATATTTTATCGAGCGTTTGATTAGTCACGCCTGCGTGAGGTATGGCTGCGGCTGCTGCAACTTGCGGCACGACAATTTTTGCTGGAGCAGCAAAGTATTGCACCACATAGGTGGCAGGTTCGCCTTGGTACTCTCCTTCTGCAGTTGCGATACCAATTTCGGTATATTCGGGTTTTAATATATTGGCGCGATGAGTTGGAGAGTTCATCCACCCCTCTACAACATCATTTGATTCAGTAAATCGCACGGCCAAATTTTCGCCCGCGAGTTGATAGCGATATCCAACTTCTGCGAGCCATGCCCAAGGCAACTTGCCATCGGGGCCCGTGTGAGCAAAATATCCTTTTGCTGCCATATCTTTAGCCTTTGCCAGCGCAGCTAGGTCGAGCAATCCATTTTCAGTTAATATTGAATTATTGTTAAGCGCGCGTTCTTCGTTGGTAAGCGTAACAAGATCACTTTGCACTACTGCCGCAGACTGCTCACTGTTAGTTGCAAGTCCTGCAACAAAAAATCCTTCAGCACCAAGAATTAATGCCAACAAAGCAAGCAACATACTGCGACGCACCAGGTGAGGACGATAATCGTTGTGGTGAGAAGGGATTAAGCCATTTCTTACACCCCATAAGAAATACCAAACGAAATTCATATTGTATAATTTTAGCATGAGATACACACTCGCTTTGTTTGCAATACTCACCCCTTTGACGGTGTTTGCAGCTGGTTTTGCCAAGGGTTCTCTCTTCCTTTCTCAACCGTCAGTAATTGAGGGAGAGACCGTGTTTATACATGCAGTCGTATCTAACGATACTAATCTCCAAGTAGATGCCGACGTGGTGTTTAAAGAGGACGATAAAAAGATCGGCAGTTCACCGGTAACTCTTACTCCAGGCGAGGCAGCAACCGTATCGCTCTCTTGGAAGCCTGAAGCAGGAGCTCACCACATCACCGCAGAGTTTACTTCGAAAGCAGGTACTATTATTGAGACACAGTCTGCAAACTTTACTATTGCTGCCAAACTTGTTGACGATTCTTCAAACGATCCGCAACCGGCAGCGCAAGATGTTCAAACCTCTTATGATATTCAAAAACTAATCAGCAGCTTCTCTCCTACCACCGCCGAGATACTTAAACCTGCATTTACGTTTATAGATTCTGCTCGTGCCAAAGGCGCGTCCGCACTCGACTCTCAAATTGCCGGAGCAAAAGAAAAGGTAGACAAGACACCTAAACCGGGCATCGTTGCCGGGTCAGACACGGGCGACAAAGGCTCGTCGATGGAGAACACGTTTTGGTTTGTACTCTACACTCTGTATCTCTATTTCTTGACCATTGTTCGCTGGTTACTTGCTAACGCAGCTATTTTTTATCCACTTGTAGTGCTTATTTTCTTCTATCTCGCGTGGAAGGGATTAAACCGCATCCGCCGTCCTTCGGGAATTTAAGAGCCACAAAATAGTTGCAAACGCAAAGGTTGAAACCGCTGCCGAAACTGCGCAAAAGAGACACAGCGCGCCAATGAGTGTGAGCTGGATGTAGAAGATAAAGAGCATCGAGAGCACAAAGCCAATACCTGTGTAGAGCACAACTCCAGTGCGAAGTGCGCGCGACTGCGGCTCCCATGCCAAAAGCAAGGAGAGACACAAGAGATAACTGTAGTACACCAAGCCGACGTACGAGAGTGGCACTCCAAAAAACTTAGAATAGACGCTGGTTAATACTTGTTCACACCCGCCAAGCGCACAGGTTGGGATTAAGTTGAGGTATTGGTAGTACGAGAGGTAGAGAGTATCACCAAGGCCGATGAGCGCGAGCGCGATAAGGATAAATGGTTGTAAGGGCATACTACTTTGTAAACTTCAAACTCGTATACAGATCCTGAAATTGTGCGCGGATAGGATCCTGCGGAGTCTGCCACCCTGCGGTAAGCAGATATATTTTACCTCCATGTGCTACCGCGACGGCATCGGTTTCGTATAAACCGCCGTAGAGGTATCGGTAGCCTTGTTCGCCACCGACGGTGGTTGGTTTGAGCGATTGGTCAGTGCCAAGCTTAAAGTTTGACATACTATTACCCTCTATCCATTGCTGTAGTGGTGTGCCCTCAGGATTGTCGAACATTGTTATGGCGATGCTCGGAGGACCTTCGCTGTCTTTAGGAGGCGTGTAGCCCTTTGGCAATAAAGTTACTACTTGCCACTGGCGCTCAGCATTGCCCTCTTTGTAATAGGAGACGTCAAAGCTAGCCGGATAGTCAAAGGTGACCCCCAGTTCGTTAGAGGTGTAGGTAGGCGTTTGCTCTGCCCGCTTCGACTGCTCGTAAAAGAAGCTTGCCCAGACAATAAATCCGACCACAACTGCTCCGAAAATCAACAATGGCGTTCGTGAATTCATTTGCCGAGTATAGCATTTTTAGGTACTTTTTTGAATTTTTGCTCTTATTGTAAGAAGGATGAAAGCTGAAAGGAGACCAACAAATAGACCCAAAAAAAACTCCTTCGAAACACCGGGAGAAGCCGGTGTTTCTTCTCCTTTCACGTCAAAAGTAAATTCCGCTTCGGTTAATTGTTGACTTAAAACATTCTCTGTAGGTTTGTTGTAGCGTGCATCAAGGATGTATGTTCCTGCCTCAGTAAATCCATAAAGCAATGTTATCGGCGCCAAAGGCAAATGTGTTACCGACCCAGCAAACAAGGTAACCTCTTTACCATCTGCACCTTTTTTAACTACACGCACCCATATATCAGAAAATTCAACTTTTTTAGTTCGCGAGTCATCTGTGTAAAGACCAAATGTGAATGTTCCTGGCTCACCAACGGTAAATGCTTCATTGCTATAGTCGACATCAACTAAATATCCTTGATCGGTGACTTTTGAAAGCACCACTCCTTCACCTCCGTGAGCGAGAACAGTAAACGGCACTATGAGTAACGCAACCAATGCAAAATATTTCATTGATTTGGTTTTAATAAGTCTTTAAATTTGGTACTTACCTTCTCAACTTTGGGAGCGATGACGAGTTGGCAGTAGCCGGCGTCCTTGTGTTTTTCGTAATATTTTTGATGATAGTCTTCGGCTTTGTAAAAAGTTTGCAGCGGCTCCACTGACGTCACAATAGGCTTTACAAACCCTTGCTGTAGGTTGCGCACATAGTGCTCGGACATCTCTTTTTGCCTTTGTGTCGTATAAAACACTGCCGGACGATACTGCGGACCGATGTCGCTACCTTGGCCATTGGCTTGCGTTGGATCGTGACTTGCAAAGTACACTTGCAGCAACTCAGGAAATGCAATGAAGTCGGGGTTGTAAACTACCTTAGCAGATTCAACATAGGGTGTAGTGCCGGTACTCACCTCTTCGTAACTTGGACCTTTGTCATTTTTATATTTTGGGCCGGCATAGCCAGGGTCAACTGACTCAACTCCTTTGATCATTAAAAACACCGCCTCAGTGCACCAAAAGCATCCTCCGCCAAATACAATCGTCTCGTTCATGAAGTAATTATACTCTTTTCTATTTTTGTACTACTATTGCACCGGGTACAATCCGGACAACTCTAAGGGAGCGTCCATGATCTTAATCGTTGAAGCAGATCAATACCGTGCAGACCTCTATAAACAGAACTTGAGGAGCAACAACAAACTAACCAAGCGGGTTAGCGCTGAGCAAGCGAGACAAATACTTGCTTCACCGGAGCGAACATCTATCGAGCTTGTCTGCATTGGCGGCGCACACTACGATCTTGTTCAAGCAGACCTTGCTCTCAACAAAAAGTAGACACTGTCATGTATGACCGCCGGCCCCTCGCCGGCGGTTATTCTTTTCCTTCCCACTCGGTTAAAAATCTTCGAACATATTCTTCCATATATGTATGTCTCTCTTCTGCCATTGCTTTTCCAGTTTTTGTGTTCATTCGGTCCTTAAGCAGAAGTAACTTTTCATAAAAATGATTGAGAGACGAAGATTTATTTTTCTTATATTCCTCTGCAGATCCATGCAGCATGGGAGGAATGTTTGGGTTATATAGTTCCCTACTTTTAAAACCTCCATAACTAAACGCGCGAGCAATTCCTATAGCCCCGAGTGCGTCGAGTCGGTCTGCATCTTGCACGATTTTTCCTTCGAGTGTAGAAATTTTGTTTTCAACTCCTGCACCCATGTATGAAATATGCTGAACAATATTGCACACATGGTCAATTGTTTCTTTTTCTACTCCTATATTCTGAAGCCACTCTCGCGCAACTTTTGGTCCAACAGTACTGTCGCCTCCTTGAAATTTCCAATCTGCAATATCATGCAGCAGGGCGGCAAATTCTATAACCTCCATATCTCCTCCCTCTTTTTCTCCAATATGTTTAGCGTTCTGCCAGACGCGGTAAATATGCCACCAGTCATGACCTCCGTCGGTGCTTTTCATTTTTTCTTTCACAAACTCAACTGTTTTATCTATATTCCCTTTCACGTGCACCATTATCTCATAAGTAACAATATTGACTCTTTCGCTCGAAAGGTCCTATAATCCTCTCGTGGCAAAAACAGAATTGAAGGATACGGAGAAAATCCATAAAGCACTCGCTAACCGGCGGCGACTTGCTGCAGTGCGATATCTCAAAAGCCGGAGAGAAGCTAACCTTACTGGCATTGCAGAGCATCTTCACCTGTCTTATAAAGCGACTTCCAAACACCTCGCACTATTGATTGCTGCAGATATTGTTGAAAAAGAGCAACGGTCAGTGCAAATGTTTTTTAGAATTTCAAAAAATATTCCTGACCTTGCCAAGCACACTTTGAGTGCACTGTAGTTAAACACTTTTTCAACACTATATAGGCTCGTTCGCCCGAAAGGTCCCATAACCATCCT
>JAIFWM010000036.1 GCA_019661855.1 Candidatus Parcubacteria bacterium
GGGGGGAGGACACAGCATGATCGACTGGGAAATCGCACAGCGTCATGACCTTCCTCACCCGCAGGTCATCAACGAATATGCAAAAATGATGGTTGAAGGACCTCTTAATGGAAAGAAAGTCCTTGAGGCGCGCGAAGAGGTACTCGCCTGGCTTAAAGAAGAAGGACTATACATAAAAGAGGAAGAGGTGAAGCAAAATGTCTCCACATCAGAACGCACCGGCGGAATCATCGAGCCCCTCCCTAAACTGCAATGGTTTGTGGATGTAAATAAACCAATCGCCGAGCGTGACAACAAATCGCTTAAAGATTTAATGCGCGAGGCAGTTTTAAGCGGCGCCGTAGATATGCCACAAGAAGGATTCAGAAGTACTTACTTGCATTGGATAGAAAATCTGCGCGACTGGTGCATCTCGCGCCAAATTTGGTTTGGACATCGTATTCCTGTTTGGTATCGTGGCGAAGAAGAGTCAGTGGTGAGTATGGAAAGTCCTGGGCTTGGTTGGGAGCAAGACTCTGACGTGCTTGATACTTGGTTTTCGTCGGCATTGTGGCCATTTTCAACTTTGGGTTGGCCGGAGATAACTCAAGATCTTAAAACTTTTTACCCAACGTCGCTCATGTCTCCTGCATATGAAATTTTGCAGTTATGGGTGTCACGCATGATACTCATGAGCACATTTCTTCTTGAAGAGGTGCCTTTTAAAAAAGTACTTATTCATGGTTTGGTCCGTGCAAAAGATGGCCGCAAGTTTAGTAAGTCACTCAACAATGGAGTTGATCCTTTGGATATGATCGAAAAATATGGAGCGGACGCGCTACGCATGGGACTCATCGTAGGAGCAACGATTGGGAGCGACGTTAAATTTGATGAACAAAAGGTCAAAGGATACAAAATGTTTGCCAATAAAGTGTGGAACATCACGCGTTTTGTACTCTCGCAGGAAAATACGGGTGAACTTATGCCTCAATTAAAAACAGAGTTTGACGCACTTGCTGAGGACGTAACCCACGACATGGAAGAATATCGCATTTATCTTGCCGCCGAAAAAATATATCACTACCTTTGGGACAGATTTGCCGCACAAATTATCGAGGAGAGCAAAAACAAACCCGAGTACGGCGCAACCCTCTACTACATTCTTGAAAATTCGCTCAAACTCCTCCATCCTTTCATGCCATTCGTCACCGAAGAGATTTGGGGGTCATTGCCTGACAAAACTGGGCTTATAATGGTCAGTGAATGGCCAGTCCGCTAATTTTTTTCGCTTTTTTAGGAGGTGTGGTGCCCGCACTTTTATGGCTCGTCTTTTGGTTACTCGAAGACAGATGCGAACCGGAGCCTAAACGCTATATCTTTTTTGCGTTTGTGCTCGGCATGCTCGCTGTCTTCCCTGTTCTCTTTAGCGAGCGGTTTACTGCCGCCTACGCCTCAGGGCCCATACTACTTCTTGTGTGGGCACTTATTGAGGAAGTATTTAAGTTTGGCGCTGCCTACGTGGCTGCGCTGCACTGGCACGTGTTTGATGAACCACTCGATGCAGTTATTTACATGGTCACCGCGGCACTTGGATTTAGTGCGATGGAAAATACGCTGTTTCTCATGGGGCCGCTCCAACATGGAGACATCATCAAAACTATAGTCACGGGAGACTTGCGCTTTATTGGCGCGACACTGCTTCATACACTCTCATCAACCACTATCGGTATGGCGCTCGCATTATCGTTTTATAAACCCGCAGCAGTGCGTAAAACGTATGCACTTATAGGAGTTATCCTTGCAACACTCTTGCATACGTTTTTTAATTTTTTTATACTTCAGGAGGGCGGAGGTGCAACGTTTTGGATTTTCCTCACCATTTGGCTTGGGGTGATCGGAATTTTGCTTTTTACTGAACGTATCAAACAACCAGCACGCGACTACTGTTAAGTGTTACAATAAAAAAAGAAATTATGGCGCGCGAAAAACGATCACTATTTGAATGGCTTACCGGAGGATCCGGAGACAATGACTTTTCATTCGACGACTTAGAAACTGGCTCGGGCATGGCGCCTCAGCGCCCGCAAGAGAGGCGTGCAAGTTTGGGTGGCGGCCCCATGCACACTTCCCCTGCTCCTGAGCCCCTTGTAGAAGAAGCAGAAGGCGAATTAGCGGTAGATGTCTATCAAACTCCTACGCACATAATCATCAAAGCAATGATTGCAGGCGTGAAGCCCGAAGACTTGGACGTGTCTATCACCCGCGACATGGTTACCTTGCGTGGCAAACGCGAACGTCATACTGAAGGTACTGCGGGAGACTTTTTCTTTTCCGAGCTGTACTGGGGTTCATTTGCGCGCACGATAGTCCTCCCCCAAGAAGTAGAGATTGAAGAAGCTGAGGCAACCGAAAAACACGGACTCCTTACCATCCGTCTTCCTAAGCTCGACAAAGGCCGCCACGCTAAACTTAAAGTTAGATCAAACTAATTCTGGTGCTTGGGGCCGGGCTCGAACCGGCGACCCCCTCCTCTTCAGGGAGATGCTCTACCAACTGAGCTACCCAAGCATTTATAGACCGTATTGTTTTAGAAGTGTTTGTAACAAGCCTCCGGAATCTCCTGACCCACCCGAGAAGCCTGTGTAAATTTGGAGCAACTGGTTCATGTATGGTCCAAGAAAGTAATAGTAGACGGCGGTGGTGAGTACCAAAACTGCTATCCACCAGCCCCAACTAATAATCCGGCCCCATACTGCGCCGCGATGCATTTTACGCACTGTGGCGTTAGTATCCTCGAGGAGCTTTCGTTGAATTCTAAGCTCCTCTTTTAACTCTTCTATGTCAGTGTCCACGGTGTCAAATATAGCAGAAAATGGTAGATTTTTACAGGTCTGCCCTCGTAGCTCAATGGATAGAGCAATCCCGTCCTAAGGGAAAGATGTAGGTTCGATTCCTGCCGAGGGCACAAAAGTTTACGCCTCTATTCCTAATTTTTCGGCAATGCGGTCACGGTCAAAGCCGACCATCACGTTGTCGTTGATGACAATAACCGGTACACCAAGTTGGCCCGTAAGTTGAATCATCTCTTGGCGCTTTGCAGCGTCACTCGCGACGTCATGCGCGGTGTACTGAACATTTTTTTCAGCAAAAAAATCTTTCGCCATTTTGCAAAAGTGACAAGTTGGGGTTGAGTATATGGTAACGTGCTTATCCATAGGTTTTTATTTACTACTAGTGTCTAAATTATAGCATTAAATTAAAATCCAAGCTTCTCTTTTACGAAAATCACTCGTACCGTGCGGCCAGTAAAGGGGCTTTCTCCGTGGAAAATAAGCTCTTTATTGAGTTTGGTATGCATCTGGTGGGCCTGCATCATGCGCTCGTCTTCAAGCCCAACTACATGCTCCACAAGGCGTTTCCTTGCGTCCTCGAGCGTGGGAACCACCTTTTGTGCACCCACTACAAAGATAGGGTTTTGAGACGAATAAACGACGTGGGGCAACTGACTGCCGGTATTAGAGGCAACAACAAACTCCCCTGTTTGTGCCATAGCGTGCACACTCCCAACATAATAGTCCGACAGTAACGATTGCTTGCGAAGTAGTGCTTGTTTGGCTGGATCCTTCTCGGCCAAAATTTGTTCGTGGAGATTCTGCCACTCATGCTCTCCTGACTTTAGATATTTGATGTAGCCAACTTCTTCAAGGGTTCGAGAAGAACCATTCATGACCGACGCTCCTTTGGGTATGAGTTCTTTTAGTCGACTAAGTGCCTCGGCCCCGTTCTCTACCACCTCAGCATGTACGTTATTCACTTCAAGAGCTTTTACGGTTGCTTGTAATGTTTCATCTGACGCAAGTGTTGTGTAGTTCATACAGAGTAGTATAAAACCTATACTTTACATAGTAAAGTATTTAGCACATCCGAAGACATTACTTTATTTTGTAAAGTACGGCGGCAATGCTATACTGGGCGACATGACCACGACCGACAAAGAGTGCCCGATGCATAAGACGGCTCTACTTCTTTCAGACCCCTGGACAATGCTCCTCATGCGAGACCTCCTCACCGGTCCTCGCCGCTTTTGTGACCTCGAGCGCTCGCTCGTGGGGATATCAACACGCACGCTAACCCTAAAACTTAAAAAACTTGAAGAGGAGCGGATGCTCAAAAAGTCTAAAGAGGGTACGTACGTTATTACCCGCAAAGGTAAAGGGCTCGCTCCGGTAGAACGCGCCATGCGTCGTTATGGAGAGAAGTATCTTTAAGTGTTAAAATCTTTTTTATCGCGAGTGTAGTTTAGTGGTAGAACTTGTGCTTCCCAAGCATAGGGCGGGGGTTCGATTCCCCCCACTCGCACTAAAAGGGCCAGAGGGCGTTAAAGACGCGTACAAATATATTCTGTGGCTTAAATGTGCTGTTTGGCGAGGTTGATGCAGCCTCACGCACTATCTCTATCTTCCCCTCCCCGGCTTGAGCCAACCCATAGCGTTTGCGGATCTCTGCCTCTAGCCCACGGCGCGAGTCAAACGACTCCACAGCAGCGCTTACCTGGGTCCTTTGATCCTCTAGATCGATTAAATGTACCTGCGCCTGCTTACTTGCTAAAGCAGCCTGCGAAAACTTGCCATACATGTTATATGCCGCTCGTGCAGCCACGAAGGCGATGACTCCAAGTACCACCAAACCCACAACAGAGCGTAAAAAACGCATGAGGATTTGGGTCTTTATTTGGCGTTTGGAGAAGTCCTGCATATAGGGTAGGATATCACTAAATGCTAGGAATGTTTGGTAAAAAGCGCGACCGCAATATCAAGATTTTCTCTTGGGTGGTAGGGGTACTCGTCATCTTGTCGATGGTACTCTCCTACTTCGCGATGGTCGTCTAATTTATTCTGATTTAACCATCTTTAAAAAGACTTCTTCAGGGATATTAACTCTCCCACGCTCTTTCATGCGTGACTTACCCTTCTTTTGCTTTTCGCGCAGTTTCATCTTGCGCGTGATATCGCCTCCATACATGTGCTGAGTCACATCTTTGCTCATTGCCGAGAGAGTTTTGCTTGAAAGGATCCGGCCCAACGCCTGACCTTGGATCTTAGTGGCAAACATTTGGCGCGGCAAAATATTGTAGAGCTTTTCAACTGCAGCCACCGCCTCGTCATAGGCTCGGTGTACTGCCACCATACGCGTAAATGCGGGCACCAGCTCGTCTGCCACTAACAAATCCAAGCGCGCTACCTCAGCAACCCGCAACTCGCGCATTTCATACGAGACACTCGCATAGCCTGACGAAACGCTTTTAATTTTATCGAAAAAATTGCGCATAAGTTCGCGCAAAGGCATCGTCGCCTTAACTATCATGCGCTCCTCTGAAAAAGAGTCTGTCGAGTCTACAGCGGCCTCGTGGTCATACAGAAGTGTCGTTACCGCACCTAAATATGCCGAGGGCACGATAATTTCAACTGCCACATATGGCTCCCAGATTTTGGCAATGTCTCCATGTTCAGGAAACATCGACGGTGAGTACACCGTGAGACGCTGGCCTTTCTTTGTCTCTACTTCGTAGGTGATGGTTGGTGTGGTGACCACGAGCCCCAAGTTAGCTTCGCGGCGCAAGCGTTCGGTCACAATTTCAAGGTGGAGCATGCCCAAAAGGCCACAGCGAAATCCACGACCCAACATGCCCGATGATTCCTCTTCAAACGAAAGTGAGGAGTCGCTTAGTTTAAGACGCGACAGAGCCTGACGCAGCCCAATAAAGTCATCCTGACTCTCTGGATACACGCTGGCCCACACTACAGGTTTAGGCTCTGCGTAGCCGGGCAATACGGGAGTTGCGGAGCCCTTGCTTCGAATAGTGTCTCCTACTCGTGCAAAACCAGGAGATTTAATGCCGGTTACTACGTAGCCGATGCATCCTTCGCTTAGTTCCTGAGTTGCCTGTGGCTTGGGTGCAAAAATACCAACCTCAAGTGCATTAAAACTGCGGTCACTTGCGGCAAACTCAAGTGCGTCTCCCTTTTTAATAGAGCCCTCCATCATGCGCAGGTACACAATGACTCCTTGGTGGTCAGAGTATTGAAAGTCAAAAATAAGTGCACGAGGTTGCGTTGCAGCAGGAGTCTTAGGAGGAGGGATGCGCTCGATAATTGCATCAAGCACCGCATCTACTCCCTCCCCTGTTTTACCTGAGCAAAGTAAAATGTCGTCGGGAGAAATGTCGAGCAGAGTTGCTACTTGGAGTTTGGTGTCATCAATTTGTGCCAGTGGTGAATCAATTTTGGATATAACCGGCACGATCACCAAACCCAACTCGCGCGCGCTGCGTAGCACGGTAAAAGTTTGTGCCTGCACACCTTGAGTTGCGTCAACCAAGAGCACTGCGCCTTCGACAGCAGTGAGCGCGCGCGAAACTTCATATGAAAAGTCGATATGTCCTGGTGTGTCTATGAGGTTAACAATGTGACCCTTCCACTCCATGCGCACAGGCTGCATCTTGATAGTGATTCCACGCTCACGTTCAAGATCCATCGAGTCTAAAACTTGGTCACGCATCTTGCGCGGCTCGATGGTGTGGGTCACCTCTAAAAACCGATCGGC
>JAIFWM010000037.1 GCA_019661855.1 Candidatus Parcubacteria bacterium
GGAAGGACATCTGCGTGGAAAAACTTAGTCACCTGCCAAGAGGTAGGCCATACGTTTGGTCTTGACCACCAGGACGAAGGCTTTAACAATGCCAACCTCAACACCTGTATGGATTACACCAACTTCCCCGAGAGTAACCAGCATCCTAACGCGCACGACTACGAAGAGCTCGACCTTATTTACGCGCACTTAGATCCCATCACTACAATTGCTCAAACATCTCTGAGCTCTCCTCAAGCAGCCGACGACTCTACTGATCCACGCAAATGGGGTCGCGAAGTTCATCGCAATGACGACGGCCGCATGTCTGTCTTTGAGCAGGACTTAGGAAATGGCAATAAGGTGTTGAGACATGTCTTCTGGGCTGAATCACGAAGAGGCGAACTCCAAAGAGCAGAAAGGTAAGAAACAAAACAGCCGCCCTAGGGCGGCTGTTTTGTTAATCTGTAGAGAAGATTACTTTCCTGGTTTACCGAACTTAACGTTGTTGACCGTGTAGGTCGCCGCTGGTTCTGTGCCTGTGCGCTCTGCCACAATAAAGGCAAAGTTATCAGTTGCCACTTTCGCGTTGGGGAATGCTGCGACTAATGCTGCCCAATTGGCATATTCAACACCATTGAGCCAGATGCCACAGTTAGGGTCATTAACAATGTCAACGTTTCCACCTGTACCTGGGCAATAGAAGGCATCAACGAATGCATATCCATCGGTACTGCCATTTCCATCGGTGTCGATAGGAATGTTATAGCTTAGGTTGCCCGGCTGAGGAGTAATAGACGCGGTGTAGTGGTACGAGAGCTGCTTAAGTGAAGCAAGCGTCGCGCCATAGATGCTACTTTCTTGCGTATATACTCCTGCATAATCACCATTTGGATTGCTGCTGGTGAGAGCGAGTGTGGCAGTTCCTTTTGCTCCATTGCTATTCAATGTGCAGGTGCCGCCAAAGCCTCCATCGGTTGTACCGTCGAAGCACAAGATTTTATTTTGACCTGGTGCGGTGACTGGTCCACTACCATGTGGGGGCACTGGTGCTGCTAATGCAATTCCACTAATACCGAACAATGCTGCTACTGCAGCTGACGAAACTATTTTTTGAGCTGTACTCATGATTTTTGTGAAGAATTAATTGTGAATAATTAATAATTAATGATAATCACTACGAACTATATCAGAGTATCAACCTCTTCCTGAATGTTGTTTGAATTTATTTTATTTTCTAGCGTCTGTCGCAACCACGACCGCCACAAGATTCAGGCTCAGGCGCTGGTTGAGGAGGTGTTTGTGGTCCCGGCACGACTACCACCGTGTTGTTGTTAGTAGGACCAATATTTTCAACATGCACCGTAGAGGTTTGGTCACCAGTAATTACTGTGCCGCCAGTGTTGCCACCAGAGTTAGCGTTTGAACTGCTGTTGTTATTTATGTTTCCATTATTACCGTTACTTCCATTGTGTGGAGGTTGCGGAATTGGTGTAGGAACTGGAGCAGGATCATTAGTTGATCCGCGCGTATCACGGTCCGAACGAGTTGCAGCCAATGCTGGCGCAGCCGAAAGCACGAGTAAAGCGACAGCACCCAATGCAACAATTTTTTTCATGCTGATATAAATTAATCAGCTGGCCCCCCTTACCCCAAGTGTTTAACGAAAGCTTCGCGCAGTCAACAAAAGTTTTCAACATCAAAGGGCGCTGCCATCGGCAGCGCCCTCTTTCTTACGACCTTTGAGGTCGTCATCACTTATCGATATTCATGCACTCGTGCTTCTTCGGATGCATGAACTGCCCTTTGGGACAGGGATTGCCGGGCGCCGCAGTGTAATACGGCATAGGATAAATGCTCTCCCAGCTCGAGCTGGTGCCGCCGTAGAAGGCACCCCAGAAGCCACCAGCCACCCAGCCGCTCCCGTGACTGCGGACGCGCACTGAAGAGTGGGTTTTAACGCTCGTGTGCGTGGATGTCGAAGTCGAAGACTTGGTGTGTTGGTTGTGGTTGCTGTTGTGATTCTTGCCGACATGCGCGTAGTAGGCATGTCCACCACCGTGGTGGTACTTGGCCCCGGCATAAGCCGGAAGTGCTGTGGCAGTAAGAGCGGCCGCTGCCGCCAAAAGCCTGAAGTACATTGGAGCTCCTTATTGGTTAGATGCATCGCCCTTTATTGGGGCTCCCACACACTACACCATTTAACGACCAAAGCGCAAGACGTTAGAGAAGAAGTCTCCCATCGATCCCCAAAAGCCCCGGCCCTTCGAAGTTGGCGTTGGAGTAACCTTATCCTCGCTTTCATCTACTTGTTCAGTTTGTGAGTTTGCAGCCGAAGCTGAGAGATCAACTTTTGAGCTTACTTTTGTTGGTTTTGATGTTGGCGCTGGCACATATCCACCTGCACGAATCTTGCCAATATATTCCTCTGCAGAGTCAGAGAGTGGAAATTGTTTAGTTCCTTTGCAGTAAAGCTCGTTTACTTTTTTCTGAGTGGTGTAGAAGACATATCCAGTCGACTGGCTTGCTCCCCAAGGGGTCAAGATGTCACTTGCATACTTAGTTTGGAAGCTATGCACTGCTTTAAGAGTTGCTTGGTCAAAGACACCAGACTCTGGAACTGTCATGTCTTCAAATTGATTAAAGAATTTCTGCAAGCGTGTTACTTGTTCGGTGTCGTTTTGTGCACCCAAGCGCATGAACGCAGTCAAGTATTGGCTGCAGTCCTCAACGCCCATTACCAAACCTCCCAACTGCTGGCGCAAGCCCGCGCCGCCGCTGTGATGACCACCATTTGAGCCACTGGTTCCTGGATTTTCATCTACAGTACCAGTATCACCGTTGCCGTCTTCGACACAGTTACCCTGCTCATCTACATGAAAGCCTGCGGGTACGTCGGGTTGGACATCGTCCCAGTTAGGACAGAGGTCCACTGGATCTGGCGGAGGGGTTGGGGGTACACACTGATTTGTTTCAGAGTTGTAAGTCTCCCCTGCTTCACTGTTACAAGTTGGCACTGCTTCACAACTGTCTCCGTCCCAAAAACCGTGATCAAGACCACACTGTTCTTGCGGAGTAGGTCCTCCACCACCGTTATCCTCGTCGCAGTTAGGATTAAAAGGTAAACCCTCTAATGCAGGATCTACTATGTCACAAACAATATCGTGTCCAGTAACCTGAGCTTGAACATGACGCTGGTTTCCCAAAAACAAACCAGACACTAACGCAAGCGCGAGCAGTACTGCTGCTACACGACGTGCGTTAACTGTTCCAGTCAACGTCATAATTTTTATATTTTAATTACTAAACAAAACCTCCAATACGATATACGCCCTGGCGTCGAAGTCAAATAATTTGGCTAATTACAAGACTCTTAACGCACCACGGCAATAGTGGAGCCGAGTTCTGCCTGTTCAGCAAAAACCTTTACCCTGCCTTGCGAATCTTTAATTACCGAGTAGCCAGTACTTGGTGCAGCTGGATTTTTAGGGTCGGTTGGAAAAAGTGGGAGAAATGTAGGTGTGAGGCATCCAAGATCACCCGTTGCCGAGGTGACATTTGCTGCCATCGTGATCGTAATAGTAGTAGACGCAGTTGGGAGTGGTCCGCATGTGTACACAGTACCGTCGATTGTAAATGTTCCTTCAAACGTTCCTTTATTATCTGCGAGTCGCTGACCAATCGCATTCAAAATCGCATTTACATTACTTATGCGCTGCGTGTTGTTTGCTTGTGCAAACTGGCGCGCAGGATTAATCGCTACAAGAACAATAGCTGCAAGCACTGCAATGATTCCAATCGCAATTAAAATTTCGATGAGTGTGAATCCTCTATTAATCTTTTTCATACAATAAATATTTCTGTTGATTTTTTAAAGCCCGCGCCACCCTAACATGAAGGCTTAACATTACGCAAGCATTTGTTCGACTTCGTAAGTCGAACAATTTGAACACTTATGGTAAGGTGCCGGACATGGAACTTTATCATCTCTGCAATCGTGGAGTCGAAAAACGCAATATTTTCCTTGATGACCAAGATAGAAAACGCTTTATTCAAGGCCTACAATTGTTTAATGACACCAGATCTATAGACAATATGCGTCGCCTCTTAGAAACTCCTGATGTTCGACTTCGTAAGTCGAATAAAATTGAACTATCCCCCTTGGTTGACATTCATGCTTGGTGTGTCATGAAAAATCACTACCATCTGCTCGTTTCAGAAAAAGAGATAGGAAGTTTAACAAAATTTCTCCGAAAATTAAATATTGGATATGCAAAATATTTTAACGAACGCTACAGACGTTCCGGCACATTGTTCCAAGGACGCACGAAACGAATACACATTCACAATGACAAGCAACTTTTACACATCATTAACTACATACATCTCAATCCTTTGGACTATCTAACTGGCGCCGAAAATTGGAGACAATACAAAATTAAAAACACTTCTGACGCTTTAAAGCACATCGAATCATATCCGTGGAGTAGTTATAGTGATTATAGCGGTACAAAAAACTTTGGTTTTACAAACACTTCTTTTTATAAGGATATCTACAAGAACTACCCTAATGCATTAAAAAAGTATCTTTCTGATATTGAAACAACTGAATTTTCTTCTTTAAACCTAGAATAAATGGCTCTATTTAAGGTTTTGTTCGACTTCGTAAGTCGAACATTATCGTTCAGACCACGAGAGGACAGAGGCGGTGGAGGAATCAAGGGTAACGCGTAAGTTGGTAGCGGCATCACTACTGCTTGCAGTTGCGTCGATTTGAGATTTGCCTGAAACAGGCGTACTGGGCGACACAGTAAGCATGCATTGCCCTTTTCCGATTTTGACTAGTCGGTTAGTTACAACTCTGAGTGAATCGTTAGCAACAACTATGATTCCTGTTTGCACACAACCTTCCGCAAGTTTTTGACTTTCTATTTTGTGCTCAATGTCTAGCAATGCAAAACGACTTGAAAGACCGTTAAACGACACAGACAGCACGAGAGCAAGAAGAACTGCGGAGATTATAAGAACAGAAATCAAAGCTATAAATCCGCGGTTCATAAATGTTTATAGAAACGTACAGGACCTATATGCTCCGTACCTATATCAAACTCCACCTCTATATAGGAAGCATGGTCGAACAGGGTAAAAGCCTTTACTGGAGCGCGTGTAGCGTTTAGCGGCTCCCCATCCCAGTTAAGAAAGGGCGCATCAAATTCAATAGGAATCTCTGCCGACGACTCTACGGCAGCATTTATTTTGGCCAAAATAAATGCTGCCTCGTTTTGGTCCAAGCTCGCGTCTGCCAAATGCTCGGCTCCCACAAAAAGAGGATACGAGATAGTTAGAACCCCAACCAGCACCACACTAAGGAGTGCCAGGTAAATTATGGTTTCTATTAAGGTGAATCCTCTAGGTGCAAGCATTGGTGTCATAAAAAACGCGTAAGAGATCGTCGCTCTTGTTAGCGGTAAATAAATAATTATTAAAATAAGATAACCCTTTTGTAATTTGCACAAATGCCATCGAACAGTTTGGGATAATTACGGGATCGGTGTCGGTTAATGCCAGCACTACTATTGGCTTTGTAGGGTCAGTAGTCGCTAAAAATGCTCTGTCTCCCTGAGCAACGAGTCCAGAAATTTCTGTATTAGAAGCTAAATTAATTCGAATAGATCCTCGTGCTGTTATAGCGGAAATATTCGACGCATCGAGAATATAAAAGTCACGCTTAACTCCGGTAGTGGTGCGCTTACGTCCCAAAAACACTGTATTGCCAAGGACGTATACGCTTGAGCCATCCTCAGTACTTGCTCCTCCACCAGGAAGCGCCACTGCATTAAACTTTTGATTATTTATTGCTGGATCTGTGTAGTTTGGAGGTAAAGACAAAGATGCAGGATTCGTAATGTTTATCATAGTAAGCTCCCCGTAATCCGCAGACGTTGCAAGGTACGCGTAGTCCCCCGAGACCGCGATATCGTTTATGGTGTGAGTTAGTTCAATGCGACCCAAGAACATAGGTGTCGCAGGAACGGACACATCATAAATATAAAATTCTGGCCCAGCGGTCTCGCGAGTTCCTACATACACACGCTTGTTGTAATACGCAACACGCCAGCCCTGAGGAAAGGAACCCGCCGAAGAAACTCCTGTTAACGTGATGTTCGAAACAACTGTAGGCACTTCTGGATTAGAAATATTTATTACTTGTAACTGGTTATGCGTGTCGTTTTGGACTGCATAGGCAAAGTTCTCCCCCAGTGCAATTCCGTTGAGGCCGGGACCGGTGTCTAGTTGTGCAACCAAAATTGGATGCGTTAGATCAGATACGTTAAATACTTCAAAGTCTGGTGCCGTTGGCAATATTGAGGTTGAGGTAATAAACGCATAGGTAATTCCTCCATATGAACGCACTGCAATATCTGTACCCTCTATATTTGCAACATCAAAACTACCGATTGAACTCGGATGATTCCAGGAACTCGGTGGAAATGGGTCACAGGTGCCCGCAAATGCTCGAGCGACTGAAACACTGCCAAGCAAGGTTTGCAGTGCGACTTTCCC
>JAIFWM010000038.1 GCA_019661855.1 Candidatus Parcubacteria bacterium
GTCTGAGCCAACGGTGTCTAAGGCACCCCCTACTTCGCCAGAGGCTACGAAGGGCACGGCAGCACCTAAGTCGTACACGGCCGATCCTTACCGCGAACCACCGATTCCTTAAGCAGTTACCGTTTCGTTTAGCTGCAGTCGTTCGGCAATTTCCTGCTCAATCTCTGCACGTGGGCGACCATATTTTTCATACGAGAGCAACTGCATGCGCTCAATATTTCCGACCTGTGACTTTTCAAACGGCAGTGTTTCTATATTGAAGGGGAGTGCAGGCTTACCTCCAACCAACAGTCTTACAAACGCATTAAAGTTATCTACCCGCATCAAATCTTGCGCAGTAAATTGCGGTGTAAATTGTTTTTCTAAAAATTCTGCATCATCTGCTCCTATACGAAAGACACACAGGGAACCAACGTTGCCAAACACCGCATCGCGAATTTCCTCGCTAAGCTGAGCAATAAACTGGTGTGCCACCGTGAGCGAAAGCTTATATTTACGTGCTTCTGAAAGAATCGTCGCAATAGACGGAGTCGCAAAGTTTTGAAACTCATCTATGTGTAGATAAAAAGAGGGGAGATCTTTCCCAAACGAATCTGCGCGCGAAAGCGCTGCAATGAGGAATTTGCCTACTATAACCAAGCCAAGAAGGTTGGCATTAAGCTCCCCGATGCGCCCCTTTGAGAGGTTAACGAGCAAAATCTTTTTATTATCCATAATGTCCCGAAAGTTAAATGCCGAGGTTTGTTGCGCTATGATTGGACGCACAATTTCATTCGTCGTAAAGGCATCAAATTTATTGGTGACATACGGTGCATAGTTTTGAAGGCCCTGGTCTCCCGTTGCTTGTTCGGCAATATCGCGCCAAAAACGCGTGACAATAGGATTTTTACATGCCTCTAACTTACGCGCCCGAAATTCGCTATCACCAAACACTCGCGAGATATCAAGCAAGGTATTACCTGAAGCTGGATCCTCCATCACCAAAAGAGCTGCATTGCGGAAGTACTGTTCAAATGCAGGACCCATACTCTCAGGTACCGCACCAAACAATTTTTTAAAAATCCCCAAAAGTTCATCAACCACGAGCGTTTTTTGCTCAGGGCGAGCGAGATCATACTCAAGCATGTTAAGACCCATCGGACGCTCTGTGTATGCAGGATCAAAGTAAATAACATCTTGCATGCGCTCGGGTGGCACTGCACCTAAGATATCCAATACGTCGGTACCATGCGGATCCAAGAAGCACACACCCGCACCCGAACGAATATCCTGTACCACCATGTTTTTAAGCAATGCTGATTTACCTGTACCTGTTTGTCCTACAAGGTAAAAGTGGCGTAAACGATCTTCGGGCTGCAAAAACACTTTAGTCTCGCTGCCACGAAAGCGATTAATGCCAAGGAGTGTGCCACTTTGTGCTCCGGCAATAGGTGGAGCCGCAACCTGACTTTTTTCTTGACGTAATTCTGGCGCAGCTGCGCGCACACCTTGCCTTGGCAAGTGGGCAAGACTCGCAAGTTCCATACAGGAAAGCGGAAACGTAGTGCCCTCAAATGTTCGGTATGAAAATGCGTGCGCAAACTTTTTCATTCCCCCAACTGAAACGGGAGTAAATCCAAATTGATTTCCTGAAGTATCTGCAAATTGTCCAAATGGTGCTTCAATGTCTTGCAAAATAGCTTCGGCTCGTTCTTTCGTAGGTGCCGAGGTCACTAAACGTATAGTTGCATGCATGAGTGGGCTTAGAATCTTATGTTCAATATTTTTTATACGAGAATCTTCGTTCCCCACGCGTTTGTCAGGATCAATTTTTTTGGTAGTACTAAAAAATTCTCCAAATTCGGCGAATACCCGCCCCACACCCGTTTTAACATTGGTTGCTTTATGGAGAGGTACTCCTTGCTTTACTCGCTCCAGCGCATGCTTGTAACGCTCAAGGAGCCCTTGGTCAGTAGGGGAGATAACAAACTGAAGTGCCGCACCCTCGCTCTTTGCATCAAGCTTCGAAAATGCATTAAGCATCACATCTAAAGGATCATTAGGAAACGAATCAAACGTTTTTAAGCCGTAAATATGTTTTTCTTTTAAGAAAGCACTAGCTGCAGCAACCTGTGCACCTTCAACAAAGGCATTGTAGTCGTCGTGTCGCTCTCGAAGCTGTGCCATAGGGAAAATACTTAACAGTTGCTTCTCCAAAAGCGCCTTTCGCTCCTTAGGCACTGCCATATAGATGCTTGTTTCTACCGAACCGGCAGGATTAGCTATTTCAAAGGAGAAATGTTCGCCCGTTTGAGCGCTTAACTGCAACATTCCCCGGTAAAACTGCTCCATAAGCGCGATAAAATCCCTCATACCTTTTTGCGGGTCAGTTTGGCTTGTTTCCTTCTCGTTGTTAGGGAGGGTTACCTCATACAAACTCATAGAAAGTGCTTGTTTATAGGCCTTTTTTTCAACTCCCGAGGCAGGAAGACCCTCTCGCACATATTCCACCAACACTCTATGAAAGTCGTCTATGAGGTGGGGGTTAGCACTCTTTTCAGCAGCTTTAATAGCCGCAGAAACACCATATTCCTGCAAAATCCCTATAAGTTCACCCATTTTGGTGTCATGCTCCTCGGGCGCAAGATCAAGCGTGACCAAGTTTGAAGGAGCCGATTCATTTGGCGCAGACTCTACCCAATGCTCATTAACCGCCTTTTGTATGGAGGCTTCACGTGCAGGCGCTTCAGGTAAACCACTAGCGCGTAATTCTTGATGTAGCTCTTGTGTACGCTCTTGAAGTCGCAAAACTTCTTGTCGTGCGACTCCTAACTTCTCCCGCGCTTCCATACTACTAGTATACAGCCCTTCAAGTGTTTTGTTGGGATATAATAAGAGTAATGCAGTACCAGGTTCCTCAATTTATCGAAGTTGAAGACAAAATCTTTGGTCCGCTGACCCTCAGGCAGTTTATCTACCTCGCGGGCGGCGGGGGACTATGTCTTATTTTCTTTACGCTGCTTAATTTTTATATAGCCGTCATCCTTGCTATGCCGGTCATTGTGGCTTCCTTGAGTTTAGCCTTCTACAAATTCAACGGGCGGCCGCTTATTGTGGCACTCGAACATGCGTTTGGTTATTTTTTTGGCACGAAACTCTACTTATGGAAGCAACGCGAGGCTAAAACCCCTACCCAAGCCGTCGCAGAGAGCCTCACTCCAGGAGCTCTGGTTGTTCCTAAACTTTCACAGTCACGACTTAAAGATCTTGCCTGGTCTCTCAACATCAAAGACCGCACCACGATGGGTGTGACGAGCAAAAAACCATCGGGATTTGAACTATAACTATGGCATCCGCACCTAAAGCAACCGCAACTCAGGAGTTTGTACCTATCAAAGAGGTGCGCGACGGAGTCGTCATTCTCAAAGACGGTAGTTTGCGTGCACTCCTCATGGCATCGTCTATTAACTTGGCGCTTAAGTCGCAAGATGAACAACAAGCAATCATAGGACAATTTCAAAACTTTCTTAACTCACTCGAATTTTCGGTGCAATTTTTCGTTGAATCACGCGATCTTGATATTCGCCCATATATTGCTTTGCTCGAAGAGCGTCTCGCCGTTGAACTCGATGACCTTATGAAGATCCAAATTCGCGAATATATTGTCTTTATTAAAGACTTTACTGAACGCGCTAACATTATGTCAAAAAATTTCTTTATCATCGTGCCGTATGACCCTGCACTTATTTCTCGTGGAGGCAGTATCTCTGGCACACTAGGGTCACTCCTCCCTTCGGGAGGAAAAGGAAACCAGATCTTAACCGATACTCAGTTTGAGGAATACCGAACACAGCTCGAGCAACGCATCGCGGTGGTAGAGCAAGGTTTGGTTCGAACGGGAGTACGTGTCATTCCTTTAGGCACTGAGGAGGTGATCGAGCTTTTCTACAAACTATTCAACCCAGGTGAGCTCGAAAAGCCGTTACAATTACAAAACATCGCAGGCAAATAATTTTATGGCATTTTTAGATATTTTTGGCGGTAAAAAAGAAAACACACCTACTCCGATGGCTCCTATTTTGCCTGAGCAAATTTATAAACAAGGCGTTCTTGAACTTCAAGACGTTATTGCACCTTCAGCGCTTAAAATCACGCCAAGAGAGATCAATTTAGGCGACAAAATTGCACGCACATTCTTTGTCATGTCATATCCACGCATCCTTACTGACTCCTGGTTTGCGCCAATCATCAACCTCGACCGAGTACTCGACATCTCTATTTTTATTCATCCGATAGATTCGGCAGATATTCTTAAAAAGTTCCAGAAAAAAGTGGCTGAGGTTCAAAGCCAAATCATGTCACGCGAAGCCAAGGGCTTGGTTCGCGACCCGATGTTGGATACTGCCTACCAAGATCTCGAGCAGCTTCGTGACCAACTCCAACAAGCCCAAGAACGCATCTTTGATGTAGGCGTATATATCACTATTTACGGCTCAAGTACCGAGGAGTTAGATAAGATTGAATCCGAGATTAAGTCGATGCTTGAGTCGCGCCTTATATATGTAAAACCAGCGCTCTTTCAGCAAGAGCAGGGCTTTAAAAGTGTGCTTCCTCTGGGACACGATGAGTTAGCGGTCAACTCTAAACTCAATTCGTCACCACTTTCATCGATTTTTCCATTCGTATCATTTGACCTCACGTCAGATAAAGGTATTTTGTACGGCGTGAATCGTCACAATGCCTCGCTTGTGCTCTTTGATCGTTTTAGTCTCGAAAACTACAACTCCGTGATCTTTGCTAAGTCAGGGTCGGGCAAATCATATGCCACTAAACTCGAAATTTTGCGTACGCTCATGTTCGATACCGAAGTTATTGTTATCGACCCTGAGCGTGAGTATGAATTTTTGGCGCAAACCGTAGGGGGGCGTTACTTTAACATCTCGCTTAACTCCGAACACCACATTAATCCCTTTGATTTACCGGCAGCCCGTGAAGATGAATCACCCGCAGATATATTACGCAGCAACATAGTCTCCTTGGTTGGGATGTTCCGCATAATGCTTGGCGGTCTTACTCCCGAAGAAGACGCTATTATCGACAAAGCCATTAGTGAAACGTATGCACTCAAAGACATTACTGTTGACTCAAATTTTGCCGAGATTGAGCCTCCACTCTTATCTGACTTTGAGTTAGTGCTTGCCGGCATGCAGGGTAGTGACTCTTTAGTGCAGCGCTTGAGTAAATACACTAAGGGTTCGTGGTCTGGGTTTATCAACCAACCAACCAACGTTGATATCAATAAAAAGTTTGTTGTGTTTTCGGTACGTGACATGGAGGATGATCTTAAATCAGTCGCTATGTATCTTATTACCCACTACATCTGGAATGCAGTGCGCAAAAATCTTAAAAAACGCCTACTCGTCATAGATGAGGCGTGGTGGATGATGAAGTCGGAGGATACTGCGTCGTTTCTCTACAGTATGGCAAAACGCGGTCGCAAATATTACCTAGGATTAGCAACTATTACCCAAGACGTTGATGACTTTTTGAAGTCACCCTATGGATTGCCGATGATTACCAACTCATCGATTCAAATCTTGCTCAAACAGTCACCAACAACGATTGATAATTTGCAAAAAACATTTAACCTCTCAGACGAAGAAAAATATCTTTTGCTTGAGTCAGATGTAGGAGAGGGGATCTTTTTTGCTGGCCTTAAACACGTAGCTATTAAAGTGATTGCCTCATATACCGAAGACCAAATTATTACCTCAGATCCATCTCAAGTATTGGCGCTCAAAAAACAACGCCAAGAAGCGTCAATGATTTCTCAAAAATGAAATACTTTGTTGCTATTGGATATGCTATTTTCTTAGACGGACTTCAGGCGGGTCTCTCATTTGCTCTCGCTGGTCTTTTTGCGAGCCCGGGCGTCATTCCCTTTGTGGGTCCACTTATTGCCGCAGTATCAATACCATTCGGTATTGCACTTGGATTTATTATAAATATTTGCCTTTCACTCACGATGGGGTCAGGACTTCTGCTTTTGCTAGTGCACCTGTGCGGATTTAAGTCATTGCAAAAATATATATTTGGTTCAATAGGTGATCTCATCCCTGGTTTAAATAATCTGCCATTTTGGACATTACTCACTATTGGCGTGTGCTGGAATCATGCCAAACAAAATGGGGTAGCTTGGAATCTTTCTCGCGTAGTCACGTCAGGCCGAATGGTACGAGTGCGTGAGATAATGGATACCAAAGAAAAAAACATGAACATGCCGGGAATTAAACAAGGAGTTGAGCGTTTTGGACTAGAGCAATCAAATAGACCACAACCACAAGATGTGCGGGAACTTGAAAAGACTTCACGTTCACGTA
>JAIFWM010000039.1 GCA_019661855.1 Candidatus Parcubacteria bacterium
AGAGGAGAGAAATGCAAAAAAGTGTTTCCTCGCAGCTCGTGGCCGATGTGCCGGTGGGAGTGTTTCTTTCCGGCGGGTTGGATTCTTCACTCGTTACCTATTACGCAAAACAACATACTCAAGATGTGCATACGTTCTCACTTGGTATGGATGAGAAGTCATATGACGAGTCTTCATATGCAAGGGAAGTTGCCAAACACTTAGGCACCACGCATCACGAAAAAATAGTGTCTGCCGAAGATGTGCGTAATGCACTTCCCGAGATTGTACAAAAGCTTGATGAGCCGCTTGCTGACTCCGCGATACTGCCGCAGTTTTTACTTTCAAAGTTTGCACGTGAGCAGGTGACCGTGGCCCTTGGAGGCGACGGGGGAGACGAACTCTTTTTAGGCTACCCAACTTTTTTTGCCCAGCAATTGCTTCAGTCATACAAAAAAGTTCCTCAAGTTTTGCGCGAGCGTGTGATAGAGCCGTTAGTGCATGCGCTTCCGGTGTCTCATTCCTATTTAAGTTTTGATTTTAAAGCCAAACAGTTTCTGCGCGGGAGCCATAGTCCCGAAAGTCATCTACACGCCTCCTGGCTTGCGAGTTTCAATGCAGACGAAGCTCGTGCAGTCCTCGCTCCTCAATATAAGCATATGGTTGAAGACTCTTACCCACTCCTTAATGCCATCGCAGCCGAAATGGAGAGTGCAGATCCGCTCAACCGTGCTTCCTACATGTACCTACGTACGTACTTAGTAGACGTCCTGCTCACCAAAGCAGATCGAGCGAGCATGTTTACCTCGCTTGAGGTACGTGCGCCACTTTTAGACAAACAAGTTATAGAGTGTGCATTTGAGATGCCGTCAGAGTTTAAACAACACGGTCGCACCGGCAAATATATTTTGCGTAAGTTGATGGAAGGCAAGTTGCCCAAAGACATAATCTCTCGCAAAAAGCACGGATTCGGTTTACCAATAGGTCAATGGTTTCAACATGAGTGGAAGGAGTTACTTACCGACGTGCTCGCACCTCAACATGTTAAAGCCGCGGGTTTATGCAATCCGGAGGAAGTAACAAAGTTGGTAGAGCAGCATATGAGCGGCTCATACAATCATCGCAAAAAGTTGTACTCACTTCTCATGCTGCATCTATGGTACGATTTTTGGGTCAGATGAGTATCTCTAACCAATTTATAAGGTTTGTACTTGTGGGAATTGCCGCACTTGGTATTAACCTTGTAGTCTCATTTTTGCTTACCGAATACCTCCATTTTTGGTACTTCTGGAGTTTTGTGGTCGGTGTTGTATGTAGTTGGACTTTTCTTTTCTTTGCCAATGCCTACTTTACGTTTGGACAAACTGAAGGACTTCAGTTTCAAAACTACGCAGTTTTTGTAGGACTCTACTTGGGCGCGTTTGTCATCAATGCCACTTTGGTACTTGTGCTCACCTCCGCGTGGGAAATCTACTACCCCATCTCTATCGCAATCGCTGCTTTTGTTACTTCGCTCATCACTTTTTCTGCAAGTAAAAAGTTTGTCTACACGCTCGAGCATGGTTGGATACACCAGGTAATTCGCAACCATTGGGCTGCGCTGGTACTTGCCTTTGTAGCGGCCCTGTTAGTTCTCGCACCCAATATTCAATTGTGGATGGAACCAGAGTATCAAGGCATTGAGATGATGACGCTCGATGCAGAAAATCATTATTTTGCGCGCGTTCACCAAGTCTACGAAGGAGATTTAGCTATACAAGACACCTTTTTACCTACTAAGATAGTTCCGTATGCAACTCCTCCTCTGGGAGAAATTATCATTGCGTTTTTTGGCAAAATATTTGGACTTGATGCTGCTCGTGCTTCGGTCGTTTCTAAACCATTCTCCATTGCGGCAATCGTACTCCTTATATACGCGTTTGCGTACTCGTTGTCGCGTTCCAAAAAAGCGGCGCTTATCGCCACAGCATTTCCCGTGTTTGGATATTCGTTAATCGCTTTTTCGCCTCAACCTTTTATTGATCTTTTTACCAACCATTCCACTGCCGGACCATTCATATTTTTTTCGCGCTTAGTTAACACCTCTATTTCGAGTTTGTTCTTATTCGGAGCACTTCTCCTCATGTATCGATCCCTGTTTGAAAAGTTAAATCTTTCCTGGCGCAGCATGTGTGGCCTCGGGGTTTTGATAGGTGCATCATTGTATATTTCTCCCTACACCTTTTCATTTCTTGGGGCACTGCTGTTTTTAATATTTGTTTTATACATAGGTAAACGCGAATATTACATCGCACGGCAGGCCGCTCTTGCAGGAGTGCTGGCACTTCTTCTTACCGTTCCATTCATAGTAAACACGCTCGCACTTCATGCGATGCCAGAATATGTACACTTAACTCATTTTATTGGATTAGTTCCCCGACGCGAATTTGTCCTAGGGTTACTTGTTCCTCTTATGGCAATACTCGCCGCGTTCTTTTGGCCCCGACAGTATGTAAAGTCAGGTGGCACATTTTTGCTCCTCGCTAGTGCTGCGCTCGCCCTTGCACTCAATCAACAGTTGCTTACCGGCACGTACCTTCACCCAGGCCATTATCATTGGTATATAACAAAACCCCTTGCGGCTCTTATGGCGGGGCTCTTCGCTGGGTATTTCATTGAGCGTTTTGTGTTACGGCGTTTTGTAGGCAGCGCTGTGCTGTTGATACTGGTAGTGCTTTTCTACAACAGTTTTGGCTTTGTTACCCCCGCGTATACACAGGTGTATGCAGCAGCGCTTGTAGATCAACGCTATGGTCCTTTGATTGAATATCTCCAAACACAACCAGTTGCCGTGGTGTGGGCTTCACCAGAAGCGTCAGACTACATTCCTGTCTATACCGCAGATGGCGCGCCAAACAGTGTAAATCTTGGTGCGTATCCGGTCCCCGAAGAGTATTTTGAAAATCGCATCTTCCTTGAGTATCGCCTTCGCGGGGTTGTTCCCAAAGACTTTGAGGAGACTATTCGTCGCGAAATAAATCATGTGAGCGGTTGGTTGTGGGGTTTGTGGTTCCGCGAGTTAACGGGTGATCCCAATGCAGTTCCTGAAGAGGAATACACGCGTCTTACCAAAGCATATGCGGTATTTTACAGCCGTCCGTTTACAGAATCGTTTCAAGATCTCCACGTGACACGTGTGGTTGCTGAACGAGAAGATAAAAAGAATTACGACACCAATCCGGCACTCACCGATCCTCAAATAGTTGGCGATTTCGTGGTATATACAGTTACATATGGAAACTAGAGAAGTAAAGGTCAACTTTGGTGCGAGCGGCTTCAACAAGGAAGGTTATATCAATGTAGATATACGAGAGTCTGTTAATCCCGATGTTATACATGACCTCAATATATTTCCGTACCCATTTGCCGATAATTCAGTCGACCGTATTGAGCTTACCCACGTGCTCGAACATTTAGAAAAGCCCTTTGGTGTCATGCACGAACTCCATCGTATTTTAAAACCGGGAGGTGCTTTGTATATTGCTGTCCCACATTTCAGTCGTGGATTTACACATGCTGAACATGAACATGGTTTCGACGTGTCGTTTCCGTACTATTTTCGCAATGATTTGTTTCCCGAACAGTTTTATGGCGTTCAGTATGACCTGGAGTCGTTACAATTAAATTGGATTTCACACATTACCTTGCGTTACTTGCCGCAGTTAGGTGTTGGTGTTGTTACTCAATACGTGTTGAAAGGTCTCAATTCGATTATCACCTGGCTTGCCAACGTATCGCCTATGTTTTGCTCACGCATCTGGTGTTTCTGGGTGGGCGGCTTTGAGGAAATGGAATTTACCTTTAAAAAACCACGTTAAAGGTCTTCACAAAGGTTAAAAAAATTGGCATAACCTTTTTTTGTGTCTCTTATTATTGCTACGCGCGGTTACAGTGTGATATGGTGGTTTCGCTATGAAGGTTGGCATTATTGGCGTTGGCAATGTAGGATCCGCTGTCCGGCACGGTCTTACTCGTATTGGACATGATGTGTCCGTGTATGACGTTAAAATGCCCGAAACATCTCTGCGCAACGTACTCTCCACTGATGTAGTTTTTATTTCTGTACCTACTCCTCAAGGTTCCGACGGTTCCTGCGACACTTCAATTGTTGAAAAAGTAGTTGATGAGTTAGCTTTGGCAAACTACACAGGTCTCATAACCATCAAGTCTACAGTTGAGCCAGGCACGGTAGACCGACTCCATGCAAAATATGCCGTGTTACGTTTTGCATTTTGTCCCGAATTTTTACGTGAGCGCGCAATGTATGTTGATTTCGTTGAGTACCACGATGTGCTTATTATGGGAGTATACGATCCGCGAGAAGCCGAAGTGCTAAAAGAGGCTCATGGGTCTCTTCCTAAATCATTCGCGACGGTAGCGCCTCTAGAAGGAGAGTTGGCGAAATATTTTTCAAATGTATTTAATGCACTCCGCATTGTGTTTGCAAATCAGTTTTATGATGTTGCTAAGGCTGCGGGTGCCGACTATCAAAAAATTAAAAACGCCATAGTGAAGCATCGCAATATTCACGATGTCTATCTCGACTGTAACGAAAATTTCCGAGGTTTTGGTGGACATTGTCTGCCTAAAGACACAGCTGCATTTGCTCACTACGCAAAAAAAATGATCCACGGGGAAAATCTCTCGCTTTTTGAAGGTATTGTTGAAATCAATAAACGTTACAAACAAACAGTGTTTTAAATAAATGAACAGAATTCTTATTACCGGCGGAGCAGGATTTATCGGCTTTCATCTTACTGAGCAGCTTTTAAAAAATCCTCAAAATGAGTTAGTGCTAGTCGACAACTTGTTTCGTCCGGGAGGTAAGGATTCAGAGCTCAACACTATTCTGTCTAACCCGCGAGTGACGTTTATGCAGATGGATCTGACTGATCCTTCCTCGTTTAACAAACTTCAAGGAGAGTTCGACCATGTCTATCATCTCGCATCTATCAACGGCACACGACTTTTCTACGAAATGCCACATGAAGTGTTGCGAGTAAACACATTAACGCTCATCTACCTTCTTGATTGGTTCGTCAAACACAACCGGAACGGTAAAATACTCCTTACATCTTCAAACGAGGCGTACGCTGGGGCGCTTGAGGCATTTCATAATCTACCTTTGCCCACACCCGAGACAGTGCCCCTGGTTATTGCTGACCCCTATAATCCGCGTTGGACATACGGTGGAGCAAAAATAATAAACGAGCTGTTTCTTATTCACTATGCTCGCAAGTTCAAATTCAGAGCGGTCATTGTGCGTCCGCATAACTTTTATGGACCCCGAGATGCAAAAGACCATGTAGTGCCAGATTTTTTTGCACGAATTGTAGAGAAGCGTGACCCTTTCCCAATCTTTGGGGCAGATAATACGCGCGACTTCTGTTATGTTACCGACGCGGTTCGGGCGATGCAGATGCTTATGGATTCTCCAAAAACAGATATGGACCCGATAGAGACGGTACATATTGGTGCATCAAATGAAATTTCTATAGAAAATTTAGCACGCACCATGTTTGATGTGGTTAAATGGAATCCTAAAACAGTTGAAACGTATCAGGCTCCACCAGGAAGTGTAAAGCGACGTCTTGCGGATACGACAAAAATTCACTCGCTTATCGACTGGAAATCTGAAGTCTCTCTTGAGGAAGGATTGAAAAAAACCTACGATTGGTTTACGGGGCATAAAGGCGAACATAAGGTTGTAGAAACCGCGCCTCTGTTACAATGGTCTAAGCCTCGTCCTTAGGACGTTTAATGAAAAAAGCACTCATCACCGGTTCAGCAGGATTAATAGGGTCTGAAGCGGCCCGTTTTTTTGCAAAACAAGGCTACACAATTGTCGGCATCGACAATGACATGCGCAAATATTTTTTTGGTGAGGAGGCAAGTACTCACTGGAACGGTGATCTGCTTAAAAAAGAGTTGGGCGACTCCTATACGCAATACGAAATAGATATCCGCGATCGTGACGCAGTGGAGTCGATTGTTAAAGAACATACACCCGACATAGTCATTCACACTGCTGCTCAACCGAGTCACGACTGGGCAGCTAAAGAGCCGCACACCGATTTTTCGGTTAATGCTCTTGGCACGCTCACGATACTTGAGGCAGTGCGTCTCTATGCGCCCAAGGCCACTTTTATTTTTACTTCGACCAACAAGGTGTATGGCGACAGACCCAACTCTCTGCCTTTGGTTGAAAAGGAGACACGGTGGGAGGTGGATGAAAAGCATCCATACTTTAAAGGTATTGATGAGCAGATGTCCATTGACCAAACTTTGCATAGTATTTTTGGCGTCTCTCCTCT
>JAIFWM010000040.1 GCA_019661855.1 Candidatus Parcubacteria bacterium
CAAATGTTTAGCCGCGTACGTATCACCAAGTCTGGTCAGAGCGAACATTCTGCAGGCGATGTATTAAGCGAGGCTGATCTCAATATCACCAATGCCAAGTTGCAAGAGGCAGGTATGGAACTTGCAAAAGGCGAGCCGCTCATCATGGGTATTCTTGATGTGTCGCTTTCACGCGCAAGCTTCCTTTCTGCGGCGTCATTCCAAAACACCACTCGTATGCTTATCCGTGCATCGATCTATGGTGCAATCGACAAACTTGAGGGTCTTAAAGAAAACGTTATCATCGGCCGCCTCATTCCCGCAGGTACCGGCTTTAAGGGTTCACCTAAAGCAGACATGATAGCTAAAATGGCACCTGCTCCCGCAGTACAGCCTATAAGCGAACGCGAACGCGTGCTCTAGGTAGGTTCTCTGTCAAACAGAGGTAAAGGTCAAAACAATCGCCAACTTAAAAGTTGGCGATTGTTCGACTTCGTAAGTCGAACAGATTTAACCCTTACCTTGAGCCATATGTTCGACTTCGTAAGTCGAACATGAAGATGGAGATGAATAAAAAGGTCTGAAAAGGTAATCTTTAACCATGGACTCGGATGTAGAGAAGGTAAAAGCAAGACTAAGCATCGCTGATGTGGTGGGGCAGTATGTCCAGCTTAAAAAAGCGGGGCGCAACATGACTGCGCGCTGCCCCTTCCACAAAGAGCGCACGCCATCGTTTTATGTTTCGCCCGAGCGTGGGACATACATGTGTTTTGGCTGCGGAGAAAAGGGAGATATCTTTTCGTTCGTCCAAAAAATGGAGGGGATTGATTTTCCCACTGCACTGAAGCAGTTGGCAGAAAAGGCGGGGGTAACACTGGAGCAGAAATTTGCGAAGGCACCTGAACAGAAAGAAAAAGAGGAGCGCCTCCGTGACATATGCGAAGTAGCGGTACAGTTTTTCGAAATTGAACTCAAGCGTCGCAAAGATATCCAGCAATATCTTCATACTCGCGCAGTTACGGATGAGACTATTTCCGCGTGGCGTATCGGATACGCTGAAGCCTCGTGGGATGAGTTGGTGCGGTATCTGCAAAAGAAAAACTTTAGTAAGGAGGATATTGTTGATGCGGGTTTTGCTATTAAATCTGAAAAAAGGCCTGGAGAAATTTTTGATCGTTTTCGCGGACGTGTGATCTTTCCAATCTCTGACGCAGGTGGAGTAGTGGGTGTGTCGGGAAGATTTTTCGAAAAAGTTCCTGGATCAAAAGTAGATGGTGAACCTGCAAAGTATGTAAACTCTCCGGAAACTGCACTCTTTAAAAAGTCGCGCATACTCTACGGCTATGACAAAGCGCGCAACTATATTCGTAAAGCCGACTGCATCTTGTTGGTTGAAGGTCAGTTTGATTTAATCCTGGCGCATCAATCAGGTTTGCCTTTCACCGTGGCGCTCTCGGGCACTGCACTTACACACGAGCATCTCTCGCTTTTGGGCCGCCTTTCGAAGCGGTTGATTTTGGCCTTAGATGCCGACGCAGCGGGGCTACGAGCTGGCCTTAAAAGTGCCTATATGGCTCTAGAGCAGGGGTTTGATGTCAAAGTGCCAACATTCCCCGAGGGCAAAGATCCAGCTGACGTAGCTAAGGAAAATCCCGAGCTCCTTAAGGCAGCGGTGCGTACCTCCAAAACAGCGATTGAATTCTTTTTAGAGGCGCTGCGCCCACAGGCTAAAGACGAGCGATCGTATAAAAAGTTAGTTGAGTCCCAAGTGCTTCCGCTTGTTGGGGCGATAAAAAGTAAAATTGATCAAGAGCATTTTGTACGTATTGTCGCAAAGCGTATTGAAGTGTCCGAAGATGCGGTACGCGCAGAAGTGGCAAAACGATTGAGTATACACCAAGCCGTAGAGGAGTCTTCATCAGAGATTCATAAAATCAGCGCAGAATTTACCTTATCACCGCTCGAAAAGAAGATTGGCATGTTGCTGTTTTACTTTTTACCGGACTCGGACGTGTATACCCAACTAAAAGAACTTGTGGGAATAGAAACGCTGACAGAATTGCAGGAAAAATTAAAAGGGGAGGCAGAATCGCTTCGCTTTCGATTTGAACATGAGTTGGGCGAGCATACCACTCCCGAAACGATCGCCGCTGACATGCTTCAAGACATTAAACGTCACCTAGAGCGAGAACGTTTCAAAATGAAGTTTTTGTGATATAATAATGATAACCCACAGATATGGCTAAAAAGAAAGCCAAAAAAGCACCCGCAAAGCGCCGCAAGGCGCCCGCTTCTAAAGTGAAGCGCTTCAAAGCCCAAGCGGCAAAGCGTCGCGCTAAATTAGTGCCTAAAAAAGCAGCTAAAAAAGTCATTCAACCTAAACCAGCTCTTAGCCCAAAACTTTCTAAGAAGATCCACGAGCAGGAAAAAAAAGCTGAGGAGTTGATGGTACGTGGTCGCGAGCGCGGGTTCGTCACCTATGACGAAATTCTTAAAGCTTTTCCAACTATTGAGACTGATGTGATGTTTCTTGAAGAGCTTTATGAAAAGTTTTCTACCGCACATATCGACGTCCTTGAAGGTGGTGGTATGCTCGAGATCGAACAAGAGCCGATTGAAAAGGGCTACTCACGTTCAGACTCACAGTACGACTCGATCCAAATGTATTTGCGCGAAATAGGTAAGTACCCGCTTCTTAACGCACAGCAAGAACGAGACTTGGCAAAGCGCATTACTCAAGGCGACGGTGAAGCACGCAACTTGCTTGCTCGTGCAAACCTCCGTTTGGTTGTCTCTATTGCAAAAAAATATGTAGGCCGCTCACCAGACCTTACCCTCCTTGACCTTATTCAAGAAGGAAATCTTGGTCTCTTTAAGGCTGTCGACAAATTCGACTTCACCAAAGGATTTAAATTTTCAACCTATGCGACCTGGTGGATCCGCCAGGCTATTACCCGTGCACTTGCCGACCAAAGCCGCACCATCCGCATCCCCGTGCATATGGTGGAAACTATCGCTAAATACAAGCAGGTCTCGCGCCGTTTGGCACAAGACCTTGGTCGCGACCCATTGGCAGAAGAGATAGCTCTTGAGATGGGTATCGATGTTGAAAAGGTGTACCAGATTGAAAAAATTGACCAAGACACCGTCTCTCTTGAGTCACCAGTTGGTAGCGACGACGAAGACGGCAAATCGGTACTCGGAGACTTTATTAAAGACGACAAAATTCTCTCACCAGACCAAGAGGTTGCTCGCCGCATTTTGGCAGACCAGTTGCGCGAAATTTTAGAAGAGCTCTCACCTAAAGAGCGCGAAATCTTGAAACTTCGTCACGGACTCGAAGATGGCATATACCACACGCTCGAAGAAGTAGGTAAAAAGTTTGGTGTTACGCGTGAGCGTATTCGTCAGATTGAGGCTAAGGCACTCGAACGCATCCGCACACACGAAAAAGCCAAGCGTCTGCGCAGTTACTAACTTTTAGGTTGAACTTTGTTCCACAGCACCCCCGCAACATTGCGGGGTTTGCCTTCGAAAGGCAGGTGATGATTGTCGAAGAAGGGTCGGCCATTGCATTCGATTACACCGCAGCGCTGTTTCTGCCATGGAAGACTAATGTCTTCCATAATGATGTCTATGCCAACTATGTGGGCATGAAGTACTTGGACTATATATTCAAAAAGCTTTTGATTTTCAGGATGTACTTCGTCGGTGACGTCGGTTGTGGTGCCGCCTAGGGACCAGTTGATCTTGTGATGTAAATACACTTTTTGTCCTTTAGGAGGAATAGAAGAAGCGAGGGCTGTGTCTTCTACTTTAATGTGACTAAAATATGGACCCTGACGCTTGGGATGTTTGTTAGCCTCTAGTACAAGCTCTTGAACCGTGTGTGTGTCGTCGCCAACCACGTGTGCTGGGTCGCGGCGAATAGTAGCTACTAGCTTGCCGTCTACGAGCGTGGGGCGATATACGCTGCCAGGAATCTCTTCCTCGACCATGACAAACGGTGCGACTTGTTTGGCAGATTTAAATGCCTGTATTAATTCCTCCTCGGTCATAACGTGGAGTGTGGTATGGCGCGAGGCCGAGCCCTCAAACGGTTTAACGACCACAGGCTTTTGTAATGCTTGAAAAAGTTTTTTAGCGCTCTGCAGGCTAAATACTGCTTTACCTCTTGGAACAGGAATACCAAGTGCTTTAAACTTCTTTTTCATCACCGCCTTGTTGTCTGTCCACCACACACATTGCTGCATGTGGCGCAGCGTTGGAATGTTATCAAAAGAAAGACGCTGACCATTTGGAAACTCTGCAACAAACGTGTGCGTGGGGACACCAAGCACCCGAAACTCGCGAAAGTTAATGCCACGAGCTTTAGCCTCTTGCCAAAGCACATGACCAAAGAGTTCTACGCGCTCATCTGGTTGGTGTCTATATTCTCCCAGCCCCCACTGTTCGAGATAATCAAAGTAGTTATGTCCAGTTTTGAGCTCTGGCCCAGGAGAAAAGAATTGTCCAATTTGTGAAGCCATCACAAAGAAAGGCCTACCTATCTCACCGATTAAAAGAGTCCAATATTGAATGGAGTGGTTTATGGGGTCGCTTCCGCAGTCTGGGCACATATAAAAATTATAACCCCCACCAACTTGTCTGGTGAGGGTCATTTCTTCTTCCTCTGTGGCGAGGGAACAAAAACAAGAATGATAAAGAGGATCAAGAATGGAGCGATCAGGTATCCGAAGTATTCATATGCCTGTCGCATTGTGCGGTCTCCTTTTGTGAACTCGCTCTTTTTCTTGTACACCCTATACTGTGAACATGCAAGCCAAAGAGAAAAGTGAACTTCCTATCAAGCATTGGAGTCACTCGTCGCTCATGTCCTTTTTGCGCAATCCGTTGGCGTGGTACAAGCGCTACGTTGAGGAGGTATATGACACGCCCACCAGCCCCGCATCTGCTATTGGGCGGGCTGCGCACGTGGCTCTGCAGCATTTTTATGGAGGTTTATCTAAAGAAGACTCAATCGCTCTTGGACTCGAGAATTTGCGCAAACTGTCGGACTTTGAGATCAACTTTGGCAAGGCAAAGACTAAAACCGACAAAAAGAAAAAGCGGGAGAGTATGGAGCGCGAGTACTTGCAGGCGATTAACTTCTACCTTGCAAAGCCTCCTAAGTACGATGTGTTGGAGGTGGAATATAAGGCTACAGTAGAGGTCTCGGGTTTACCAATCCCCATTAAAGCAGTGTCAGACCTAGTAGTGGTGTCTAAAGTTGATCCGAAGGGGATTGATGTGGTGGACCATAAATTTGTTTCAAGCTTTAGCCCGCACAAAGGCGACAAAACGCTTTTCATCATGCAGGCGATATTTAACTACTACACGGTCAAAAAGACATTTAACAAACCAATTCGCCGCTTCATTGTTCAGGAATGCAAAGTTTCGCGTAATGCAGACGGTAGCCCGCAGATGCGCCGGCATATAATCGATTTTCGCACGTTTAGGCGCGAGTTTATTATTTTTAATCGCTTGGTGCGCGATGCCACCGAAGCGCTCGGGCAGATGAAGATATTTCTTCCCAACCCGTCAGATATTTTTGAAGGGGAGAATAGCTTTGATATTTACCGCATCAACTTGCCGTACGAAGACTACGACGCCCACTTTAGACCGGATGAATAGAGTCTTGACAAATGGATAATTAGGGTGTATAATTAAACTATTGGAGTCAACCGCAAGGAGGTGGCGCCGTGCACTCTCAAACTCTGAGGACCGTACCATTCGGCAACTTGTGCGATGGAGATTGCTTTCTCTACTTTCGGGAAGGGAAAGCTCCCATTGTATTGAAGCGGGATGGTCGCTGCGGCATTACCATAACAACCGGCTACGCGGTTCTTCTCGGTGCTATGTCCGAGTTGGAAGTCGTGCTGGTTGATATTGTATAGTTTCGAGCCGTTTCCCTAAACGGCCAAGGGCGCGCAAAGCGAAAGAAATGCGCGCCCTTTTGTTATTACAAAGTGATGATGTTTTACACAGGAGAAAAGAGTGGAGTGATATATCACTCCACTCTCATATACTTCCATATTTTCGTTAACAGTTATTTTTTGAGTTTTGGTGTGGGGAAAAGTAAAAAATGCAAAGGGTATTTTTTCTTTAACCTATACAACGTGCTTGTGGCGTAAAGTTTTTTATCTTCAAATCGTTTTTGTCTCATTTTCATCTCTTTTTCGAGTTCCTGTACTGCTTGTTCGTAGCCTGGCAATTGGTCATGAAGCCATTTACCCACTTTTCGAACAGTGTCTCTACCCACCTTTAAT
>JAIFWM010000041.1 GCA_019661855.1 Candidatus Parcubacteria bacterium
GGGGAAAAGCGTTGCGTTAACCTCACCCACCTTACCTTTGGATAGGTTCATGATGAGGATCTTCTTGTTGTCCATGATGTCACGCAGGTCAAACGATGACTTAGGTTGCCCTACAATGTTGCGGATGAGCGGGTTGGAGGTGAACTGACCAATCTTATTTTGAATAGCAGGAGTTGCGTCTTGGGTGTAGCGATCGGTGTAGTTGGCAAATTCATCTACCCAAAAACTTTTAACGATTGGATCTGAAATGTTTTCAACCACTTTTTTGCGAAAGGCTTTGACGATGAGCATGCGGTTGACGTCGAGGAGTGTTGAACCGGGATACTCCAAAAGTGCGAGAAGCGTGTTTGAAAGAATGTACTCCATGCGGGCGCTCCATGCGTCGACCCAGATTTTGCGAAACGCAGCGAGCAGGCCCGAGACCACCAAGTGGCGTTTGTCGTAGCCAACATCTTCCATGCGGGCACATACTCTAAGAGTCGTTCGGCAGTAGAGCCGTGTGGGTCGATAAACGCAACAGCTTCACCGTTGCGAATGTCTTGGATAGCCATGTTTTCGAGCAACGTAGATTTACCCATGCCGGTCTTGCCGATGACGTACATGTGGCGGGCACGGTCCTTGCGTTTGATGCCAAAAGGCGTCTCCTTGCCGCGGGAGTTGGTAGCAGCAAAATACGTTATTTTATTAGGGTCTTCCTGCATTGCTTACAGTATACCAAAAACCCTTACTGCGAGCCGTAGAGAGAATTGAGGTGTTTTAAAAATTCTTGCACACTTTCTTGTGCATTGTCTGCACCAAGGACAATCACGGCAACCGGACGAGTAACGCCGCCTACGTCGATGTTAAAGATGCCTGCATACGTTTCTCTCGCAGCGTTGGTCTCGCCTACTTTGCCACCTATAAATTTGTTTTGGATCTCAGCAATTTTGTTGTAGTTGTGGAGGTCTTTAAACACTGGTGAGCCGTAGGCATCTTTTTCAAGCGTGCCTGCAGTGATGCTTAAAATAAATTTGCGATTGTCATAGAGATATTTAAGAAGCGTAAACATATCTTCGGCTGTTGAGGAGTTACCCACACCTAAGCCAGAGGGATCGATGAACGATGTGCGGTTAAGCCCGATGGCAGTTGCCTTTTTGTTCATCAAATCTATGAAGCGCGAACGACCAATCTCTGCAGCGAGTGTCTCGGCCGCTTCGTTGGACGACTCGGTGAGCATCAAGATTAAAAGATCATGCACCGTTGCTTGTTGCCCTGCGTGCAAGCGTGGACGAGTGGTCTCTACCAGTGCCTCACGTGGCACGGTTATTGTCTTTTCTAAATTGAGATACTCGACAACTACGAGCGCGGTCATGAGTTTAGAAATTGACGCGATAGGAAGTTGAATCTGATTGTTTTGATTGGCTAAAATGGTGCCGTCTTGAATATCAGCGGCAACATAGGCGGTCGCGATAATGTCTGGAGATTTGTATTCGTAATGAAAGCTGTCGGAAGCGGTAGGGGTGTTGTACACCAAAACAGGCATACCCACTGTGGCGTGGTCGTATACTTTTTCGGCATCGTCTGTGGAAAGACGAATACACCCGCCCGAGTAGGTGCTCGCCACCGCGGCACCACCTTCGTAGTACGGCCAGCCGTGGATAAAGAAGTTACCTTGAAATGCCAGACTCCAGGGTTGATACACATGCCCGAACGAAGAGAAATGATTTTCCTCTCGCGTGTTTATTTCGTAAATTCCTACTGGGGTCTCCCACCAGGAACCTACTTTGCCTTTGGCGAGGATCGGCACGTGGATGGTAGCGACACCCTTTTCGTAGAGTGTGAGTTGCATGGTGGAAAGGTCGGCAGTAATGAATGACGCTCCCTGGCCTACGAAACGATTTTTAACCTCATCGTAAAACTGTGGGTCTGCGAGCGCAGGCCAAGAGCCGTAGACTAAGGGGGTCGAAGTACCATTTTGCGGAAGAGAAATTGAATACGTAACGGGAGCAGGACGCAACAGATAAAATCCTGCAGGCACAGCAGCAGCAAGAAGAAGCACGATACCGAGCGCGGTTAATGCCGTTTTAAATTTGCGTGAACCTTTTGCCGGCGCGTAAGGAGCAGGAGACGCTTGGAGTGTTTGTTTAACTACATCGGGCGCAAAACCATGGAGACTGAGGCGATACGTGATTGCATCGTCATCCATTCCTTGATTGCGTAATTTGTCGATGTGCTCTTGCGGTGAACCAACCATATTTTGAGTATATCAGTCTTACTTTACTGATACTGAATGTAACTAGGAATAGGTGTGAGTTTAAAGATTTCGTCCATAGTGAGGAGACGTGGTGGATCTTCCTTAAGATCATTTTTATAGAACAGTTTAAGCCCCGTAAACTGCACCGGCTCAGGGTTAATGACGCGACTGTAGGTATTTTGTTTGCGCTGCGGCGAACCCCAGCCATCCATGACCATCACCACCTGTACTTCGGGTGTTGGTTTGATGTTATTGACACCGGTGACCATGTCGTTAGTAAATCGATGCACTATCAAAACTTTGGGTGGTAAATTATTTTCTTTCACCAATTGCGAAAGATAGTCTATGGCGTAGTTAACATCTGCGGAACTAAAGGTCCCTATTTCGCGACCGGGAGGATATTTCCCTTTCATTGAAAACTCGGGGTCGATTGCCAAATGCAACTCGGGCTTTGAAAGATAGTCTTTAAGCAGCGGCAACTCCTCTTGAAGTGTCGAAAAACCAACTTGAATATCTAAAATCACAATGCCGTTTATTTTGTGTGCCATCTCGAGCGCTTTATCAACCTGTGAGTCGGGCATGCGCAAGCGATACTTGCCGTCTTTGCCGGCGCTCCCCTGCGCAGTGACATCTATATATTCGATCGCAGGTACAACGGGAGTAGACGGGTCAGTACCTTCCCACAACGCTTTAGTAGCAAGCAGTTTGTCGAGCACCTCTTGCTCGGAATATTCGCCCAAGATACCCATTCCTTTGGAATAAAAGTTACCGTAGTAAGCAACGATGCGTTTAAACGGTAGGATAGCTCGGCTGTCGGTTGGATATGCGCGGCGTACAGGCCAGAGAGGTTTTTTTACCGTAGTTGAAGCAGTGGTGTTGTTTAAAAAAGCGCCGTACCAAGGACTCGACGTTGCCACGTGTGCAAGTTCGAGCATGAGCGTGTCGTATTTAACAATATCGAGCGGTGGGATCTTTGGCGTGTTGTCTTTGATTTGACTTGAACTCGTAGCATTAGCTGCACCTTGTTCGTAGGAGACACTAAATACTCCCGGCAAGCCAAAGTATGCAACAAGAACGACGGCACAGGTGCCAAAAACAATAGCAAAGGCATGTGCGAGAAAGTTTTTAGTTGAGTGAGTTGATTCCTTCTTTGCGGTCATCAGAATAATCGGCAACGATAGAGGCGCTGCCAGCCGGAGGTGCGTTTTCGACAAATGAGGCGCCCTTGCGCGTGCGATGGCTGGACTCTGCGCGCAGATATAAACCAATGATGATGAGGGCGAGGCCTGATAGTACTAAAAGTAGTGTGCGCCATGGCGAAGGAATGCCTAACTGCGGCACAATGATTACCCAAAGCCCAAGCAAAATAACACTCGTTTCTTTTGACATAACTTTAGCAGTTTAGCACAAACTACTGTGCTTCGACTATCACCACGAACTCACCACGCTGCTTTTGGGGATCTTGCTCTAAGGTATCTAAACACTCGGCCGCAGAGCCGATGATGGACTCTTCATATAACTTAGTTAGCTCACGAAAAAGTCCTATGCGCCGTCCTTCGGGAAGCAGCTTAACGAGTGCTTGCAAGGTTTTGATAATACGATGTGGAGATTCGAAGAAAATACTTGCTCGGTCGTTGTTGGCTATTTCTTTAAACAACGTTTCTCTCCCCTTTTTGAGCGGCAAGAATCCATAGAAGGTAAATGTTGGAGCTTTGAGCCCCGCGATAGCGAGTGCTGCGGTGAGGGCTGAGGGGCCAGGAATAGTTTCGATTTTTACATCCATGGCACGCGCGCGGGACACGAGCTCAAGCCCGGGGTCGGAAACGCCCGGCACACCTGCGTCAGAAACGAGTGCCACGTGTTTGCCCTGCTCGAGCATTGAAAAAAGGTGCTTTAAATTTATTGCAGGAGTTTTGATCTCGAAGTGCGAAAGAAGTTTGCGCGTCATGCGTGTGTCTTCGCAGACTATGACATCCGCCTCCTTAAGCGTGCGGAGCGCTCGCAAGGTGATGTCTTCAAGATTACCTATGGGGGTTGCGACGATTGAAAGTTTTGACATATGCACACCCTAGCATGCATGGGACCGATATTAAAGAAGATAAAGTGTTAGTGTAAAAAAGGAAGATAACTCAATATCAACATCAAACTCCAACCTCCGGAGGAGAGAAGATGAAGTTGCACCCTGATTGGCGCGAAGATAAAGATTTTTCCTGCAAAAAATGCGGAGCCCATGCTCGTCGCAATCCAACGAACCTCAGCGAGTTTGGTTGTGCGTTTTGCAATTCAGCTGTGTTGACTGAAAAAGATTTCACCAAATCTCAGATTCATCCACCTGAAGCAGAGCAACTTTTATTGATACCTGCTTAACGCTTCCTCTTAGGAAGCCGCCTCTGAAGCCCCGCGTCCGCGCGGGGTATTTTTTTGTTCGACTTACGAAGTCGAACATATGGCTTAGTGGAGCGCTTGCTCACCAGCTTTGTAGACATCGCCGGCGCCCATGGTAAAAGCGACATTGTCGGGGCCGAGGGTGCGTAGGACTTGAGTTGCTTCGTCTAACCCGCTTACTGCTTGGGCATGACCGATGTTGGCAACAGCTTCCGCAAGTGCTATGTGTGAGACCGATGGAATTGGCATTTCACGCGCTGCATAGACGGGCAAAATGTATGCAAAATCGGCTTGAGCTAACGCCCCCACAAAACCTTGCCACAAGTCGCGCGTGCGTGAGTAGAGATGAGGGTGAAAGAAAACTATAATTTTTTTGCCAGGAAACTTTTGCCGAGCGGCTTTAATAGTTTTTTCTATAGCGGTCGGATGGTGAGCGTAGTCATCGTAAAGTTCTGCACCAGCGGGAAGTGTCCCCTTATGTTCGAAGCGACGCCAGGTGCCTTTGAATGCCGAAAGCGACGCATTGAGTTGAATATCGGACACATCGGGACAAATAGCTTTGACCGCAGCTTTGGCAGCCTGAGCGTTTTGCATATTAAATTCGCCGGGAGTCAAAAGCTCGGGAACTTTTTCGCCTGTGTACACACGTTCGTCTATTACAATCTGTGCCTGGCTTTTAGCCTCGGCAAACGCTGCATCAAAATCTGAAGCAGTTTTGAAAAAGTCAGTGTGGTCCCACTCTATATTGGTAACGACCAACACCTCGGGATGAAATACTAAAAAGTGATTGCGGTACTCGCACGCCTCCACCACAAACAAATCCGACTTCCCTGCTCTAAAATTACTTCCCCACTCTGAAACAAGTGAGCCGACAATGACGGTTGGATCTTTGCCGGCGTCGACCAAGATTTTGCCTATCATCGCAGTGGTGGTTGTTTTGCCGTGTGTACCCGCCACTGCAACAACGCGCTTGCCCTCGGCAGCTTTGCCTAGAGCCTCGAAGTAAGACATTTGAGGAAGCGTGCTTTGCCGTTCGGGATTTTCCGGAGGCACTGCATCGCTGTAGACGATTAAGTCGGCCTCACTACTGACATTGTCGGCACTTTGACCAATAGTGACTTTAATACCCTTGGCCTCGAGCATTTTGGTCGTGGGAGACTCCTCGCGGTCGGAGCCGGTAACCACTGCATCTTGGTTGAGGTAGAATTGGGCAAGAGCGGACATGCCGATGCCGCCGATGCCTATCATATGTATGTGTTTGCCTTTCATAATGCTTTGACTTGCGCCAAGAATTGATCGTTGCGGTCGTACTCGTTTTTAAATAAACCAAACGAGGCGAAGGCTGGAGAGAAAAGAAGAATGTCGCCAGGTGTAGCTAATTTGAAGGCATCTGCTACAGCTTCTGACATGACTTGATATATCAAGTCACTACTAGGATTCACTTTTTTAGTGCCAGAGCCATCTAACCATAATACCTTCTTACATTTCTTAATTTCCTCAAGAAAAACACTGAGATCTAACCCTTTGTCGGCACCGCCAGCTATTAAGATTATAGGCGCATTAAAACTCTTGAGCGCAGCCAAAGTTGCCTCTGGAGTAGTGGCGTTGTTGTCGTTATA
>JAIFWM010000042.1 GCA_019661855.1 Candidatus Parcubacteria bacterium
TATGGAGGGCGGTAGTAACGCGTGCGTTCACCTGTAACGCGCTCGAGCACTCGACTTGTTGCACCAAGCTCAACCGAAAGACGTGACGGAGAATCGTGTACGTTGTAACTATGTGTAAAGGTGTGATTGCCGAGATCAAATCCATCATCAGCAATTTTTTTTGCGATTTGAGGATATTGCACCACATGCTCACCTATAAAAAAGAAAGTCGCAGGAACGTTATACTCCTTTAAAACTTTGGCTATCGCCTCAGTATCCTTTGCAGTGGGACCATCATCAAAAGTAAATGTAATTTTTTTATCATTAGCTGAAGAATAGTAATAGTTGTATGCAGCAAATGCTTCGCTGTATGAAAGCGGTTGACGAGATTCAGGTATTAAAAAACCGGTAAAGAAAACTAAAGAGCTAAAAAGAAAAACCCAAAATAAAAGGATTGCTATAAAACGGAACGTTCGACGTCGCCCTCCGGAGAGGGAAGTGAATACTGGCATACGGCAATACTGATTAACTGCTATGAACCCTTAATGTATGTACTCCTATCGGTAGTTTAAATGAAGATTGCCAAAAAGCCTCATAAGTTGTTCAGCTCTTGCAATTTTTTAGAGGTCGTGATACTATATATAGGCATGTTAACCAAGCAGAAAAAAGCAAAAATAGTCAAGGAATCCGCAGTACATGATACTGACAGCGGATCTCCGGAGGTCCAAGTCGCGCTTCTCAGCAAGCGTATTGATGAGTTGACCTCTCATTTGCGTAAACACAACAAAGACAAGCACTCTCGCCGCGGCCTTTTGCAGATGGTTGCTGACCGCCGCTCACATTTGAAGTACTTGGAGGGCAAAGATAAGAAGCGCTACAACGCTATTATCAAAAAGCTCGGGCTTAAGAAGTAAAACTCCTCTTTTTGGGCAACTTCATCATTTCTTTGGGTATTCATGTATACTTGACATAGGTTAAGTATTTTATAAATTGTTCGTCTGTTTTATATGGCTATCATTAAACACAAAAGCCAGCGTGTCGGCATTTTTATTGACACGCAAAATTTGTACCACAGTGCAAAAAATCTTTATAAAGCCAAGGTAAATTTTGGTCAGGTAGTGAAAGAGGCTGTTGCAGGTCGCGTCCTTATTCGGGCTGTTGCCTACGTAATCCGCACAGAATCTGAAGAAGAAAAGGGCTTTTTTGAAGCTCTTAACAAGCTTGGCATCGAAACTAAGGTCAAAGACATCCGAGTCTTTGCCGGCGGCGCTAAAAAGGCCGACTGGGACTTAGGGACCGTAGTAGACCTCGTGGCTATGGCTCAAAAGCTCGACACTATCATTCTTGCGACCGGCGATGGAGACTTTGTCCCCGTGGTTGAGTACCTGAAGTTTGCTCACGGATGTCAGGTGGAGGTTATCTCCTTTGGCAAATCATCATCAGGACAACTGCGCGAAGCAGCTGATGACTTTATCGACATGTGCGAAAACCCAAGTAATTACTTGATAGGTTACCGCGGTCGTGGACGCTGGATCCCCAGCTTTTCGTCTGAAAAAGAAGTAGACACTACTCTTCCTGACTCTAACGAAAGTGACGAGGGAGAAGACCCAGCGATTAAACTCTCGGGAGAATAAATAAAAAGAAATCCCGTCGCGACTATTCGTCGCGACGGGGTCTGTTGCGGTTGCGGCGATCTTCTCGATTTCTTCTACGCCACTCGGCAAAGTTACTCTTTAGCTCTGCCAATTCTTCGGCTGCAGTCGTAGACAAATGTCTAATTTTCCTTGCTGCTTCCTTTATTTTATCGACACTGTCGTCGACTTCAGTCAGCGGAAACGTAAACTTCGGCTCAGGTTCCGGCTCTGCAGGGAGGTCCTCCGTTATTTCCTCCTCAAATGTCTGTCGAGTTTGTGCTTTACGGAGCTTATAGCGCTTCCATCGAAGGACTAATCGATTCCAAAGCCACTGCATCAGTAGCCAGCCTCCCAAAATAGTGACGAGACCAGCTAAAGAAAAGAAGGGGACGAGAGCAGACCGAAGGTTGAACGTCCTACCAGCACTAGCGAGCCCTTGGTCAAACGCAATGATCAGTTTAGCCAGAATGCTTGCAGGAGTCGTATTGATCCAGTCAGTAATCCATTGTATCCAGCGAGCGTTGATTGAGATCAACCAACTTACGAACCTGGGCGAAACCCATAAGGCAGTTGCGACTAACCACGTCCATGAAATGACGCTCCCAATGAGCTGTCTAAGATAGGCAGTTCGAGTCTTCTTTGGCTGTGCCATTAGTTCCTCTCTTTCTTTGCAAAACGTGCATTCGGCCACATTTGATCATAATGAAGATTAATAGTCAATGAGGAGCATCGACCAAAAAGAGCCGCTGTGGTATAATATGAGCGGCTGAATGTAACAGGTTATGCAACAGGAGACGAGACCATGTGGCCTAATCCGCGCCTTCTGGCTTTTGGAATAGCACTTACCTTCTTTCTCGGAGTACTACTCTTACCAGGAGACAATCAGAACCCCGCTTTCGAGCAAGAGCGGGAGTCTGTGCAACGGCAACTCAATGTCATGAAACAAGCTAACGAAGCTTCTTGGCATCAAGAGTTCGTGTATCGACTGGTCGACCGACAAGCTCGATCGCATAACTGATGATCCGTGAGGATCTACACGAAGAAGCCTCGGCCTAGCGCCGGGGCTTTCTATTTGTTAGAGTTTCAGAAATGCAAGTAAAAAAATTTGAAACAACGGTCGGCGGCAAAAAAATGATCGCCGAGTTTACTGACCTTGCCGAACAAGCCAACGGTTCGGTTATTTTGCGTTACGGCAACACTGCAGTGTTAGCCACTGCAGTCATGAGCGGCCGAACGCGCGATGATATAGATTATTTTCCTCTCACCGTCGACTACGAAGAGCGCTTTTATGCCGTGGGCCAAATTTTAGGCTCGCGCTTTATCAAACGCGAAGGCAGACCCAGCGAAGCTGCAATTTTGTCCGGCCGCATTGTTGACCGCACTATTCGTCCGCTCTTTCCTGCACACATTCGAAATGAAATACAAGTTGTTATTACTGTTCTTGCACTCGACGAGGAAGATCCCGACCAGGTCGCTGTTAACGCGGCATCACTTGCTCTCGCAACCTCTGACATCCCGTGGGGTGGGCCAGTTGCCGCAGTACGCATCGGACAAAAAGACGGGCAAACTATAATCAATCCCACGTACGCGCAGCGCGATGCCGCACAGATGGATGTTTTGGCCTGCGGCAAAGATGGCACCGTAAATATGATCGAGGTTGGCTCGTATGAAGCGTCTGAAGAAGACGTTGCAAGCGCCTTTGGCTTAGCAGTAGAGGAACACAACAAGCTCCTCGTATGGCAAAAACAAATTATTGCTGAATTGGGGAAAACAAAACGCAGTGCCGAAAAACCTGAACTTCCTGCAACACTCACTGGTTTGTACGAAAGTGAATTTAAATCAAAAATGACTCCTGCAGTTTTTTGCGGAGTGCCTAACAAAGATGCTATCCATGCACTACAAGACGAATGGATGAAGCGAGTAGGAGAGACAGAAGAACTAAAAGAATTAAAAGGTGTTGCAAAACGCTTTCTTGAAGAAAAAGTTGATGAAGAAATTCATCGCGGTGCGATTGAAGACAACAAACGTGCAGACAATCGTCGCTTCGACGAGTTGCGTCCACTCTTTGCTAAAGCAGGCGGCATCTCAGACATTTTGCACGGCTCCGGGATTTTCTATCGTGGTGGTACGCACGTGTTTACTGCGCTCACCCTAGGTGGCCCAGGCGATTCACAACTTGTCGACACTATGGAAGAGCAGGACAAGAAACAGCGCTTCATGCATCACTACAACTTTCCTCCGTACTCAGCAGGAGAGACAGGACGCATGGGTGGTATTAATCGCCGTGCAGTTGGCCACGGTGCACTCGCACAAAAAGCACTTGAGGCAGTCTTGCCTAAAGTTGAAGATTTCCCTTACACCATTCGCTTGGTGTCTGAATGTATGGCAAGCAACGGCTCAACCTCGATGGGTTCAGCCTGTGCTTCAACACTCGCACTCATGGATGGGGGCGTCCCAATTACCGCGCCAGTTGCCGGCATTGCGATGGGTCTTATGACACACAATGGAGAAAACCGCGTACTCACCGATATTCAAGGACCTGAAGACGAGTTTGGCGGCATGGACTTTAAAGTTGCGGGTACACGCAAGGGAATTACTGCGATACAACTCGACATTAAACTTGATGGCATTCCTGTACCTATCTTGGTTGAGGCGCTCGCTGCAGCAAAGGTTGCACGCGCACAACTTTTGGACGTAATAGAGAAGGAGATAGCCACACCGCGAGCACACATAAGTGTGCGAGCGCCGGAAATTATTACGCTGAAGGTCAAACCAGAACAGATTGGCCTCGTCATAGGTGGCGGTGGCAAAACTATCAACGGTATTAAAGACATCACAAAAGTAGACGACATAACCATTGAGGATGACGGCTCAGTATTTATCACTGGGAAAAACGGTACCGCTCAAAAGGCCGCAAGTATGATCGAAGCAATTGTAAAAGAGTACAAGGCAGGCGAAGTATATGAAGGTGAGGTAACTCGCCTGATGGAGTTTGGCGCTTTCGTGAAAATTGGCCCGACTAAAGATGCCGAGGGGTTAGTGCATGTCTCAGAAGTAGCTCCCTTTCGTATCGCTAAAATCTCAGAAGCAGTTGCGTTGGGGGAAAAAGTCCGCGTTATGATAAAGGAGATAGACGAGAAAGGCCGGATCAATCTCTCAATTAAAGCGATAGATCCAGAATTCGCGTCTCGCAAAGGTCTCAAACCCTCACAAGATGGCGGACTCACCCGAAGAGAAAAATAATATTGATCTAGATAAAATTTTGCTTCCTAAAAAGGAAGCTTCTGTCGACAGTGCCCAACGTGTACAAGCGGGCGCTCTGATGCAGCAAGAAAAAGACGCTACACTTCCTAAAGTAGAAAAACCCGCTCCAGTAACTCCCCCTCCTCCCAAAAACGAAGACGAAATTAAGCCTCTACAAACCTTCCAGGGTGACATTGAAAAGGTGGTGCAGAACAAAAATGTCTCTCTTGTCTCGGTTGCTGCGGCCGAAGCTAATCGCCGAGCAGAACAACCGCTAACTCCTCCAACTCAAACTACACCAAACTCTGGCGCATGGAAGAGGATTGCGATGATTGTTTTAGGCACCACGCTTATCGTAAGTGCCTTAGGAATTTTTGGATATTTTTTCATAAAAATTTCTCCATCACCTTCAAGTACTCCCGAGGCACAAACTCCTTATGTCACGGTTGATATGACGCAAGATTTGTTGCTTGAACCTCTCGATGTGAACCGCCGAGGCCTTATGGAAGGGTTAGTCGCTGCACGCGACACACTGCAGATCTCACTCGGGCTTGTCACACGAGTGCGCGTGGGCGTTGCTTCAACCACAGCAGATGCGCGTGAATATGATACGCAAGAGTTTTTAACCACACTCGCACCTAATATACCTGAACAACTTACGCACACGCTCGACCGTACTTTTATTCTTGGTCTTTACTCATATGCGGGGAATCAACCATTTTTGCTTGTCAAAACTGACTCTTACGAACGTGCGTTCGCATCCATGTTGGAATGGGAAAAATATATGCGCAACGATCTTTTGCCTTTATTTGACCAAAAACCTCCTGTTGAAAACACTACGGCCTCCAGCTCAAGCAGCACTACACCTCCGATACCTATCCCAACTGATTTTGTTGACCGCGTGATTGAAAATCATGACACTCGCGTGATTCAAAATGAGCGTCATGAAGTACTCTTCCTTTGGACGTTCCTCGATCGTAAAACGCTGCTCATCACGACCACTCCTGATGTAGTGAAGGAGGTTATCCGACGTCTCAAAGACGCCCCTATTGTTT
>JAIFWM010000043.1:0-2011 GCA_019661855.1 Candidatus Parcubacteria bacterium
ACGCTCTACCGTTCAGACACAACAGCACTCCGGCCAAGCTCGTGCTTCGGCGCGTAAGCGAGGCTTGCGCAATGGTACTCAGGAAAATAAAAATTTTAAGGGGTGGGATAGACTGCCAGTGACAGTTTTTACTCGCCCGCGGTATTCATGGGAGCTCGAATAGAAAGAGTTATTCGTTCATAAGTGCATTGAGCACGTTCGATCGCCCCGGACCCAGGTCTGGGGCGATTTATTTTTTACTTAATTTAGGCCCTTCGGAGGTGTCTTTGACCATGAAGCCTTTATCTTCTATAGCTTGACGCAGCTCATCTGAACGAGCGAAGTTTTTTGCTGTACGAGCCTCTTCGCGCTCATTTGCCAGTGCCTGAACCTCGTCAGGGATAACAGTCATTTCTTTTTGTTGTTTAGAGTCTAAGAGTCCAAGTACTTTGTCAGCTTGCGCGAGTGTTTGTTTGTTTAACATTTTAATATTTTCCCAAACCAATGCGAGTGCTTTAGGAGTGTCGAGGTCGTTTGCAATTGCGGTATAAAACTTTTGCATAAAATCTTGATCCACGCGGCCAGCTGGTGCTTCATGGTAGTGAGTCATAAGTCGACGCAGCGCGGTGTTAGCACCTTCGATAGCCTCCCAAGTAAAGTTGGCAGGGGTGCGATAGTGCGATGTTAAAAACCAATAGCGCAAACTTCGTGGCGAAAAACCTTTGTCAGTTAATTGCTGCAAATACACGGTATTGCCCAAAGACTTAGAAATCTTCTTACCTTCAATAGTGATGTGCTCGTTATGCATCCAATACTTTGCGTACTGTTTGTGGGTCAATGCCTCGGCTTGAGCGATCTCGTTGTTGTGATGCACGGGGATGTGGTCGACACCGCCGGTGTGAATGTCTATTTGTTTGCCTAGGATCTCAAAGATCATGGCGGTGCACTCTATATGCCAACCGGGGAATCCTTTGCCCCAAGGTGACTTCCATTCTTGCTGACGCTTTTCACCAGTTTTAGAAAACTTCCACAGGGCAAAGTCATGAGGGTTACGCTTCTCCATATTTTCTTCTACACGTGCGCCTGCCTCTAAGCCTTTAAGGTCTATGTGACCTAATTTGCCGTACTGAGGAAACTTGGCGGTATCAAAGTACATACCATCTGAAATTTTGTAAGCGTATCCTTTTTCCTCGAGTCCTTTAACGAGCGCAATCTGCTGGTCAATGTATTGGGTTGCGCGGGGAAACTCGATTTTAGTACGTTCAATACCAAGCTCGTCGAGATCTTGAAAAAAGAGTTCAGTAATTTCTTTAGCAATGTCTTGTGCCTTGCGGCCCGCGGCTTTGGCACTCTTTTCCATCTTATCTTCGCCTTCGTCAGCGTCAGAAACTAAGTGGCCTACATCGGTAATGTTGATGACTTGTTTTACCTTAAACCCCCAGACCGCAAGAGTGCGACGTATGAGGTCTGCAAACACATATGGGCGCATGTTGCCGATGTGCTGGCGGTCATACACGGTCGGACCGCAGTTGTACATTTTGACCGCACCATTTATTGGCTCGAATACCTCAAGGTTGCCCGAGAGTGTGTTTTTAAACTCCAAAGGCGGGAGGTTAGAAGGTTTGAGGGTAAAGAAAAAATCTAAAAAAGACATGGGGTTTTATATCCACTTTTTCCACTTAAAAAATAGGTAAAAAATGCCTGCCAAAGTGACCATGAGCCCCAACAATATCCAAAAGTCGTAGGGGAGTCCAATGATAGGCCGATGCTCGGTGTCGATAGCAAACAGGCTTGTCACGAGCGAAAGAGGGAAGGTCATAAACGCCATAATGGTCAAGTTTTTCATAATGTCGTTTTGTTTGGTGCTCAAAAGCGAGTTGTTGGTCTCGCGCAGCTCTAAAAGCGAGGTGTACAAGTTTTCAAGAGTGCGATGCACACGCGCATATTCGCCAAGGACACCACGCAAGTGGTACGAAAATTCTTGGCCAAAAAGTCTTTCACCCACAGGCTCTACAGACTCCAACGTTTCGCG
>JAIFWM010000043.1:2028-7937 GCA_019661855.1 Candidatus Parcubacteria bacterium
GGAGGAAGGAGATGATGCGACCAATGAGCGAAATCTCAAGCACCATCTTGCGCTCATTGCCTGAGAAAATTTTATCTTCGGTGTCGAGCAAACGTCGCTGCACGGCGTCGCACTCGTTAAGCAGTGCTTGGTAGAGGTTGCGCGCCATGGCCACGAAAATATGTCCGCCGTTAGTCATAGACGAATGTCCCAGCACCGCATCTACCTCAAATGCTTTAGCAAAAAAGTGGAGTCGGTCCATGTCTTCGTAGCGCGTGGTAATGAGAAACTGCTTGCCGATGATAAAGTCGATCTCTTGCTCGCTGCGTCCTATGCCACGCAAAGCAGGGAAGTGAAGTACCAAGTAAGCCAAATGTCCTTGACGCTCCACTTTAGACTTCATGGTGGGGGCTAAAAGTTCTTGTGCAACGCGGGGTTCGAGTGCAAACTCTTGCATGAGTTCGCGGATCTCTTGAGGGGTGGGGGAGATCAAATCTATCCACGTGAGATTATGCTGCACATGGCGCATCAACATATTAAAAATTTTAACATGAAAAATTAATTGGCTGTGCTATACTTCTTTCAATGCAGCAGAATCGTTTTGCTATAGCGGGAGCACTTCTCGCCGTATTGATTGCGTTTGGCGCCGGCTTTTATATTCGTGGGAGTACGTCGGGGCAAACTGCCGCGGCTGCTGACTCGATTTTGGGTCAAGATCAACCGGCAAGCGATGCTGACCTAAAACAGTTTTGGCTTGCGTGGAATGCCCTCCGAAACAACTTCGTAGACACCACTCCTTCAACGACTGTTCCTACCGCAGAAGAAAAAGTCTATGGCGCTATCCAAGGGTTAACCGAAAGTTATAAAGATCCATACACCGTCTTTTTCCCTCCTGTACAAGCTCAGCAGTTTCAAGAAAGTATTAGTGGCGCCTTTGAGGGTGTAGGTATGGAGATAGGGGTGCGAGACAACGTACTTACTGTCATAGCTCCTATTAAAAATTCGCCCGCAGAGCGTGCGGGGATACTACCTGGCGATATGCTTGTAGCTATTGAAGGTAAATCTACCGAAGGCCAGTCGGTAGAAGATGCAGTTAAAATAATTCGCGGCAAAAAAGGTACGACCGTTAAACTCACGCTCGTGCGCAAAGCTGGTGAGCCGTTTGAGGTTTCTGTCATGCGCGACACTATCCAACTCCCGATTGTCGAAACTAAGTTGCGCGATGATGGGGTCTTTGAGGTAAGTATCTACACCTTCTCTGCAAACTCTACCGAACTCTTTCGCGGAGCGTTGCGCGAGTTTGCACAGTCAGGGTCCAAGAAGCTCCTTCTCGACTTGCGTGGTAACCCTGGTGGCTACCTGCAGGCAGCAGTGGCAATGGCAAGCTTCTTCCTCCCGGTAGGAGACGTAGTGGTGTCAGAAGATTTTGAAGGTAAAGCAGACCCAATCTATCACCGCTCACTTGGTTACAACACATTCCCCAAAGATTCAATTAAAATGGCGATCCTCATAGATCAAGGTTCGGCGTCCGCTTCAGAAATTTTGGCGGGAGCATTAAAAGCTCATGGGGTGGCTAAACTTGTCGGTACGCGAAGCTTCGGTAAAGGCTCGGTGCAGCAGCTGGTGGACTTAGGAAATGGTGCACAACTTAAGGTGACTATTGCTCGTTGGCTGACGCCTGATGGTGTCTCTATTTCAAACGGTGGTTTGACTCCTGACATTCAAGTTGACCGTACTGCGGATGATGTAAAAGCAAAAAAAGATCCTCAAAAAGACGCCGCAGTTAAGTATTTGTTAGAAAATTAGAGAGCCATCGGGCCACAAGGTCGAACCTTGATATGACATATTTTGGTCTATAGGTGATGTTTGGTATACTTTCTTCTTATGGCAAAGGAGACGACCACAAAGCAAATATACGACTTGGTAAGCAAAAAATTCGATTTGGTAGAACGTAAGTTTGAAAATGTTTTCACGCAGCTTCGAAATATTCAATTAGATGTTAAAGAATTGCGCGACGGCCAAAAGCAACACGATGAGCGTTTTGATGAGATAGATGAAATGCTTAGCGCGCTCTCTCGTGCTGTAGATAAAGATGCCGTAATGATTATTGAATATGGTCGCCGCATATCTCGTTTAGAACGTTCGCGCTAAATATAGTTATATGCGAGTCATATTACTGAAAGATGTACGCGGGGTAGGGAGCATACGTGATATTAAAGACGTAGCCGAAGGGTATGCGAGTAACTTTCTTTTTCCCCGTAAGTTAGCCGAGCCTGCAACTGAGGAGAAAATAAAAAGTTTAGAAGCAGCCAAAGAGACACACACTGCACAGCTTAAACTCGAAGAAGAGCAACTTATTAAAAAAATAGAGTCACTCAATAGCAAAAGTATCAAGCTTCAATCTCGTGCCACCGAAAAAGGGGGTTTGTTTAAATCAATCAGTGCGGGAGATATTGCCAAAGCAATTCGTGAACAACACAGTTTAGAAATCCCTGAGTCTGTTGTTTCGTTCTCTACACCTATCAAAACAGTGGGGGAGCATGTAGTGAAGCTTCATAGTAAGTCGACAAAAGTAGATTTTGGTGTTATTGTGATGGCTTCGTAATGGAAATCCGCAATATTGCAATCATCGCTCACGTCGACCACGGCAAGACTACTCTTACCGATGCTTTGATGCGCCAAACAGGTGTAGCGGTTGAAGGTGTCTCTATGGACTCCAACGACCTCGAGCGCGAGCGCGGTATCACTATTTACTCTAAAAATGCCGCTATTTTTTATAAAGACACGAAGATTAACTTAGTAGACACCCCCGGGCACGCCGACTTTGGTAGCGAAGTTGAGCGCGTACTCCGCTCTATCGACTCGGTGCTTTTGGTAGTAGATGCCCAAGAGGGTCCCATGCCTCAGACACGCTTTGTGCTTAAGAAGTCACTCGAGTTAGGGCTCAAACCAATTGTCGTCTTAAACAAAATAGACAAACCTGCTGCAGACCCTGCGCGTGCCGAGGAGCAAGTGCTTGAACTCTTTTTAGAGCTCGGTGCCGACACCGAACAATCTAACTTTCCTGTAGTTTATGCTATTGGCCGCGAGGGAATTGCTAAGCGCAAACTCACAGACGACTCTAAAGATTTAACTCCGCTTCTTGATGTAATACTCGAGCATGTACCGCTTGCGTCAAATGCATCCCGCGAAGTGCCTCTACGCTTTCAACCTTTTAACCTTGGATACGACAAATTCTTGGGGCGTTTAGCGGTGGGCCGAGTATATGAAGGCATGCTCCTCCCTAATAAAGATGTGTTTATTAAGCATGAAGGCAAAGACACGCGCCCCGGCAAGGTAATTAAAGTATTTACCTTTCGCGGTCTTGAACGCATAGATTCTACGACAGTTGAACCAGGAGATATTGCACTCGTGGCAGGACTCTCTGACATCGACATTGGTGAGACGGTTACGACTGACCCTAATGCGACCACATTGCCGGGTATTGCGGTTGATGAGCCAACTATTGCGCTAAACTTTTTAGTTAACAACTCGCCGTTTGCAGGGCGCGAGGGTAAGTTTGTTACCTCACGTCAAATCCGCGAGCGTTTAATGCGCGAGCTTGAGGTTAACGTAGGACTTAAAATCGACTTTGATGCGTCCGATGTGTTTAGGGTCTATGGTCGTGGCGAACTGCACATTGCGATCTTGCTTGAAAACATGCGTCGCGAGGGCTATGAACTGCAAGTCTCACAGCCGCAGGTTATTTTTCATAAGGGGGAAAATGGTGAGGTACTCGAACCATTTGAGGAAGTAATAGTAGATGTTCCAAGTGTGTATCAAGGCTCGATCATTGAGCGTCTCGGGTCACGCGGATTTATTATGCAAAACTCGTTTGTGCACGGTGAAAGTGTGCGCCTTATTTTTGAAGGTCCAACACGTGGACTTTTGGGGTACCGCAACCAATTTGTTATAGACACCCGCGGCGACGGCATCCTCTCATCTCACTTTATTGGGTTCAAACCGCACAAAGGCGAGATTAAAAAGCGCCAAGTTGGCTCGATGGTTTCAATGGTGGCAGGCAAAACTCTTGGATTTGCACTCTGGAACTTGCAAGAGCGTGGTGTGCTTTACATTGGCCCCGGCACCGAGGTGTATGAAGGTATGGTCCTTGGCAACACCTCAAAAGGGGAGGAGATGACCGTAAATCCAACCAAAGGTAAGCAGCTCACCAACATGCGCGCCTCTGGCTCAGACGAGGCAATCATGCTCATTCCTCCTTACACTATTTCAGTAGAGCGCGGGTTAGAGACCATGGCTGAGGATGAATATTTGGAGTTAACACCAAAAAATGTTCGCTTGCGCAAACAAAATTTAACCGAATCTGCACGTGCAAAGGCACGAGCTAAAGTTTAATACTAATTAACGTCGACGCGAGATCTAACTGTCTTGTGGCCGTCAAAGTTTGTTTTGCGAACATTTTTAAACGAAACAACGCCTTTTTTAAGTGCGAAAAGAGTGTGGTCCTTGCCGATACCAACATTTGTTCCTGCAACCATGCGAGTGCCGCGCTGGCGGACAATAATAGAGCCCTCAGTAGCTACTTCGCCGGCATAGAGTTTAACACCAAGATATTTTGGGTTTGAATCGGTAAGGTTTTTCGCTGTTCCGCCCGCTTTTTTACTTGCCATATGTTATAGTCCATATACTAACATCCATGATCAAGCACGTCAAACGTACCCTTCTTCTTGTTTTAGGTGTCCTTTTTTTGATCTTGGGAGTGATAGGACTCTTCTTGCCCTTCCTTCAGGGGGTATTATTTTTAGCTATTGGACTCCTTATTATTTCTATCTGTCTCCCGCAGGTGCGCGAGTGGATGATGGTACATACGCGAAAGTATCCAAAACTGCATGATAGGGTAGAAAAGTTAGATGAGTGGCTTAGAAATAAAATTGGAGAGATATGATAGTACTTGATTGCGAAATGACGGGCTTGGAGCCAGGGACTCATTCTATAGTGAGTGTGGGAGCGATAGACTTTGATCACCCAGAGCGTCAAATGTACGAAGAGTGTCGGATTTTTGACGGCGCTAAAGTTGAAGAGGAGGCTTTGGAGGTGAATGGATTTACTCGAGAGCAAGTCGCTGATCCTACAAAGCAAAGTGAGGCAGATTTGATCCACAAATTTATTGCATTTAGCGAAGGGATGCAGGACACAACTTTCGCGGGGCAGAACGTTTTTACTGACATGTACTTTTTGCGTGCTGCGGCGGTGCGGGCTGGGCATACCAATTGGCCCTTTGCACACCGGATTATCGACATACACACCATGGCCTATGAGCACATGGTTAAAAGGGGAGTGCCACCTCCTATAGATCCTGAAAAAAAGCATTCAGCGCTTAACTTAGATGCGGTGCTCAACTACTGCGGTATCCCAGACGAACCAGATCCGCACAATGCACTAACCGGTGCAAAATGTAACGCTGAAGTCATTTCTCGACTCCTCTACGACAAGAAGTTATTGCCAGAGTTTGAGCAGTACCCGATCCCTTGGCTTACGGTGTAGTGGTGAGATTCAACACAGTTCCGGTAGCTAAACCAGCTGTACTGCTTGCTATTGCGCAGTAGAAGTAAGTAGTAGATGAAGCAAGACCTCCGATCGTTCTTGCAAAGAATACTGTTGTTATACCCGAGCCCAAAGAAACGGTGCTTGTTTTTGTACCAAATGAATCGCTACAAGTGCCTGGGTCTGTGGTTGTTGCATAACGGAACCACCCTGTAGTTGCAGTTCCATTTGGATTAGCGTTTGCAGGCAATGAAGCGCTCGTAGTTGCGGTACTGGTAGCGGTCAAAGTTGTTACCGTTGGTGCAGCAGGCGGAGGTGTAGTTGTGAAGTTTTGAATGCTACCAAAACTCGTTCCGCTCGTGCTGCTTGCTATTGCGCAGTAATAG
>JAIFWM010000044.1 GCA_019661855.1 Candidatus Parcubacteria bacterium
AACTTGGCCCCAGTTCGGATTGAGGTCTGCAACTCGACCTCATGAAGCCGGAATCGCTAGTAATCGCGGGTCAGCTATACCGCGGTGAATACGTTCTCAAGTCTTGTACTCACCGCCCGTCAACTCAAGGGAGCCGGGAATACCCGAAGACCATCTTGTATGGTTCACGGTAAGTTCGGTGACAGGGAGTAAGTCGTAACAAGGCACGGGTAGGGGAACCTGCTCGTGGAACAATTCAAATGAAATGCGTTTGTGTATCTCGTACGAGTACGCAAACTGAATTGGCGATGCGAATTGTCTAACGACAGTTCGGAAGTGATAATGCTAACTTTAAATTGCATTCGCTGTTAATGACTCAAAGCGTTAAGAGTCACTCGAACCCTACAGAGTACACTTTGGAGTACAGAGTGGAAAATGGGGAAAACGGAACAAGAGAAAGATGTTTTTTGCTTGCCCTTCGTAGCACGTTAGTGCGAAGTAGGGCGTACTTGACAAATATTTTATTTAGGTATATAATACAATGGTAAACAGGAGGGTATCCTATGAAGCTTCCTTGCGCTCTTTTAGGTTTAGTTCTTGCCACCTCGACTGTCCTCGCGGACGGTCCGGCTGAAGAAACCGAAAAGACAGAGGCTACTATTGGTTTGGTAGGTCCCGCGTGTGGTGGGGAGTCGTTCGCCTATCATGCGATGCCTAATGGTGACCGCGAAGGCTATTACCAGCGTTGGATTTTTGACGAAAAAACTGGTAAATGCCAGGAAGTGAGCTACTGGCAGTACTGCACGAAGGCGGGCAAATGCGAGAAGCTCACCGAAGCGCCCACCAGGCTCCCCCGGCTCCTTTGCGCGGGTGGGGAGTGCAGACCGATGTAAGTTATCCAACCCCGACACGAAGGACCCCGTCCTCGTGCGGGGTTCTTTGTTTCTGGGTTTGCTTTTTTATTATAGGTGTTGTATCGTGCGTTCGTCGTTCAAACCAGGAGAACTTCCATGTTCCGTCAGATCTTGTTTGCCTGTGTCTGTGCTCTCACGCTGGTTACCGTTCTTTCTTGCCAGGCTCGTGCGGCTGGTCCTAAGGCCAAAACCTGGGAGCAGATGACCGTCGACGAGCGGCTTGGCTGGTCTGCCGAGGAATCCAAAAAGATCTGTCCTGGCGTGACGCTCACGTCGCCAGTGCCGATGTTCATGGTCAAGATCTACCTCGCCTCAAGCGATCAGTCCAGCGTTCGTTCCGGCATCCAAGACCGGTGCAACGTGGCACGCGCCGAAGCAGCGACAGCGAAGAAGGCAAAGTAGTTTGCGCGACCATTAGTCTCATGCTACGTTGAACTTAGCGGTTCACCAAGAGCAGGGAGAAATGCAAATGGCGGCGTTTCGCTGTTTGTCGGACTTCAAAAGATACCCATCGCGGCAACCAGACGGCACGTAAAATTTTCGCACTACCTCAAACCATATAATTCACGACCCCCGGCCACGCGCGCCGGGGGTTTTCTTTTTTAGTGTATGCTCAAAGGCAGCAGCACAACCGTTCTGCTCCAACGAGAGGATCTTGCCATGCCAAGTTTTCGCCAATCGCTTCCGGCCATACTCGTGTTAGTTGCTATTGGGATCTGTTATGCAGGGTGGCCTGATACGAGTAAACCCGGCAACATACAGTTCGTGCGCATAATGATGGGTCTCAGTTTTGTAACACTCGGGACGGGCATTGCGCTTCATGTCTCCAATCTCCAACCCAAAGTGCAGAAGATGTAGAATCCCATATTCGTGCTACAGTGCCGGTAGGTGCAACAGCCCATGGGTGCTGTCATGGAAGCCAAAGTCGCTATGATCGTGATAGTGTTTACTGCACACTTTTCTCCCACGACAAGAATCCAGAGCTACAACTTGAGCTACGACGTGACGTTCGCGCAACCAATGCCCGAGCGTTCAGCTTGTACTGTCGCAGCCCTTTTTGCTCAATCCGAAGAGGAGATCAAAAAGGCTGAACTTATAGGTGCCACGTTCACGTGGAAGTGCACTGATCCTTCAGCGGCAATTAACTAGAGAGGGAGTCAATATGGGAAGACTGAAACGATCTGACCCAAGACTTTGGTCTTCACTCGACCCCGATGCGGTTGAGGCGCGACGAAACCTCAAGCCGCAACGCGTAGACTTCCAGGAGGTCCAGGAGAAGTCTGCACAAAGTCTCTGCAACTTCACTCACGATCTCACCTGCGCGTTTTTCGGCTTTAAGCCGTTTGTTAAGAAGTTACTCCCCGGCCGCGCGTAAGCGCGACCGGGGAAAATCTTTCTATAAACAATTTTTTCATAAAAACTCTTGGCAACTCGTAGCTCAGTGTGTTAAAAAAGAAAAGTTCACTGTAGATAGGGAGGCAATTGGGATGACAGAGCCGACACGCATCACGGGAACTCTTGAGTCGTTCGAACGACGAAAGGGTATCAGTCACGGATACGTGAGACTCTCCAACAACACTCTTGTGCATGTTGCCACCGCAAATCGCGGCGTGTTGCAAGAAGATGCAAAAATACGACCCTGCATCAATGGCGAGCGTCATGGAGTGATCGCCTCGGGAACGATAATAGCACTCGATGTAACCTATGACAGACAGGGGGAAAATCCTTTTCCCGTTCTCTGGGCACCCAAACATTAGGGGCTCGGCCGGCGCAACACTACGCGTCGGCCTCTTCATTTTTCTTGTGCATGCTTTTTATTTCTGGTATGGTACAAAAGTCCAACTACAACGGAGGTTAGTAGAGATGAGAATTCCTCCAGATTCTCAGAGTCATGTGTTCATGGAAGCGTGGGTTAAATGTCATGGCAATGCTAACGTGCCTATCCACATGGTGGAGAAGGTTTTGCAAAAGTGGTGTGAGCGGGAGCATACTGCCTATCACTTAGGCCTGCGCACGATACTCTGGCGTTCTCTTATCGAAAACTACTCCGACAGTGAGGAAGGAGATTCAATCAAAGTCGATGCTAAAAAGGTGGGGGTTTACTTTCCCACACGAAAAACACTGGCTAAGAACAATCACCGCCTCTTCCAGTTGGCTGAAGTACAGTTAATGAGCTGACGCATCCGCGTCCTGCGCCCCGGCTTCGAGCCGGGGCGCTTCATTTTTTAGTAATTTTACGCTAGTATGTGAGTCATTGCGGGCGTAGCTCAGTTGGTAGAGCATTCGACTGATACTCGAAAGGTCCTAGGTTCGATCCCTAGCGCCCGCACAAAGTTCAAGGTTGAACCTTTATATGTTACTGTTTTTGCATGGCTCAAGAGATTCCGGGCACACATTTAGTAGCGGAGTTTGGGCAAAAGGCGCTCATTTCCAAAGACGGCAAAGTGCTCATGATGAAAGGGGTTAAAGACGATCGCTGGGACTTCCCCGGTGGTCGTTTGCATATAAAGGAGGATCTAGTTCAAGGGCTCAAGCGTGAACTTATGGAAGAGCTCGGTGTTGAGGCGAATGTGGGTGATCCATTTTTTGTTACGGCGTGGTATGGCACTACTTCAGGAATACCTCGTGTACTTATCGTTTATTTCGTCACGCTCTCTAATCCTGATGCAGAGTTTGTTATCCCTGAAGATGAGGTGTCGGAGTTAGGGTGGATAGGTAAAAATGATATTGAAAAGTTAAATATCGACTCAAGTTGGAAGCCCGCACTCTATAAATTTTTCGCAAGTCTTAACTAAACTGCTCGGGTATGTTAAAAGTGTAATGTCCGACAGCTAGTCGGTCGATGAACAAGCGTGGGAGCATTCCATGTTTACAGATGTTAGGCCCGTGAAACTAAGTGAGGTCAAGAACATAACTGATTTTCAAGAAATGAAGGTCAAATGGTTTAGCAAAAGTAGAGGATATGGTTTTCTAACGCGCGGTCCAAACACTCCAAACATTTTTTTGCACGCAGAGGTTCTCATGCGTTCAGGAGTTGCATGGGTAGCTATGCGTCCCGACAAGAGTGTTTGTGCTCGTTTCGGTCAAGGCCCCAAAGGCCTCATGGCAACAGAAGTAAGATTGGTCTAGTAAGCCAAAGTGTGCAACAACAAGGGGAGCCCAGTGGCTCCCCAGTTTCTTTTTTGTGGGCATGAGAGGATTTGAACCTCCAAGTCTTTCGACATACGCTTCTGAGACGTACGCGTATACCAGTTCCGCCACATGCCCGTCTGGGCAATATAACAAAAATTTTGGGTGTACAATAATTTACATGAATGATTTATTTAATCCCACGAAGCTCGAACGTTGGAGCTTCATGTGGTCAGAGGCACGTTTATTAATCGCAGCGGTTGCTTTGTTTATCGGTGGTGTGCCACCAATCGTGTTCATAGCTCCGAGTCTTGCAATGGTCGGTATTTTAAAACTCGCTTGGCTTATCTCAGGAGCGGCATCGCTCTACCTTTTATACCGCTGGGTTAAAAATGGACAGCGTGTGTTTGGCAGTAAAGAAACCAAAGACTCTTTGGCGTTTTTGGTGATGAATATTTCAGGTCTTAACCTCGGCATCACGGGGCTACTTGGCACCAACATCGGCATGAGTATTTCATCTAACCAAACAGTATTTGTGGTTGCTGGTGCGCTGTATGTAGTCTGCGCGGTATATCTCTACAATCGTTTTCGTGCACATCATCACAAAGTGTTCTAAAATAGGAAACAATGTCTCGCATGTCGCGTATTGAGCAAAAGTACATGGGCCTCTGGGCTCTGGGCATCTTGCTTCTTATTGGTCTTGTTATAGGTTTTTGGGTCTGGCAAGTTACCAAAACTGCGCAAGCACAAACGTCATCTCCAGTTGTCGAAAGCCAATAAAAACGGCACACTATCATCTGTGGAGTCATATAAGGACTTTTTTGCCGGTAAACGGGTAACTTTGATGGGTCTCGGGCTCTTAGGGCGCGGCATAGGCGACGCGCGTTTTCTTGCTTCTTGCGGTGCCAAGCTCACGGTCACTGATTTAAAAACTGCAGAGCAACTCGCTTCTTCTTTAGATGAGCTCAAGGGCTTAGATATTATTTTTCATTTGGGCGAACATAAAGACGAAGATTTTACCAACACCGACATGGTCATCAAGGCCGCCGGTGTACGATTGGATTCTCCTTATATAGCCAAAGCGCGTGAGGCCGGCATTCCTATATATATGTCTACCGCCTTATTTGCTAAGTTTGCCAAAGAGATTGGTGCAACTATTGTGGGAGTCACTGGCACACGAGGCAAATCTACGGTGACGCAGATGATTCATCATTCAATACCCAATTCCATTCTGGGTGGCAACATTCGGGGTCGCTCGACACTCGAACTTCTTTCCACAGTTAAAAAGGGCGACATCATAGTACTCGAGCTCGACTCTTGGCAGCTCCAAGGCTTTGGCGACCTTCAACTTTCTCCCGATGTATCAGTGTTTACCAACTTAATGCCCGACCACCTCAACTATTACAAAGACATGGAGCAATACTTTGCCGATAAAGCAAACATATACAAATATCAAACAGAGCCAAAGATAGTTGCAGGTAAAGTAATCGCCGAGCGCATTCCAAATGTGCGCACGCCATCGCCACTTCCTCCTGACTGGAAGCTTAAAATTTTGGGCGAACATAACATCGAGAACGCTGCGCTTGCAGCCGAAGCATTGCGACTGCTTGGCCTTTCCGAAAAATCCTTCTCTC
>JAIFWM010000002.1 GCA_019661855.1 Candidatus Parcubacteria bacterium
CCAAGCCAGCCAACATTGCCGTATTTATAGTTACAGACTTCGACGCGGCCAGTAGTAGGCGCGCAGCGCTTGGGTGTATTAAAACCAGATGGTTTGTTGGTGTTACCCGGAACAACAATAGTGTCGAGTACAGTCGAAGTGCTCCAGTCTGACGAAGTTTGATTAAGATATGCGTCCCAGCTTGAAGCTAAGTTGTCGCCAAGTTGAATGGTAAATGGGTTAGCGGTACGAGCCCAATGGTAAGTGCCCCAAGAATGGCTGGCGAGAGCGGGAAGAGCGGTAAGTAAAAGTGTAGCTACAATGGCCACGAAGCCCATGCGGTGTTTATTCATACCCTTATGATGCCTAAAAAGCGCGGTATAGTAAAGGTATTAGTCAATAACAGATAAATATGTCAAGAAATTTACACAAAATTGTTGTGGGCGGTTTTGCCAGTATTCTTTTTTTAAGTGCGTCGGTGGCATCAGCATCTACTATTGTGGTAACGGGTAACACCTCGCCAGCCGAGAATCAACCGGGCTGGATGTTTAACCGTGACACCACGACCTCAAACCCCTTCGAATTTAACAACAACAAGCACAGCATAGGAACGGGCAGTCTGTACGTATTTCCTATTGGTGCGACCTCAAGCAACAAATTTATCGCCGAAAACTTTATCAACGCGCCTATTGCGGATGTTAACTCTGTCTCCTACGACTTCTTCATCGGTAGCGGAGGTGACTTAAGCGACAAAGACCAGTTTTACATGAATGTGTATGCGAACTTTGGGGTGTCTGATGATCTTAAGTTCTATGACTGTCGCTACGCGGTGTTGCCACCTACCGGTTCGACTACAGCCTTTACTACGGTCACGTTTGACCCAACAGTTGCGTATCAAGTAACAACCCGCGGTGGTGCAACTCCGTCGCCGTTCGCTTGTCCTGCTGTACCCGCTGACATGGACCTTATGAGCTCAAGCTCAAATATTCGTATGTTCTCGGTCAGTGTAGGCGACACTTCAGCAAGTGATGTTGGCTTAGACGGCTACCTCGACCGCGTAGTGGTAAACCGCGACTCAAATGGCGAGACGGTGTATGACTTTGAGCGCGATGTGCCTCCACCACCTACGCCAGCGAGCCCAACTACTCAAAGTCAATGTAAAAACAATGGATGGCAGGCCTATGGGTTTAAAAACCAGGGTCAATGCGTTCGCTATATTGAAACGGGTAAAGACAGCCGTGTAGCCTCCGCAAGCAGTATTGGTTCGTTCTTCGGAAGTATCTTTAGCTGGTTTGCAGACGGTATTTCGCTCGTAGCAAGTACTATTGTCCCGGGCAAGCAAAAGCAGATGGAAAAAAATATCAACAATATTGATGCTGACGCCAACGGCTACCCAGATGTAGGCAAAGAAGTAAACGGCAAATACACCTCGGTCTATGCATACGATGCTACTGACAATTGGTACTGGGATCTTGGCGATGGCAGAATTAATGGCACCGTCACTTCTATAAGCTTGCTTGACTCTGCAACACTGACTACGTGTAACTACCAAGTTGAGTATCGCGGCGCGTTTAACAACGATCCATTTCTTGATAGTGGATGGATAATCAACAATATTAAATGCAGCGGCTACGATGACAACAACGCATACAACTACCTCATAGTTCACGAGACAGATCCGCGCTACCGTGGAAACCCCGACTGGGCAGTGTGGGGCACCTGGGAGTATAAGACAAATACCCAGTCAGGCTTTGGCAACTTTGTCCGACCAATCAAACACACAAATAATTAATCTCGACTTCTTGTAGTTTGAGCAGGGCGCCGGGGAACCTCGGCGCCTTTTGCTTGGTCAAAAAACCCTTATTTCTTCAAGGCGACGCCTTGATATTTCAAATATTGTGCGACATTAAGGTTAAACCTTGATGTCCTTGCAAATTAGAGGTTTTGTGTTATAGTAGAACAGAAGTTCACAAGAGGAGTGTAAGCAATGCCGAACATTGAGATTTGGGGTTTGGGTGATGTAAACATTAGGGTTATGACTCAATCAGCTGCAAGAGTACGTAGCCAAATCTTCGAAATTGTTCTCAAAGCATGTGCAGATATAAGCGGTCCTAATGAGGAAGATGTTGTGGTGACTGTTGTCGGTTCAACTACTTTCGATACCGAGGGGCACTCAAAGCCGTTTCTACGTTTGATTGGCACCGACGCTGCGGAGCTTGAAGTCCTTTCTAACTGGCTCGAACCGATTGGTATGGATATTGAAATATTTCCGCCGATCATATTTAAGCCAAAGAAATAAAACAAACAGTTTCTGCCTCCTAGCCGAGGCGACCCTCGCAGCATCAATACGCTGCGGGGGTTCTTCTTTTTATAAAAATGTTTTCAAATATCTTGTGCACAGTTTTTGCACAAGTTGTGCACATGAAGTCCACAGATTAATCCACTTTTTTGAAATAAATAAACTTGCGCATGAAATATTCATGCAATACTTGCCAGGTATTCGCTCGCTTTTGGGGAAACGAGCATAGCGATACACACGTTAAATGTGTATCAGTTCATTACAAGTAAAGTCTTGCGGCAAAACGCCGGTGCACAAACTGTTGTGCAGCGGTCCTTTGTCGTAAGCAAAGTCGGTTGGTCGATAACTGATGGTCTAAATAAAAATATAAGTAAATAAAAATAAATGAAAAAAATATTAGCTAGTTTGGGAATGCTCGTGTTTGCAGGTGCGGTAGTTGCAAGTGGTACTGGTGCGTTCTTTAACGATACCGAAACCTCAACCGGCAACACTTTTGCTGCAGGAGACATTGATCTCAAAATTGATAATGAAAGCTACGCAATTGACTGCAATATTGCAGATCTTGAAACCTGCACAGGAGCACTCGTCGCAAGTCCAGGAACATCTTGGACTCTTACCGACTTGGTTGCAGGTACACAGAAATTTTTTAATTTTTCTGACGTTAAGCCAGGAGATGATGGCGAAGATACTATCTCAATCCACGTAGGTAGCAACGATGCTTGGCTCTGCGCCGCTGCACGCGTTACTTCAGATCTCGATAACTCAATTACTGAGCCTGAAGATGAGGTTGGTGGTCCTGCAGGTCAAGATGGAACCGCCGACGGCGATCTTGATAGCGCTATTAACTTTGCTTTCTGGAAAGACGATGGCGACAACGTTTATGAGCCAGGAGAGAATGAGGGTCCTGGTTCTGCAGAGACAATCTTCCTTGCTGGTCCTTTGAGCGGTCTTGGTGCACAAGGTCAGATTAAACTTTCCGATAGCACCGGTGGTCCATTTGGGAACGCGGGTGTTCCAGGCGGCTCAACAGTTTACGTTGGTAAGATCTGGTGCGCAGGTACTTTGACTCCAACAGGTTTGACGCAAGATGGTTCAGACAGCGTTCGCTCACCGTTGACCGGAACAGGCTTCACTTGTAACGGCGCATTACTCGGAAATATCTCTCAGACAGACAGTGTGACAGGAGATATGCAGTTCTATGCAACACAAAAGCGCAATAACCCTACATTCACTTGCGCACAGAATTACACTCCAGTTTGGCCAGAAGTTGCACCAGCGGTCCTTGTAGGTTCAAATTTCGCTCTCTACGATAATCCAAATACTTGCGATGTAACCGCAGATGATGACGGCGCTGTAAGTGCAGGTCACACAAACACTATTACTGCGGCAGTTGCTGCAGCGTCAGCTGGACAGAACATTTGTGTTGCACCAGGTACGTATAACGAAAATGTCATAGTTAACAAAAGTGTAACTATCGGTGCAACTGGCGCTGTTGGTTCAGCAATTGTTAATGGCGGTTTCGATATTGCTGCTGACAATGTGACCGTTAAAGGTCTCAAAGTTAATGGAGGCTCAATCGGGATTGGTCCGACTCTCGCAGGATTCTTTGTTGAAGATGTAGCAAATAACGTCACTATCACTGATAACAATATTGACGGAACAGGCAAGGTGAATGTAGCAGGAACACGTGGAATTATTCCAGCTGCAGGAGGTACATTCGCAAATGTCCTGATTCAGAACAACTCAATTCACGACTGGACCTCAGATATCTATCTCGAATATCAACCAGCAGGAGCACCCTTCTTGATCAAGTGGAACGATATCGAAGTTGATAATCCTGCTGACAATGGAGCAGGTGCAGCAGCTGGTATTGGCGCTGTAGGCGGCGCTCATGTAACTCTCAACCAATTCACATCTGAAGTTGCAGCAGGCGAAGCTATAGGCGAAGCAACTCCTTATTACAAAGGTGAAGCTAATGACTTCAATAACTTCTTGAATGGTTCGAGACTCAATGATTATTCACCGGGGGCACCAATCGTTAGCGCAGAGAATAACTTTTGGAATCTTGGTGGCGTAAATCAAACAACGCTAGCAGAAGTCGACTTCACTCCTGAAGCAGGAGTTCAGTACGGCCATCGCTAATCCTCATTAGCCGTTCACAAGCGGAACATTCCGCTTGTGCGGGCTGCGGAGGCAGCAATGTTAGCTAAAGCGTTCATCAAAAATACCTAAACTCATTTACGATTCATGTTCATGTATGAAAGTTAATGCATGGCCATTGTGGCGTTGAGTCGCAGCGTAGTGGTCCTTTAGTACTAACATTAAAACTTATGCAACTATCATTAAAAAAAATAACAACGGGGTTAGGCGCGATCGTGTTTGTTGGCGCCTTAGTTATTGGGGCGACGGGCGCGTTCTTTAGCGATACTGAAACTTCAACCGGCAACACGTTTTCCGCCGGTGCGATTGATCTTCAAATCGACAACACAAGCTATGTAACCGACGCGCTTGGTAACCTTGTCTTTAGTTCATCGACCTCTTGGGGCCTAGCTAACTTGACCAATCAGCTCTTCTTCAACTTCACCGATGTGAAGCCGGGAGACATTGGTGAAGACACTATCTCCATTCATGCAGGCAGTAACAATGCTTACGCATGTATGGCAGCAAAATTGACTGCAACGCCGGAGAACACTGTCGTCGACCCAGAAATTGATGCAGGTGACTCTGCGTCGTCAACTGTGGGTGAACTTCAAAACTTCCTCAACTTCTCGTTTTGGAACGACGATGGAGACAATGTGCTAGAAACTGGCGAGACGATCATTACGCCACTCACTGGACCAGCTTCGACTATCTTCGATGGCACATGGCGTCCTATTGCCGACACATCTACCGGCTCAAGCTCGGTCATAATCGGTAATTCAACACGCTTCATCGGTAAGGCGTGGTGCTTTGGAACTTTGACTCCAGCACCGCTTCCTAACACTGCAAGCACGAGTCCATTGGTCCGCGGTACTGGCTTTACCTGCAATGGTGCAGGCAACAACAACATCGCTCAGACCGACGGCATCAACGTAGATGTCTCGTTCCAAGCAGTGCAGGCTCGCAACAACGGCCAGTTCCTATGCTCGAGTTTGCCACCGCTCGGTGGAGCTACGTCAACTCCAACCACAACGCCAACGACGCTTACTGTTAACAAAGTACTTGTCACTATAGGCGATCAGACGCCACCAGCTACAACTACCTTCGCGTTCAAGATCGATGGCGGTGCAACCACCACATTCGAGGGTGATGGATCAAATCTGATCGGTGTGCTTCCCGGGTCACACACCATTACCGAGTTGGTTACAGATCCAGATTACACCGCTTCGTTTAGCGGCGGTTGTAGCTTGAGTACATCAACGCCTAGGACAAGTAACCCAATTCTTGTCGCAACGTCGACAAATGCAACGTGCACAATTACCAACACATTCAATCCACTCTAGTTCCTCTCTAGCCGTTCTTGGCCTCACACAAGTGAGACCGAGCGGGCTGAAGGGGAAAGTCAGCAATTATTAAATTAGAAAATTATTATGCAAAGAATTATTAAAAGTTTAGGGTTGCTCGCAGGCGCCGCAGCGATCATAGGTGTGGGAGCGACAGGCGCATTCTTTTCAGACACCGAAACATCGAGCGGCAACACATTTGCTGCCGGCGCTATCGACTTGAAGATAGACAACACGAGCTACTACAACGGGGTAGTAAGTAGCTCAACAACGTGGAGTCTCGACGATCTTCAAAATTCGGCAGGGGTAACTATCCACAAGTTTTTTAACTTTTTGGATCTTAAACCAAACGACTACAGCGAAGATACTATCTCGCTCCATGTCCAAAACGACGCATACATCTGTGCAGACATATTGCTCACGAGCAATGACGACAATACACCGACCGAACCAGAGTCTTTGGTGGACTTGACCACAGGCCCAGGCCAGGGCGAACTAGCACAGAACATCAACTTCCTTTGGTGGGCTGACGACGGCGACAACGTGCTCGAGGCAGGGGAAAACCTTTTGCCTGGCGGGCCACTTGGTGCACTTACCCTTGGTGCCACCACTACAACTCCTATCGCTGATTCAAGCTTCAACATCTTTAATCCCAACAACGCAGGCGGGCCAGTAACTGCAAACGTTACGCATTACATCGGCAAAGCATGGTGCTTTGGTGCGATAAGTGCAGCGCCACTAACTCAAAGCTCTAACGGCAGTCGTCCAACAACCACTCCAGCACAAAATGGTGATGGTGTAGGTGCTGCAGGTCAGCCAACAGATGGTGGATATACCTGTGATGGATCAGCTCTTGGCAACGAGACGCAGACCGACTCGGCAACAGTAGATGTTACCTTCCGTGCAATTCAGTCACGCAATAATCCACGATTCTCTTGTGGTGGTAACGACAATGGAGGAAACACAGCAAAGATCACAATCACAAAAAACGTAATTAATGACAATGGTGGTAACAATATAATCGGTGATTTTGCACTTTCGGCTCGTAATGAGACGACAGTTACTTCATTTCCGGCAACATCTGGAGTCCAGATTACGGTTCCCGTTGACCCGGGCGGTACAGTCTATTCAGTGCGAGAAGTTGGTGTGACAGGGTATCAAGCAACGTTTGGTGGTGACTGCGATCCGTCAACTCACAGACTGACACTTAATCCGGGAGATGTAAGAGCCTGCACCATTACCAACGACGACTTGCCAGCAAATATTACGCTTGTGAAAGTTGTCGACACGGGAACTGCAGTTCCGTCAGACTTCGAATTAACCGTTGACGGTACAATTGTTCCTCAAAATGCATCATTCGCAGTAACTTCAAACACTCCACATGCAATCAACGAACATGCAGAAGCAGGTTATCACTTCGTGTCGATCGTTGGTGCTGGCTGTCCGGCAGCTCTGGGTGGAACGGTAACTCTTAGTGAAGGTCAGGCAATTACCTGTACGATCCACAACGCTCACAATTAATTCTGACACCAGAATCAATGACGACATCAATCACCAAGATTGCAGCGCGAACACTCCTCACAGTAGGAGTGTTCGCTGTCGTTGTTGCACTGTATGGGCTAACCGGAACCTCAGTCTTTGGCAACACATTTGCACAGGTAAATGTGAACCTTACTGTCGACAGCCAAGCGAGTTACAACGGCCAGCCAGTACCTTCCGGCACCTGGACGCTTAAAAATCTAGTTCCTGGAGTAGATAAATTCTTTAACTTCAATGACATTAAGCCAGGAGACAGTGGCGAAAACACTATCTCACTCCATGTCGACCAAAACGCCTGGATCTGTTTACAGTTTACTAACCTCACCCAAAACGAAAACGGAGTTAACAAACCCGAAGGTTTGGCGGATGTGACTTCCGGTGCGGACCTTGCAAACGGGACTGAGTTTTTTGGCTGGCGCGACGATGGCGATAACATCTTTGAACCACAGGCAGGGGAGACGCCTCTCTTTGGTACTTCAACACAAAGTGCGAGTGTCGTTCTTAACAACAAGTTATATCCATTTGCCGACGCGACTCATCCGCCAGTGCTTACGGCGAATCAGACGCGCTATTTAGGCATCGCGTGGTGCGCGGGCAACCTCGTGGTCAATCTGGTAACGGGAGCAATGAGCTGTGATGGAGAGGTTTTGGGAAACGCAGCACAAACAGATTCATTTTCTGTTGATGTCTCGGTTAATGCGCAAAATGCTACCGACAATCCAACTTTTACCTGCAACGGAGATCCACCACCTCCACCTCCGCCGCCAAGCCAAGGCGGCTTGGGAGAGGAGATTGGTTTGTTCGTAAAGTGTCAGATCATTGCAAATGTAGGGTGGCCATTGCCTCAGTTCTCGACTGAGTGTCCTAACGGGTTTGGAAAAAATGGCACTACTACAAGCACTCAAACGAGTGCGCGCACTGACAGGCAAAGAAGATAAGTATGAAAATCTTTAGCAAAATAGTATATGGCATCTTTGTTTTGGCACTTATCTGCCTAGCGGGACTCTTTCTCGCAACAAAGTTGCCTATACCGTTTGCTAAGCATATTGAGTTTAAGATAGTTAAGTCAGGTTCGATGACCCCGGCGATCCCTACTGGTTCGCTCATTGTGGTCGCACCGTCTAAAACCTATGCCATAGGCGAGGTGATTACTTTTGGCGAAGATACTAAAGCACAAATCCCCACCACACACCGTGTGGTTTCTATGCGTACCGAAGGGAGGCAAACATTTTACAAAGTTAAGGGTGATGCCAATGAGGAGCCCGACACCAACGAGGTTAAACAGTCGGAGGTGATAGGCAAAGTGGTTTTTCATGCGCCGTACCTTGGATATGTCTTAGACTTTGCACGCCAGCCTAAAGGGTTTGCATTGTTAATTGGCATTCCCGCAGTGATTATTATTCTTGATGAGCTTTTAAATATTTTTGGCGAAGTGGGCAAGATGCGCCGAAGGAGAAAGGATCAGCCGAAGGATTATGACGATTCAGGCAATCGTGGTGATGACATGCCTCGCGCAGCAGTACGTGTACCGGTTAAACATATAGGCGAGTCTCTGCTCGTGCTTATGTTTGTGTTTGGCCTTGCACACTACACAGGTTTTGGTCCAACAGCTGCATACTTTACTGACAGCGAACACTCACTTGCCAACATCTTCCGAGCGGGGGTTTGGGGTGAACAATTGCCACCACCGCAAGTGTTCCCGGTAGTTATTAACGAATTTTTGCCTAACCCCGACGACACTGCCAATGGACTCGACTTTGGTAACGACGCATCAAACATGCCCAAAGGTGAGTGGGTAGAGCTCTACAACAATGGCAACACTCCGCTCAATGTGGCTGGATGGGAGTTGCGCGATGCAAGTGGTGGTGTGGGCAATACACATGCAATTATTTCAACGTCTAACACACAGCCTGCTACCACCACAATTCCGGCACATGGTTTCTTGGTGGTGTATTACAACAAACCCACACTCAACAACACGGGGGACAGTATCTTCCTGGTTACCGGTACCTCAACAGGACACGTAACGGTGGATCAAACTACCTATAACGATCCAAGTAAATTTTGTGAAAACGAACCAACTCCAGGTAGTACCAATGCAAGCTCATCACCCTCGGGAACTCCAGCCAATGGCAATCAAGGCGACTGTAACCAGGCTCAAGTTGCACCAAACAAGTCGTATGCGCGTATCCCAGACGGTACGGGGGCGTTTGTAGATCCAATCCCAACGCCGGGTCATCCAAATATCTTGGCAGAGGGTGAGGAGCCGCCAGCCAATGACCTGAGCCCCGCTCCTGTGGTGACCGTGGATGCATCTGCCCCCGTGGTGATTGAAGAAGCTACCACAACAGGAGCTACCACGACTGCAACAACCACCGAGCAAGCAACTACTACAGAGCAATTGCCTGAACAAACTCCCGCGCCAGAAATAACTGAGCCTGCTCCTTTGCCAGCACCCGCGCCAGTTGAAGCCCCTACAGATACACCAGCCGAAACCCCTCAAGAAACTCCAACAGAAACTCCGCAAGTGAGTCAAGATAGTTGACAGTAGTCTTCATAGTAGTTAGTATCGCGCCAGCTTCTTACTTTGTAAGAAGTTTCTTTGTAAGGTACCGAAGTGGACCCGAGCCCGACAGCTTTACGCTGGTTTCCCTAGGGTACTTGGGTCCATTTCGTTACCGTACTATGTGGTACTTCCATTTTACCACTGTGTGTTTTGTTACTGTGAACATCACATTGACAGACGTTTTGTTCGTATATCGCAGTATACTTTTCCTCACAAACGCATTGACACCACTGCGCGGCTCGCCTGATAATGTCCGTGTCGTTCGCGAAAAAATTTCAAGTGACGACAGGGGAACCAGCGGCACCACCAATGAGTGCTGTTGTAAATTCAGAAAACCAGTCTTTCTTTTAACGCGAACTAGCCTTGCGGCAAGTTTCGCGTTTTCCTGTTTTTACAGAAGTTCCTTACCAAAGACTTAAAAAGTTTTGTAAGTAAATTCAGGTAGAGTTCAGGACAAAGCCTTCATGATCAGGCTGAAGGTTTTGTCGTGAGCTGTATTTGCAGTTCACGAAAAGGTCGATGCCCTGAATCGCGCTGTCCGTGCGGGAGCGAGACTCAGTAATTTATTAAAAAATAATCAGAAAAACAAAATGAATAAAATTCTTTCAGGTGCAGTAACGCTTGCGATGCTTGCTTCGGCAACTCCAGCGTTCGCAGATGTAAATGGCTCTAATATCAATGTTGGAGTTTCAAACAGCGCTGCAGTCACTAACACGACTACCTCAACAGCTAAGACCGGCGGTAATACTGCAGGTGGTAGCTACGGTGGCAACGGTGGCAACGGTGGTGAGGTCTCGGCTAATGGCCTTGGCAATGATCAAAGCAACAACGGTTCAACTGCTGGAAACGGTGGTAATGGCGGTGATGCAAGCGAAGGCGGTCTCGTTGAGACTGGCAACGCAAATGCAGATGCTGCAACTCTTAACAAAGTCAACTCTAACGATGTTTCTATCGGTGGACGCCATGGCGATGTTAATGGTTCAAACGTTGGTGTAGGTCTTGCTAACTCTGCAGCAGTCACTAACGACACTAATGCAAAAGCAAAGACCGGTGGCAATGATGCTAAAGGTTCTCGCGGTGGCAAGGGTGGTCGTGGCGGTGATGTTGAGTCAAATGGTTTTGCCAATGACAACAACAACAACGGTTCAACTGCTGGTGAGGGTGCCCAGGGTGGTGCAGGAGGTATTGGTGGTACTGTCCGAACAGGAACAGCTACCAGCAACGCTGGCACTGTCAATGTTGTAAACACGAACATCGTTCGCGTACGCAACTAGTTTTTTCGAGTAAGGCGGGGAGCAATCCCCCCTTCTCATGAAGTCTTGTTTTAAGAAGGAGGCTTCAGAGAGGGAAAGAAAGACTGATTAGCTGTAGGGAAACCAGCGGAAGAAACCAGAATGACAGCAACTACAAGTTTGAAGCACCTTTGGGCAAGCGCGTTTATAACCCTCGCGCTTTGTTTTGGTGTTGCGTTTAACGCACATGCAGAGGACCAGGGCGGTAATGGCGATCCTCAGATTGAGCAGGCAACCTCGACAGACGGAGAGCACGGTGTTTCGGGCATAGGCGGCACTGTGGGTACTGGTAATGCACAAGCGTCAACCACTATCAACAACGACCTTAATACCACCACAGTCAATCCTGACAAACCGGGGGAGCTTAATGGTTCTGGCGTTAACTCTACTGCTTCAAGCACGGGGGAGCTTGGCAGCTTCTCTACCACGAGCGCTTTGACTGGCCAAAACACTGCTGAGGGTGGTGAGGGCCTTGCAACGGTCATTACGGGTAACGCGACTGCCACCGCCAATGTGGTGAGCAAGGTAAATACCAACGTCTTCAACTCACGCGGTATCTTTTTCTTTCTCAATCAACTCTTTGGTAAGGCACTTGACCTTACTAAACTCGACCTCTCTTTCTTCTTCAGGGATATAAGTACCACGACTGACTCTCACGGCTGCACTATTCTCACATGTGCTAATGGCAGCCACATTCTTGCCCAAGACACGAACACTGCGACTGTCACCAACTCGGTTATTGTCCGCGCAGATACGGGTAGCAACACTGCTACTACCGAGGGTCAGGGCGACGACAAAGATGCACTCATTAAAACTGGCTATGCTTATGCGGCAGCTAACCTCATAAACTTCGTCAATACCAACATCATCAACTCAAACTTCCTCATTCTTGCGTTCAATAACTTTGGCCCAATGCATGAGGATATTACTCTACCGAGTCCAGATTTCTTTAAGAAGCTCTTTAATGCGGGAGGTTCGGCTCCACAACTAAACGGCAGCAGTGTCGGCATCAATGCCAGCAACACAGCAGCACTCCTTGGCACCACGACAGTAACCGCAGACACAGGCGACAACGTAGCAAGCTCAACGGGCGAAGGTCATGGAAATGTCTTGACCGGCGATGCCTACAGTTCCGCAAATGTAGCAAACTACGAAAACACTAACTATATTGGAGGTACCTCGGTGGTGTTTACCTTCAATGTATGGGGTGACTTTTCAGGCATTATCAAAGATCTGCCCGAGCAGTTGATTGCGCTTACCACTCCTGGCCATCAAAACTTCGATGGTTCGTGGGCGCCGGGTTCTATCTCTATCGTGAGTCCCAATGCTCAATGTTCAGACGAAATTGATAACGATGCAGATGGGTTAGTAGACTCTGCGGATCCTAAGTGCCATGTTGACAACCATGCGTCTGATCCTACCTCGTATGATCGTTTCGGTATGTCTGAGAGTGTGGGCCAATGTTCAGACGGTAAAGATGATGACGAAGACGGTTTTGTTGACGAAGTGGACCCGGGCTGCCACTACAAGTTTGATATGGATAGAGAATACTATCCAAACGCACGTGAAAAGTCGGGAGGCGTATTTAACGGTTCTAACTTGCTAGTCTCTGCGACAAGTACCGCTCATGTAGAAAATAATGTAAACGTGTCTGCAACAACTGGTGGTAACTATGCCGAGACCGCTTCTGGTACAGCACAGGTTATTACTGGCGATGCATATGCAATAGCGAACGTCCTAAACTTTATTAACACCAACATCGTTGAGCACAACCTGATCTTTGGTCTCTTCAATATCTTTGGAGACTTTAGCGGCAACATTAAATTTGGCGACACAGGTTTGGGCGAAGCAGTTGATAACTTTGATGAGACCGTTGTGGTTACTCCTCCATCTTCCGGTGGTGGTAGTGGTGGTGGCAGTAGTGGGGGCGGAAGTACCTTTAAGGTTGCTAAGAGTAGTGGAGGAGGTGCAGCCGCAGTTGACAAGTCAGCAAGTGGTGATCCACAGATTAAAGTTACTAAAACTGCATCGGTTAAAAAGGCAACTGCCCCTGTGATCGTGGATTACAAAGTTGTCGTTGAAAACAACAAAATGGCTGGCAATGCATACAACGGTGTTCTTACCGACACTTTGACGGATCCATTTGGTGGTGTGATGCTTAAGCGCTCGTGGGACTTGGGCACTATTGTTCCCGGTGACAATATTACCCTTACTTACTCTGTTGAGTTTGGTGCAACCTCAAGTCTTGGTGTCTACAAAAACACCGCACGTGTGGACGCAGTACTTCAAGACGGCAAACATGCAGTCTCCGCACAAGGTTCAATGAATGTAAATATCACAGCGGGTGGTGTGGTGCTTGGTGAATCTACTGACGAATGCCCAGCACTCATTACCACCTTCCTGCGACGTGGAAGTGCGGGTAATGAAGTCTCAAAACTCCAAACCTTCCTCAACCTGCAAGGTTCACACCTACCAGTAACCGGCATGTTTGGTCCGATGACCGAGGCCGCAGTTAAAGTCTTCCAGCGTACGTATGCAACTGAGATTCTTGCTCCCGCAGGTCTCTCACAACCGACGGGCAATGTATACGCAGGAACACAGCGCAAGATTAACTCGCTTGGTTGTGGTGGTGTGAACCCAGTTGCGATTGCGCCAATGTACAGCGCACCTAAAGTAGCAGCGGCGCCAGCAGCTCCTGTACAAAAGCCAGCAGGGATCTTTAAGACTAAGACTGTGGCAGACTTACAACCCGCACCAGCTCCCGCAACTACCTCGATCACAAAGACTACGTGGAACTGGCTCTCAAACCTGCTCCCGTTCTAGCACTGTTTGCTACAATACAAGTATGAAAACATTATTGCTTGTATCTAGTCTCTTACTCACCCCTACGATGGCTTTTGCCGCTATTTACTCAAACACCTCTGCCACATCGAACACCGGCGGAAATACTACTGACGAAGGCGGGAGTGTGCACACAGGTGACTCGAGTGCTTCAACCCATGTAGAGACAACCAGTCAAAATGGTCAAAGTACCACGCATGTAGAAACCTCAGTTAATGGTGTCGTACACGAAGAAACTATAGAAGGCGAAGGTAATGTAGATGTCGAAGTGAAGACAACAGCGGAAGGTTCGCAGGTGAATGTTAAAAAGGGAGACACTACAACCGAGACGCACTATGACGCTACAGGTGGTACAGAAACAAGCTCCTCGAGCAGCGAGTTTGTAAATGAAAATAAAATAGACACGAACTTTGGAGATTTTATCTTTGCGTCAATCTCAGCTACTGTCTCAGGCTGGTTTAATGGATTTGTCCACCTATTTGGGTTTTAAACTACTGCAGGTTGCTTAGTATCTTCAAGAACAGTCTCGATAAAGGCCGCGGTCTCTTTTGGACCAAACACTGCGTGAGTGCGCACTCCTGTCTCGATAACCACAGCGTCGTTACCTCCTTCCTCAAGAGCGTCGCCCACGTATATCATCTCGGATGTAGGGGTTCCGGTAAGTTCCACCAGTTTGCGGATACCATAGGCTTTGGTTATACCCTTTTGCGTGATATCTACTGAGGTGGTTGCATTAACAGCTACGTTTACGTTGTTCAAACGTTTAAGTAGTGCATCTCGCAAAGGGAGGCGCTTGCGTCGGTCGGGGTCGAATTTACTCTTTTCCTCTAGGGGAGCTTGCTGACCCAGGGCTGACCAGGTGATCTGTGCACCGCGGTCCTCGACTTGTTGGCCGTATATTTTATCCGGTATTTGGTCTAGGCCAACCTCCTTAAGCGACTCAGTGAGTGCCTGAAAAATTTGCTCTTTCTCGACAGGGCCAAAGGAGTGGTCATATTCGGGAAGCCATTTTTGATTGCGGTATACGTAGCACTGGCCAGCAGATACCGGCATTAAGTACAGACGTTCGAGTTTAGTATCTAAGGGAAGGGAGGGAAGAAGTTGAGTCTCAATTTGCTTCCAACTGCCACCAGACATAATAGCGACTGGCATCCGGGAAAGAAGGTCGGATAATAGTTCGCCCATTTCTGCTGAAACTCGTGCCTTACTTTCTGCCAGTGTGCCGTCGAGGTCGAAGCCTATCAGTTTGGGTTTTACCATTACTTAAGGTTATCAGGTAATAGGATTTTGAGAAGCTTCTTTAACGAGACTTTGGCGACTGCTACAACAGTATCTGCGCCCCCATAGTATATGTAGAGTGTGTCGCCGCGGCGGATTACGCCACAGCTAAATATGACGTTGCGGATTTGGCCCACACGCTCGTACTCCAGAAGTGGCTCAAAAATAGTATCGACGGTGCGAGAGATAACAATAGAAGGGTTCTTAGTATCTAAGAGTACTGCACCGAGGCGGTAGGTTGTAGAGACAGAGACGCCATGATAAATAAGGAGCCAACCTTTTTCGGTAAGTATCGGGGGCCCAGCAATACCTATCTTTTGTGAATCCCAAGCACCCGGGCGTGGACCCATGATCTCGATGCAGCGGGTAATTTTGGATTTGCTAAAATCGAGTGAATCAAGAAAGTCTGCACAGAGTTGTTGACCAATACGATGCATCAACATGTACTGGCCGCCTATCTTTTCAGGAAGGAGGCACATGTTTTTGTCGTTTACGTTTTCGGGAGTGGTGATAATTGGTTTAGACCATTTGTCCCACTTTTTAGCCAAAAAGTCTTTGGCAGGGATAGTGGTTAAGGCCACATGGGTTGGGTGCACACCGTCGAAGGCGGTGTAGGTCATATATATAGTGTTATCGATCTTGGTCATGCGGGGGTCCTCACAGCCAGAGTTGCCGTTGGGGTCTCCTTTTTTCATTTCAAAGTCTTCGCGGGGAACGTATGCAGGTTCCTTGTCGCGGTCGATGATCTTTAAGCCGTCTTTAGTAGCAGCATAACCAAATACCGAAGTATTGTTTTCAGACATGGCGCGGTAGTAAAGATGAATCTTGCCGCCTAGGTCGAGAGCTGCACTATTAAACACTGCACGACTCTCCCACGGGTGATCTTTGACTGGAGAGAGTATCGGGTTGCCCTTGTAGCGCTCTACCAGCTCGACTCGGCGTTCAGGAACCATGGCGTTAAGTAAGTCCGTGATATTGAGCGAGGCTTTAGCACACACAGTGTCGGCAGCTGTGTAGTAGAGGTCTAGTTTGCCGTTTTTATGAAGTATTGCTCCTGAAGGGAACACAATGTCTGGAACAATCCCGTAACGCTCGTAAATTTCCTCAGGCACAAGGAGTGGACCTTTGGTTTTGCCTACAATATGGTGAGGGTCCTTGTTGTCGAGCAATATACCCTCGATACCAAACACACGGTCGCCACCACCGAAGTAGTTTTGAATGTACGAATAGAGAATAAGCCAACCATCTTTGGTCTTGATAGGAGGCGCACCAACTTCAACATGGTCGCGGTCGTTGCGACGAGGGTTAATGGTGTGTTGGTCTATCTCGGCATGCCACTTTTCCCAAAAACCAAGATCCCAAAGCTCTTCGATTTTGTCACACTGCGCAATAGAGATACGTGCCGGAGGTTCGTCGGTGTGCGCGGTCAGGATTAACGTAATCTTGCCATTAACGCGTTCGGGAAAAAGGGCCGCAGCTTTTGCATTAAAAGGAGTAATTAGGTGGCGCTCATCAACGGTTTCTAAATCTTTAGAGACCGCTACTGCAACTTTGATATTGCTCGCACCAAATGGCATGCCACCAAGAGCGGTGTAAAAGATATAATATTTGCCTTCAAAGTAGGTGACGCGTGGATCTTCGCAGCCGTATTTTTCCCACGGTTCTTCGGGGATAATAAACTGACGACGATTTTGAAAGTGGTTGCCATCTATAGATATGGCTTTACCGATGGTTGAAATGCCGGCAGGAGTCATGAGCGCATCTGGTCTGCCGAGCGCTCGATAAAGAAGGTGTGTAACATTGCCCTTCATAACAGGGGCAGGGTTAAAGGTGCCGCGTGACTCCCATTGCTTATCGCCCAAGGGAGCAAGAAGAGGATTATGTGGACTGCGCCTAATAACGTACATTACTTCAATTGTAATACACGTTTGGGTTTTTCGATTACGTTTTAGTTGTTTACAACTTTACTGGTTCAAGCGATGCATGTTCGCCGGTTGCAAGACGATTGAGGAATTGGTCGAGTTTGACCGAGGCGGCGGCGATGCGTTTGTCACCACCACCGTAGTAGACGATTAAGTCGTCTCCAATAACAACTGCACCCGAAACATAGGTAATGCCTGGTTTGCCATCGTTTTCGTACCATTCGTTAGCTTCGAGCACGGGATGACTAGATCGGTATAAAATCTTTGTAGGATCTTTAAGGTCAAGAAGCATTGCGCCAACTTTGTAGCCGTTGGCGTGATAAAAGAGGAGCCAGCCGTCTTTAGTCTTAACCGGTGGGGCGCCTGCACCGCGCACCTCGCTGTCCCAGTATCCTTTGCGTCCACCTGAGCGGCCAGGACTCGTCAAATACACATCCGGATCATCGAGTTTGCTTAGGTCGTCGATATATTCGATAGCAATTTTAGGAGAAATACTGTTGAGCACTGCGTAGTGATCATTAATTTTTTCAGGAAATATTAGCCAGTTTTTATGCACCTCATGTGGAGGCGAAATAAGTGATGGCATGCGCCAGTACCAAGACTTGCGTAAAAAGTTTTGCAGCGAGACTGAGGTTAAACCAATGCGCGCACTGTCCCAACCTTGAAACGCGGTAAAGGTCATGTACACGCGATCATCGATCATGACCATGCGCGGATCTTCGGCACCGCCCCAACCGCCGCCTGAGGCATAGAGGCCTGGATGATAGGTGAGTGGGCCATAGACCCGGCGTGGGTCAGGGATCATAGGCTTGTGAAGCTCAAAGACAGGGTACGGGTAGCGCTCAAAGTGTATGCCGTCCGAACTCGACGCATACCCTATGCGCGAGATGCCGTCGTGTCCTAAAGCACGGTAGAGCAAGTGCACTTTGCCACCTTCGTAAAGAGCTGCGGGGTTAAAAACTGCCTCTGACTCCCACCAGTGTGATGCATCAGGCTCAAGAATTGGATTTTGATTGATGCGGGCAAGTCCTAGTGGTTTGTGAACTTGCTTCCACCAAAAAACTATTAATGAAAGGAGTCCTGCAAAGAGAACGCCAAACACTATGAAAAGTCCTATACCGCTTGCGGCTATTCCTAAAACAAATGTTGTTACCGCAAGTATTGTGTTCATGTCACTCGACCGTATTTATCTTCGAGACGGGTGATGTCCTGTTCATCAAAGTCGCCAAAGGCAATTTCTAAGAACACTAAACCCTCAGGGCCTCCTTCGGCTCTGTGAGTTTCCCCGATTTTAATTAAAAATTGGTCACCAACTTTTGCCTCATGCGTCTCGCTCCCAAAGGTGACTTTGCCAGATCCAAACAAAACTTTCCAAAACTCTTCTCTGTGTGCGTGGGTCTGCAAACTAAACGCTTCACCCGAATTAACAGTAATTATTTTGACAGTCGTTTTTTCATTGAGCGTAAATCGCTCATAGTGGCCCCATGGCCGAATGTCCTTCTCGTAGTTTGAGAGGTTTTCCACACCCTTATTTTACGCCATATTCTTCGGTATACTACCTACATGTCCACACAAAAACGAGTAGTCGCAATTTCCGGTGGGTTTGACCCAATACATATTGGTCACGTGCGCATGATCCAGGAAGCGGCAAGTTTAGGAGATGAATTAATAGTCATTTTAAATAACGACAACTGGCTAGTTACTAAAAAAGGGTATGCATTTATGCCCGAACAGGAGCGCAAGGAAATACTTGAAGGCATGCGTGGTGTGACTCGTGTAGTCATTACCGACCATACTATAGACGACCCCGATCGTAGTGTGTGCCGAGCGTTGCGTGATATAAAACCCCACATTTTTGCAAATGGGGGAGACAGAAAGCCCGACGGCGACCCTGTGCCAGAGGTTGAACTTTGCCAAGATTTAAATATTGAAATGGTTTACAACATTGGCCATGGCGGTAAGGTGCAGTCGAGCTCGTGGCTCACCAAGAAAATAAAAGAGACGAACTAGTTTTAGATATCGCGAGGGGGCCCGTCTCGCTATGAGAGAGCCCCCTCGCTCAGTTCAGCCTTTTTTTCATACTACTTACGATTACTTATTCTATCTGTAACCCCAGTATCCTAGAGAAAGTTACGACGGAGGCTCCTATGGAGCTCATATCACCGTCGATTTTTCGGTATCTGCGAGGTGCATTGTCCTTGGCCTCGTCTTAGAGTCTATCTTACGAGGTTGTTACTGAATGACTCATGAAGTGTGAGTCCTTCATCTCGTGACATACTGCCGGGCAAATATACCGAAACGCTGGTACCCTGTCTCTCTATACTTTCAATTTCGATCTTGCCATGATGCGCCCGTACTATTTCGTTAACTATAGTGAGTCCAAGGCCCGAGCCACTCTTTTGTATACGGCGCGTACGAGAGGTATCAGCGCGGTAAAAAGGTTCAAATATATGGTTGAGGTCGTCCTGAGCGATACCAATACCGGTGTCTGTTACCGAGAGCTTAACCGTATTTTCGGGTGCCGGGTTAATAGTTACCGTTACTTTGCCCCCAGCATGTTTAGGGGTGTAAGCGAGAGCGTTTTTAATAAGGTTGTTGACCACTTGCTCGAGGGCTATGGAGTTACCCCATACCGCACGAAAACCCTCTTTTCGCACCATAAGCGCAATGCCTCTCTCTTTAGCGAGGGGTAGATGTCGGCGCACAATACTGTGGACCAAGGGGTATAGGTCGATATGTCCGAAGTGCATCTGTTCGGGACGACTTAAGGTATTTAAGGAGAGGAGGTTGTTAATGATTTCAGAGATGCGGTCTAACTCAACCACAATACTTTTGAAGGATTTGCGCAACTCAAGAGGCACTTTGTCATAGAGGAGTGCAACCTCCGTTTCAGTTTTGATTATCGCCAGTGGAGTACGTAGTTCGTGAGCTACATTGGAGATAAACAATTTTTCGCGCGCGTAGCGTTTATTCTTGTACCGCTCCTGTAAGGCGATAACCCACGCCGCGCACTGTTTCAAATAATGGCTCGCTGTCTTCATTGTGGAGTTTTTTACGCAGGTTTTTCATGTGCACATCGAGTACATTGCTCCATGACAGGGAATTAAAGTCCCACACATGGTCAAAGAGCTTCTCGCGAGAGAGTACTTCGTTAGGCTGGCGCATAAAGCATTCAAGCAATGCAAATTCTTTGAGGGTGAGAGGAATTTCCTTACCGTGTTTGCGCACCGTGCGGGTGGCTGTGTCCATTTCAAGATTGCCCACTTTGAGGGTTATTGGTTTTTGTGTTGCAGGGCGACGCAGTACTGCATTGATACGGGAAAGAAGCTCTTCAAAGGAAAAGGGCTTCACTATATAGTCGTCAGCGCCTTTGTTGAGCAAGTCGACCTTGTGCTCTGTTTCGTTACGTGCGGTCAAAATAACAATGGGAGTGGTCACCCCTTCCTTGCGAACCGCCTCAGTAATAGTTGCTCCATCAATACCGGGGAGCATAAGGTCAAGGATAATAAGATCGTATTCATTCCGATACAGCAAGATGCGCGTCTTTGCTTTTTCGCTATCTGACAACCAATCAACTGCAAAACCTTTAAGCTCCAAACCTTTCTTTAAGGCTCGTGCTAGCTTTTCTTCGTCTTCAACGATAAGTAGATGCATATGGATTTAGAGTTAACTCCTAATCTTTATGAGTAATGGTCTCTTAATAGTAAAAATATGATCTGAAGCGTTCATGAAGAAGCCCTTCAGAATTATAGCAAAGTGCCAAAAAAGCCTTATTTTGCAAGCTAAAACAGATGTGCCCAATGGTGCTCTTTGTGGAAGGTTTTGGCTGCAATTTGGTAAATAGTGTAGGTGATAAAGTAAGCGGCCAACACATCTATTGAGTAGTGCAAATGACCAAGCAGGACCACTACGGCAAAGAATGCGGAGCCAGCAAGAAAGGTGTAACGTGCCCACTTTATTTGCCAATATGCTAAAGCTCCCAAAAACGGCATACCTGTGTGCCCCGAGAAAAAGAGATCGCCACCAAAGAAAGAGCTGGTAATGAGGGGACCAAAGTCGCTCACGTAGGTCGACTCAAAAGGGGCGATGTGCGTAAGCATTGAAAAAATTGAACGGATAATAAAAAAGAGTGCCACCGCGTACAGTCCAAAGGGAATGCGGTTGGGATACATGAGCAAAATAATGATAGTAAAGGTAGCGAAGGCGAGTGTCCCATAGACAAAAAGCCCATCGACTTCGAAGACAGGGATGTTAGAGAGGATAATGTCTGTTACTGAGTTGCTTGCCTTCTCGCTCGCAAAGTGAATTGCATAGAAGTTAAAGAAAAGACTACCAACAAATGCCAGCGCAGAAAGAACTAATGAGCTTAGATACTCAGTTTCCGAAAAAGAGTGGGTGTACCTCGCTATGATCTTTTGAGGCATATAAAAAGTATATACTATTCAACATGAGTCCAGAACACCTTTCCACTCTGATTACTTCATATGGATACTGGATCCTGATCCCTTTGACCTTTCTTGAAGGCCCCATAATCGCCTTTGTTGCAGGAACTTTGGCGAGTGTTGGGTACTTTAATATCTGGCTATTGGCCACACTCTTTTTTGTCCGCGATGTGGGGCTTGATGCCGTGTACTATGCGCTTGGATACTGGGGACGGGATAAAAAGTTTACCCACAAGATGATGGCAAAACTTGGCGTAACTGGCGACCATCTAGACGAAGTGCGTGAGATTTGGGAGAAGCACGCTGGCAAAACCATGTTCATGGGCAAACTTTCCTATGGGATAGCGAGCGCATTTATTGTGGTTGCGGGAGTTATCAAAATGCCTTTGCGTAAATTTTTTACCTGGGCCGTAATTGTTGCCGTGGTGCAATACGGTGGTCTTCTCGTGCTTGGGTACTTTTTTGGTAATGCATTTGGTTCGAAACTCTCGGGCTTACTCGAAAATTTACAATATGCTATTTTAGGCCTGTCTGTGTTTATTTTCCTCTATTACGGCTTTAGTTGGTACATGAGAGGTTCCTTCTTTAAGACTGAGAGAAGGGAAGAGCAAATGCACGAAATGAAATGAAAAAAATAGTGATTGTAACGGATGCCTGGCACCCGCAGGTTAATGGAGTAGTGCGAGTGCTGGAGGCGCAGATACCACACATTAAAGCGTTAGGGTATGAAGTGGAGCTTATTGAATCGTCGCAGTTTAAAACTGTTCCCTTGCCGCTCTATCCAGAGATTCGGATGGCTGTCTTTCCTAAAAAAAGAGTTGAGGCGCTTCTTCGGGGAGCGGATGCGGTGCATATCGTGACCGAAGGCTCGTTAGGATTGGCGGCGCGCAAATACTGCATGCGCAACCACGTTCCGTTTACTACTTGGTATCACACGCACTATCATCTCTATATTAGTGCGCGCATCCCAGGAGTCTTGAAATTAGTAGAGTTTTTGTTGAAGAAATTTCATACGCCCGCAGTTCGCACGATGGTCTCAACCAATACCTTACGAGAAAGTTTAGAGAAAATGGGTTTTACACATTTAAGCGTAGTGCCGCTTGGAGTTGATACAGAACATTTTGTACGGAACTCTATACTCCCGCCTTTACCCAAACCCGTGTTTGTGTACTTTGGCAGACTTGCATCGGAAAAAAGCCCCGAAGATTTTTTGAGGCTTGATCTGTCTGGCACAAAGTTAGTAATAGGAGATGGACCGCTGCGCGCGGCATTGGAGAAAAAATATAAAACAGCACTGTTTGCGGGGTATAAAAAAGGGCAAGAGTTGGTAGATTGGCTTTCGCTCGCCCAAGTGTTTGTGTTTCCGTCGCGCACAGAGACCTTTGGTTTGGTAACGCTCGAGGCGTTAAGCTGCGGTATCCCCGTTGCTGCCTACGACGTGATGGGTCCGCGGGACATCATAACAAATGGCAAAGACGGGTACTTAAGCGACAATTTGGCAGATGCAGCACAAAAGTGTTTAACACTTTCGCCAGTTGAATGTCGCAATAAAGCACTGCAATACTCATGGTCTAAAAGTGCAGACGAATTTATAAAAAATCTTCATTGGATACAAAAAGCAGAACCCGCCGGCTGATCTTGCGATCAGCGGCGGGGTAGAAAGCTCTATTTTTGGCCTATCCTCTGGGTCTCTTTGGAGTGATCACAGCCAAATAGATCCCTAAAAGGGCGGACAAGATTATTAAACCAACAATCAACACATTTTTTGAGTAATCGGAAAAAATAAACACTATAACCAGAGCCGTTATTCCAAGAAGAAGGGAAAAGACGTACGCGCCCATGGGTGCCTCCGTATCAGGGTTGCTTTCCGGCACTACGATAGCACTTTTTTTATAAAAGTCAATTAACGCACGACGTCCCATTCTTTGTAGGGAGATTTGTTGTACAAGCTCACATGGATGCCGTTTTTGATCCAAATGCCATAGAGTTTGAGCCATCCAACTTTATGTGGTCGACGAAAGGTGTGGTAGATAGGGAGTTTGGCGTAGTAGCGAGTGAGTCCAATTTTGCGCAGGCGGCGAAACATATCGTTGTCTTCGCCCGCAGCTAAGTGCTCACCGTATCCATTAACTTTTTTAAAGGCATCGGCGGTAATCATCTGGAATTCTCCCGATGCATTGCCCTGGCCAAACCAATTATTTTGAACTTTATAAACAAAGTTGATTGGTTCGCCAAAAAAGGAATCCATAGACTTTGCAAACTCTGGAGTGACGCGCATAGGAACCGTGAGGGCAACTAAATCTTTAGTTTTTTCAAAATAAGCAATCAACTCTTCGAAAAACTTTTGAGGTTCAAAGATAGATACATCTGCATCAATAAAAACATAATATTTACCATCGGCCAGCGAGGCTCCTAAATTTTTAGCCTCACCAAATGTTTGGCGTCGCCCTTTTTGCACCCGGTCCCACACCACCACTTTGTCGGTGTACTTTTTAACAATCTCGAGCGTTTTATCTACTGAACCACCATCGGTCACTATTATTTCGTGCGGAATCTTAAGATCTTGGAATTGTTTGAGCGTATGTTCGATATATTGCTCTTCTTGGTAGGTAGGAATGATGATGGAGATTTTAGGCATGTAAATATAGTATACTGCACCACAAGCTATGTGGGACGCCCTCGTCATATTTGGAGCCAAATATCTGATAGCAGTGCCGGTTTTGGTATTGCTCTATGTGCTCTATAAATCACGCCATAAGCGCTACTTGCTTATGGTAACGGCCCTTTCGCTGCCGGTCGTGTACGCGCTGGCACGCCTTGTGGGGCTCTTCTACTCGCACGAGCAGCCGTTTGCCCTTATGGGGTTTGAGCCCCTGGTGCCGCATGACATAGACAACTCGTTTCCTTCGGACCATGTCGCGGTGGCTGGGGCACTTAGCATGGTTACGTATTTACAACACCGCGGACTTGGAGTCTTTTTGTGGATAGTAACAGCGCTCATTGGAATTTCACGAATGCTCGCAGGCTTGCACTGGACTTTAGACATAGTGGTGTCGGCAGTTATTGCGATCATTGGCGTTTTCTTATCTGAACTAGTCGTTAGGTTTATTTCACCTCGCATTCAGCGGTAAGATTCATACTTGGCAGTGGTCGAAACATTACTCGTTTGGCCAAACTAATATCTTGTCGTTATGAAAGCAGCAAAAATTGCAAGCGGGCTCGCGATTGCGTCATTGCTTTTAACAAGCTCTGTCGCGCTCGCACAAACCCAGACGACACCTGGTGGAAGTGGTGTTAACAACACTACCGGTACTGGTAGTAACATGAATACCGGCACCACTAATGACACTAGTACAAACGGTACTAGTAACACCAGCACCTCTAACACCTCTGGAGCAACGAGCAACACTACAGGCTCGTCTTCAGTTCCTGGTGCACCAAACACCGGCACTGGTGGAGATGGGGCTACCACAGCATTACTCGTTGGCGTAGCAGCGTTGATTGCGCTCGGGGGCATTGCATACCTCGCACGCAACACGATGACGTCTGAGCAATAATTATAGTGGCAAAAAATCCCCCTAAAACCGAGGGGGATTTTTTGGCCGCCTATTACTATGAGAAATCTCAAACTTTTTATAGCAGCCGCTTTGACTGCCAGTGCTGGTGCGTTCGCGGTTACGACGCTGGTACACGCGCTCTGGATAGCACCCGAGGATATCCCGCTACCTCAAAAGTTAGCTCCGGAGTCCCGCGCGCCGCTTAAGGAGGGTGCTCCTATACGTTTAAAGATCCCTGCAGTTGGTATTGATGCAAACGTAGAGGATGTTGGGATAAGCGCGCGCGGGGCTATGAGCGTGCCGCATTTGTATCAAGATGTTGGTTGGTATCGCTATGGTCCTGCGCCCGGGGAAGAGGGGAGCGCAGTTATTGACGGACATGTAGACAATGGATTCGGTCTTGCGGGCGTGTTTAAGCATTTAAACGAAATAAAAGCTGGCGATGAAATTGTAGTCACTACCACCGCGGGAGATGTCCACTTTGTTGTCGACGAGGTCGCCACATACGACTATCATCAAGTTCCTACAAGTCGTATTTTTACCGAAAAGGGAGATCCGCGTCTTGTGCTTATTACTTGTGAAGGTGAGTGGGTAGAGGGAGAAAAAACATACGACCACCGGCTTGTTATCTACGCGAGTTTACAAGCTTAAACGTGTATTTTATTTAAAACTGCCTGGATTTCGGCGATGCCTACTGGTTTAGTTAAATGGTAGGCAAAGCCTGCTTCGTGTGCTTTGCGCTTGTCTTCGCTCTGGCCATACCCAGTAAGCGCAATAAGTACAGAAGAGAGTTCTTTTTTCTTCAATTCCTCGGCCACTTTGTAGCCATCCATATCAGGAAGACCGATGTCGAGAATAATAATGTCAGGGTGGTTGCTACTTGCTTCAAGTGCTTGAAGACCACTGTAGGCCGTCTCAACGCTGTATCCGTGTGCTTTAAGAAGGGAGGAGAGTGTTTGTGCTGCAGGCTCATTGTCGTCCACAAGTAAAATCGATTGCGGACGTGCTTTATAACTAGGAGTGGGTGTGGGAACCACAAGTGGTATCGGAAGTTGAGCGGCGCGTGGAAGAGGAAGGGTGACAATAAATGTGCTCCCTTTCCCTAATCCTTCGCTTTGTGCACGCACATAGCCGCCGTGGAGTTCTACCAAGCGTTTCGTAAGTGAAAGACCAATACCAAGACCGGTGCCTATTCTTGCGTCGGTAGGAACTTGGACAAATGGTTCAAATATTTTACGGAGCATCTCTGGGCCGATGCCAATGCCGTTGTCTTTGACAACTACTTCTAATTTTTCGTTTTTAACCTGAGCAGACAGTGAGATAGTTCCGCCAGGGTTAGTATATTTACCTGCGTTATAAAGTAGGTTGACGAATATTTGCTGCAAGCGCAACGGGTCAGCTTCCATCCAAATTTGGTCTTTTGGAAGCGATAGATTGAGCGTGTGATTGCGCTCTTTGTAGAGTGAACTAACCGTTTGAGTTGCTTGCAGGAGTGTGGCGTTAAGATTTATAGGAGATTTATTGAGTTTAAACTTTTTGCGGGTGATGCGGCTGATGTCGAGGAGGTCGTCTAAGAGATGAGTGACCATCTGCACATGCGTGCGAATATTTTTAATGTGAGGTTCGTTTTCAGGAAGAATACGCCCTTTGGCTATGTTTGTATCAATGAGATCGAGGGAAGAAATAATTGGCGAGAGTGGATTGCGCAACTCATGAGCAAGGGTTGCAAGGAAGTCTGTTTTTGCCTGATCCTCTCGACGTATACGTGAGAGAGCATCTTCCAGTTCGTCCACATGCCGCTCTAAGGTCAGAGTGGTGTCCTTACGCTCTTCCGATGCGGCGGTCAATGTTAAAAACACCATAGTGAGAAAGAGCATAAACAGTTCGACCGAAAGCAAGCGACTGCCTATGGAGGTTGCTGAGGTGCTTGCAGGATGGATACCAAGCGGTGTGCCAATAAGAGCAATAAGAGCTAATACAACCAAAGTCAGTGTCATAAACCGTGGACCCACACGTAATGCGATCCAAAAGAAGGGAATGAGCAAAAGGAAAATAAGTGAGATACCAACAACACTTGAGTAAGGAGTCCAAAAAAGTACCCAACCCATAAAACACACGACCCCCATAGTGATGCCTGCCTCTATCCATGCGTTTTGGTTGCGGTAACTGACGCGCGGGTAGGCAAACCATCGCATAAAAAATGGACCAAATACCATAAGGCCAAAGAGTTCGCCTATCCACCAGTTAATCCAGCTGATAGAAGGGAGTCCTGTATTAACAAGAAAATAAGAAAGATAAGACACCGTGTAGCCAATGGACGGCACTATGGCTGCGATAAAAAAGACGACTCCCACGAACACAAAAAGATCTTTGATTCTCCCAAGGAGCGGTTGAA
>JAIFWM010000045.1 GCA_019661855.1 Candidatus Parcubacteria bacterium
TCTCAAAGGAGAGGTGCTATGGGCAAAACACGTGTTGAACAGGTTGAAGAGCTTGCAAAGGGGCGGAATGAGCCGCCGGTGCCACGAAAGTTTATCGAAGAAGCACTGCGTCGAATTGATGCCGGACAAGAAGAAAAGAGACGAAGGTATGCGCTCGGCATGCCAAGTCCCAGGCGAACATATGAAATCGCAAAGCGACTTTATGAGGAGTCTCAAAAACAATAATGTGCGATGATCTTGGCCGCCCACCTAGGGCGGCCTCAACTTTTTTGACACTTCATGAAATTTCGGATAGTTATAGTACTTGGCAGGACAGGAGGATTCCCATGGCACACGTTGCCAAGGCAGTTATCTGGAGAAGAAGTGATAAGAAAGTCTTGATGCAACTTCGTCCCGACGGTACCTGGTCATCTTTCGGCGGCAAGCTCAACGAGGGTGAATCTCCCATCGAAGCACTCATTCGTGAACTCGGAGAAGAGCTCAAGTACAAGCTCAAGGCGATTCCGCACTTCATGTGGACTTTCACGACTCAAAAAGAAGGCAATACGGTTCATTCCTACAACTTCGTAGAGGAATATGACGGACAGCCCCTCATCTTTAACGAAGAAGGACAAGGCTCTTGGTTCACTTTAGAAGAAGCACTTGAGCTTCCGATGTCATGCAATAGGCGCCTAACCCTGAAGAAAGCAGGTGAATGGATCAATAAATGTTGTGATACGGCACGACCCTAATAGGTCGTGCCGCTTTGTTTTATATGGGTGAATGTTCGACTTCGTAAGTCGAACAAAATGTAGCCTTACCCTACAACGCTATGTTCGACTTCGTAAGTCGAACATTATTCCTTAGAAATAATTGATACACTGTCAATATGACCGAGTGGTTTAAGATTATTCCCGAAGTGTTTTTGATTGTAATGAAAGAGGGCAACAGCTTTATTCAAGGCGATTCATACGCCGAATTTAACTGGTATAAAAAATGAAACAAGCTGCAGGAGGAGTAATCATAGGGCCGGAGAAAAAGGTGGTGCTCGTTGAGCAGCACGGTAATTCTTGGTCATTTCCTAAAGGTGGAGTAGAGGAAGGCGAAACCTTGCTTGCTGCTGCACAGCGTGAGATTAAGGAGGAGACGGGGATTGAAGATGCAATGCTCATAGACGAGCTTGGTTCATATGAGCGCAAGTCTATCGGCAAAGATGGCCAAGGTGAAACAGACGAGTGGGGCTCGCGCAAACGCACATTCTTTTTATTTACTACCGAAACCACAGATCTTAAGGCGCAAGATAGCGAAGTAACGCAAATTAAGTGGGTAACCCTCGATGAAGCGTACGAACTTTTGACTCATCCCAAAGACAAAGAGTTTTTAGCTGAAAATCGCGCTACACTAGAGAAATGTTTGAAGTCGCTTTAATCCCCGGGGCCTTTATTGCGGGTCTTTTTATGTTCTTGGCTCCGTGCACTCTGCCCATAGTGCCGGGTTACTTGGCATTTATAGCAGGAGGTGAAGGCAAAGTCATGCGCAATGCTTTTGCGTTTGTGTTGGGATTTACGTTGATTTTTATATTGCTCGGACTCTTTGCAGGATTTTTTGGCATGATTTTGGGTCCTTACCGTGGAGTCATTTCGCAAGTCGCAGGACTTATATTTATACTTTTTGGTCTCACGATGTTTGGAGTCCGTATTCCGTTTCTTTCAGTTGAACGTCACGTAGCAGTGTCGTCCTTTAGTGTAGGAAAGGTTTGGAGCTCGTTTGGTATAGGAGCGCTCTTTGCTCTTGGATGGAGTCCTTGCATTGGTCCCATATTAGGTACGGTGTTGCTTTTGGCGTCGCAGTCCTCAACAACTGTTGAGGGCGTGGTTCTCTTAGCAGTGTTTGCACTGGGCATGGGTATACCGTTTCTTCTCACAGCTTATTTTATAGATTCGGCAGGAAAATTCTTTAACCGCATAGGCGCCCTTACACAGTACTCTACCTACCTTGGTGCGGTGATGCTCATCGGCTTTGGAGTGCTCATGCTTTTTAACCAAATGGGTGTGTTTGTTCTGTGGGGACTCTCATTCTTCGACAGTTTTTACCAAACGATTCTGCCTTATATGTAAATTGGTATACTAGCTCTCATATGTCATATCTAACCATCGCAGCCGTAATCGTCGTCGGATATCTTATCTTTAGATTTATAGTTAAGCCTATCTTTAAAATCATTGGGTTTGTTGCGCTTGCACTCATTGCTTGGTGGGTGTTAGGGTCATTTCACTAATGAAATTCGTAGATGAACTTACTATAGGTGCTCGTGCTGGCAATGGCGGAGACGGCGTTGTGCGTTGGTTGCACCTCAAAGGTCAAGAGTATTCAGGCCCTTCTGGCGGCAACGGCGGCGATGGCGGCGATGTGTATATTCGCGCAGTTCGAGATATTGCACTCCTCTCACGTTACCGTGGCGACAAAAAGTGGGCAGCCGAAAATGGTGACCCAGGTGGAAACCGTAACAAAGGTGGCAAGCGCGGGGAGGATCTAATCATCGACTTACCAATTGGTTCTGTGGTGCGCAACAGTATTACCGGTGAGGTGCATGAACTTATGCACGAAGGAGAGCAAAAGTTAGTACTCAAAGGTGGACGAGGGGGCGCTGGTAACGCGGTGTTTAAGTCGTCAGTTAACCGCTCTCCAACCGAGTCGACTCCTGGTGTGAAGGGCGAAAGTGCTCAACTTTTTATTGAGCTTCGATTATTTGCAGATGCAGGGCTCATAGGGCTCCCTAATGCGGGCAAAACCTCTTTGCTTAACTCACTCACCAACGCTACTGCCAAAGTGGCTCCCTATGCGTTTACCACCCTCGACCCAAACCTTGGGGCTTTACATGGATATATCTTGGCAGACATCCCGGGTCTTATCGAAGGCGCATCAGAGGGGAAGGGGTTAGGCTACAAATTCTTGCGTCACATTGCGCGCACGCGCCTGCTTATTCACTGCATCTCTTTGGAGTCTCAAGATCTTAAAGCAGACTACGAGACAGTCCGTGACGAATTAAACAAGTTTGAAGGCGGCATCTTGGCCGATAAGCCTGAAATTATTTTGCTCACCAAGTCGGATATGCGAGATGTGTCCGAGGTTAAGGCGATACAGAAAGAATTTGAAAAAACTGGTCGCAAGGTGTACACCGTCACCGTACTCGACGACTCATCCGTTAAAGAGCTCTCAAGTAGCCTTATTTCAGTTTTGCGTTAATATCAGGGTATTCCATATATATGTACCGAGCGACCATTGGGCTAGAAATCCATGCTGAATTGAAGACCCAAACCAAGATGTTTTGTGCGTGTTTGAACGATCCCGACGAGAAGACTCCTAACAAAAACATCTGCCCGGTATGCATGGCCCACCCTGGGGCGTTGCCTGTTATTAACAAAGAGGCCGTTCATAAGGTCCTCCTGGTTGGATCGGCGCTAGGAGGTAAGCTTGCAGACTTTACTGAATTTGACCGTAAGAACTATTTTTACCCAGATATCCCTAAGGGTTACCAGATTTCTCAATACGAACACCCTCTTGTCTCGGGAGGGGAACTCGCAGGTGTCGAGATAACTCGAATACACCTCGAAGAGGACACCGCCCGCTCACAGCATGTCGGAGACGAGGAAAGCCTTGTCGACTACAACCGTGCAGGCGTGCCTTTAATGGAGCTCGTGACCGAGCCGGTCATACACGATGCCGAAACTGCTGGCAAATTTGCTCGTGAACTTCAATTGTTGCTGCGTACCCTCGGGGCAGGGGAGGCCAACATGGAGAAAGGTGAGATGCGTGTCGAGGCCAATATCTCGGTCTCCAAAGATGACACACTTGGCACCAAAGTAGAGGTCAAAAACCTAAACTCTTTTCGCTCAGTAGAGCGAGCTATCACTTTTGAGGTAGAGCGCCAGTCAAAACTTTTAGATACAGGGGGCAAGGTGGTGCAAGAAACTCGTGGCTGGGACGAGGCTGGGCAAAAGACATTTTCGCAGCGTAAAAAGGAGTCCTCTCACGACTATCGATACTTCCCAGATCCAGATTTGCCAAAGTTAGTAATCTCGGAGATTCCAGAGTTTTCTAAAGATGCTCTTATTAAAGAGTTGCCCGAGCTTCCTTCGCATAAGCGAGATCGTTTAGCCAAACTTGGATTTTTACAGGCTCAAGACATAGAGCAGCTCGTGGGTGATGCTGAACTCTCTCAGCTATTTTCAAAAGTGGAGCAAGCACTTACCGATCCCACACTTATTAAAACGGCGGCTAACTTTATTTTAAACGACATCGTAGGGCAGAAGAAAAAAGATACTAACTGGAGTGTACCTAGTGCAGAGTTTCTTGCAGAGGTAACACGCAAGTATCATGAAGGGGTTTTAGCATCACCTCAAGCAAAGCAAGCAATCATTTCGGGGAAGATAGTTGTAACGACTGTTAACCTGGATGACGTTGTAAAGAAAGTTGTGGATGCAAATCCAACAGTGGTTGCAGATTTTAAATCTGGTAAAGAAGCTGCTATGCAATTCTTGGTAGGGCAGGGGATGAAAGAAAGTAAAGGTTCTGCAAATCCCGCAACTCTTCGTGAGGCTCTAGTAACAGAAATAAACAAATAACCTCTAGGAGGGGCTCCGCAGGGCGACTGGCCCGAGGATTGAGCAAATTTTTAGCAGAAAATTTGTGTACCCGGGGTAGGGGTTATTTGTTTATTTCGTGAACTTGCAGAACTTGCATATCGAGTATAATAGGGGAAATGGATGAGCTAGAAATCTCGGGAAAGCGTTACATCTCGGCCAAGCGCGCTGGGAGAGAGAATAAATATCACCCAGACTATATAGGTCAGCTTATCCGAGCTAATAAGGTGGTGGGACAAAAGGTGGGTCGTTCGTGGTATGTCGATGAGCAGTCACTCACCAAGTATTTTAGTGGTGAGGCCGCTGTCGCGCCAAAAGTAGTTGCTGCACAAGTTGCAGTGGTTCAAGCAGTACCGCAACTCATCGAGCCTGAACGGCCAACTGTACAACCGAATCCAGTGCAAGAATATATTCCAGCTTCGATGCGAGTGCAGCCTGTTCAAGTGCAACCTGCAACTCCTGCTCCCGAAGTTAAACACGAAGTATATCTCGAAGAGAATCCAGTTCCTGTAAGCATCGCTCCGCAATCTAGGAGAGGAGGACTTACCTACATGTCTGATGAATCGCCACTGTATCCACAAGTTTCTAAACAAGCAGAGCGATCAGTTGAAGTAGTTGTTGAAGAGGCAACTCCAATGCGTGAGCAATACATTCCTCGTGATGTAATGGCCACACCTAAACAAAAAATAGGTAAAGGAAGTGTAGTAGTACTCGCAACTCTCGGTGTGCTCACCTTCGCAGTCATAGCAGGAGCATCATACTTGCTCAACTACACTTACTCAGTCGAGGGGGAGAACACCTCGGCAGCCACTTCATTTAAAAGTCTTCGTCAAAACAGATAAAAATAGCCGATAAAGCCCTTAACAAGGGCATTTTTTATATTTATTAATCCGATATCTCGTCTCGGCAAGGCGATATATCGGAATAGTCTCGGCAATAAATCTATATTTATCAATATTTCTCGCTAGATCTCGTTAACACTAAAAATATTTTAATCATTCAAGAATGTAATTTGTTCCATTT
>JAIFWM010000003.1 GCA_019661855.1 Candidatus Parcubacteria bacterium
TAATTTCACGTCTATTGCACCTTGGTCGTAGGTCATTATCTGCACGCGATCGCAGTATTTGTTGATCTCTACATAGTCATTGGCATAGACGGTCGCGTCTTTGGGCGGTGTGCCACTGTAGCGCGAGTCAAGCGGTGTGCGGGACTCAATAGTGCAGTACACCCACTTAGTTCCCATGCGCTGATACAACCCTTTAAGGAAGGTTGAAAAATATGGCTTGGTCTCGGCCCACTTTCCTTCAAAGTCGAGGTCGATACCATCCCAGCCGTTTACTTTAACCATGGCAGTAATTTCATCCTCCAGCGCAACACGCGTAGTTTGGTTGCTTAAAATTTTATGTATCGCCGCCCCGTCGCTCCACATGACGGTAGGGATCACACGTACTTTTTTCTTTTTTGCTTCAGCAAGAAATGAAGCCCAGGGCTCTTGTGAAAGATCCTCTTGTGGCGCTAATTTACCGGAGGAAGTAACTGAGATAGTAAACGGATGAACAGTCGTTAAGGCAGAGAGGTGTGGCAAGGTGTCTGCAGTGCCAGTGGCTGCACGCCAATACGGTATCCAACCCGAAACTTCGAGCTTCGGGGCAGGTGTGGTAGCAGCATGTGCAAAAACGGGAGAAACCAACACAAACAAAGCAACCAAAATATTAATTTTTTTCATAATTTATTACAGTGTCTATTGCTGCATCTAACAGCGCAGCTAGAAGAGATGCCGCACTCCATGCTTGAGTCTTACATGCTTTTTGCCCAGACGCACTCTCATACTCTTTAAGTCCTCGCTTGTAGGCAAAGAGCTCTACTGGTGAGTCAAAATGAGAATAGGCATCCAAAAGACCTGTCTGTACCATCTGGGCCTCCTTATGGTACCCGAAGTTATGCAACCCCTCTGCTATAAGTTGCGTATCGTGTGGCCAAATGGTGCCATTGTGATAACTCATAGGGTCATATTTTTTTGAACGGGAAGAAAGGGTGCGGATCCCTGCTGTAGGCACAAACAGATCACGTGCGAGCAAGCGCTTAACGAGCTGTGGCACAAATTCTGCATCTAAAATAGACTCACCTTTAAACGTGGCAAAGAGTGTGTGCCCTACCGACGAACGCATAGAGCCCAATTTGTTTCCCTTTCCATCTATCGCATACGCAAACTGCAAATGCCGTCCCTTGCGATACACAAAATGTTCGTTAAATTGCTCTTTAAGTCTCTGAGCTCGCTCCTCCTTTCCCCATGCACGCAAGGCTACATACGCGTAGGCCTGCACCTCGATAGGTGCAATAGGATACTGTGGGCGCTCATCATTGTCTTCGTTAAACACCGACTCTGTAGAATCCATCCAACTCTGGGTGCGCAAACCTCCTCCTTTGCGGTCAGGATGAAAACGATAATCTATAAACCCATCGCCATTGCTGTCGCCATAAGTTGTAAGCCAGCGAAGTGCTGCATCTATGTTGGGGCGCAGTTCATCTATGAATGCTTGGTCCTGACTCACGCGCAAATACTCGTAGCAAACCATAAGAAAAAGCGGCGTGGAGTCGACACTGTCGTAGTTACGCATGACGTTGTCTGGGTAGAGGTACCAGCGCTCTTCGAGCGCTTGCGTCAAATGTTCGTGTCCAGTAGGACGGTATTCGTGGATGATTTTACCCGGCTCTTCTCCACTTTCGATCACCACCTCATAACCCTGAAGTTTGGCAAGCGTACGGAGCACCTTTTTTACCAGGCTTAAAAAATATTCATCGTGCGTCTTTTCGTAGACTTTAAGCAACGAAAGACTGGTAATGAGCGAGTCGCGCCCAAACACACAGCCATAGAGTTCCTCTTTTCCCGAAGCTAAAATTCCTTCATCTGTTTCAAGCGCCCGAATGGAACTTACTCCTAGTTCCCACAATTTAGTTCCTCTTTCCTTCACCATATATACTTTGACGTTTAGTATATAGGTTTTATTACCCCTGTCACTTCTTAAGCCCTCATTGTTCACCTAATAATTTTTTGTAGACTTCAATGTATCCGTCTGCCATGCGCTTTGCACTAAAATTTTCGAGGGCATAACGGCGGCATTCCTCGCGTGAGATCGAGTCTATTGCTAAAACTGAATCGATCATACCCTCGATATCTTCAACAACGTATCCGGTTACTCCCGTTTTAATAATTTCGGGGATTGAACCTTGGTTATAGGCCACTACGGGGCAACCACATGCCATCGCCTCAATGAGAGTGAGACCAAACGGTTCGCGCCATAGTACCGGGTGCAAGAAACATTTTGCCTTACTCATGAGTTCGTTGCGCTCCTCTTCGTTTACCTCCCCTATCCATTGCACACGGTCTGAGAGCCGTGGCTCAACATATTCGCGAAAATACGTCTGGTCGTCTTTATCGAGCTTTGCCGCGATAATAAGTTTACGGTCTAGCTGCTGTGCCACTTCGATAGCAACGTGAGTGCCCTTTTCCATTGTGATGCGACCTACATAGAGTAAATAATCCTCGGGATTATTACCGAAAGGATAATGGTCCATGTATAGACCGTTATATACCGTACCCGCGTGGTTGATCGTTGGCGCAGAATGAATCTGCGCTTCTGAGATAGTTACGATATTTGCATTGCGCAGCGTTTGAAATAATTTTCTATTTTCAGCATTAAACGCGCCATGCATGGTTGCTACAACTGGCGTCGTTGCAAGATTTGAAGTAGGCAGCGAAAAGGGCGACATGTGGTCATGAATGATGTCGAACTCGTCTTGCAACTCATAGGCAAGCCCAATATTAAGTAATGTCCAAAAATTTACCCCGTATAAATCTTTCATGCGCGCTTCGCGCAACCCGCGTGGATATACAGGCTCAAGTTTAGCGGTGGTCTGAGAATCTCCTGATGCAAACAACGTAACTTCGTGCCCGCGTTTAACTAACTCTTCGGTTAAAGCATGAACTACACGCTCGGTACCTCCGTACTTTTTAGGCGGTACACGCTCCACAATGGGAGCAATTTGCGCTATTTTCATCCCTGAAAGCTTAATTTAAGCTAGATGAAGCTTACCTGAAGTCTTAAGGTTTACAGTGAGCGCGCAATAAGAGCAATTAAAAAGATTCCGAGGGCATTCATAGTGAAGGCAATAATAAAAAATGACCGGGTGCGCACTGAGGAAACGCCAAGTAATGCTAACCCTAGTTCATCGGGAAGTGGCGAGGCAATAATGAGCGCCCCAATAAAAGGCAAAATACGCCTAAAGTGCCTCTGTTTAAATATGCGCAAGATCTTGCGGCCACGTGGACCTTTAAGAAGCTGAGCAGCATCTTTAGCTATACGATGCTTTACAAACGCATACAAAATGTAATCTCCAATGACAGCACCGAGTGCGCCGAGCACCGTAACCTCGATAATATTTCCTTCACGAGCGAGCTCTCCTAGCACTGTCGCAGCAACAGGTGAACTCACAAACGATGTAAAAAAGAGTCCACCTAATAAACTGGCCAACCATACTCCGTCCCCTGCCGAGCGTAATGCTTGATGCACAAGATCACTTTGCACGATATACACGGCAAACAAAATACTTGCACACAAAATGAGCGCATCTAAGTAAATTCTTTTCACTCCTCTTAGTATAGCGGAGTTTTACCTACCCTTATGTTGCACAAACATCCAACCGCGCATTGAAAGATAACCTGCGATAGCAAGAGCAAACCAAGAAATCCAAACGGGAATATCAAAACCACCTATGTTTGCAGGCCAGCCGTAATAAAGTCGTGCTGCGTGGAGCACAGCAAGAACACCAAAAATAATGGACGTGAGCGCGTAATATGTTTGCTTATTCATAATTAAAAAACTTACTTTTATGCTTATAGTGTATCAGATCTCATTGACACTGGGCAGGAATTTTATCAACACCGATTGCGACTGCGGTGCCGACGTTCCATCACTACAGGTGAGTGTGAAGGTAACTGGTGCGTTAAGTGCGACCGTTCGTGCCGCAATTGGATTACCTGAGGAACCCCAACTTCCACTCCCATTCGTAAAGCTAGTAACAGCACTTGGATCAATTTGTGAGGCAGGACTTACTTGACAGGTCACACCACCTCCTAACCCTGTGGCATACCACGTGAGCAGCGAAGTTCCTCCTTTGCGTATTGGTGTTGCCGTAAGAGACAGGTTATTTGAACCTCCACCACCTTCCCCGCCCCCTGGCGGTGGCGTTGCCACAGTGTACGTACCAGTACCACTAGCACTGTGCGAAGGTGTTGTGGCATCGGTAAGATCGATGGAAACTGAATAATCTCCGTCTGTTGCACTTGACGGAGACGTAACGGTAAATGATCCTGATCCAAAATTTCCTGGCGCAACCGTGACGGAAGTTGGAGAAATGGTTTCATTCCATCCTGAGGGCACATTACCCGAAAGAGTGAAGGTGCTAGGAGAACAAGTCACCGGATCGCGGTTAGTTATGTTGTAGGTGTACGCTTGCGAAACGCCTGGAGCAACTGTGGCAGACGAAGGACCCAGAGTAACAATTGATGCGACCGGAACACACGCTGGAGGCGGAACTATGTATTTAAGATTAACGGTAGCTGTGTGTGCAGGGTTAGCAGCATCAGTCAAAGTCACAGGAATGGTGTAGGTACCTCCTACCGCGTCTGTTGGAGAAGAAATTTCAATAGCGGTGCTGCTAGCAGCTGCGGCATTGAGAGTTACCGGTTGAGGTGAGGTCGTTATAGCCCAGCCCGCTCCAGGCAGGGAGCCAAATGCCGTAAAGGTAGACGGCGCACAACTTGTGCTGTCGTTGTTAATTCGGGTTAAAGTGTATCGCACACTTTCCCCTGCAGTGGAGGTAGCAGTCAAAGGAGATGAGGTAATGGCTGGCGCTGCAACTATACATGCTGTTTTATTTACTACATAAGTTCCTTTTGCCGTTACGTAATGAACCGAGAAGGTGTTGTCGTAGGCGGTTACAGAGAAATTAAACGATATACTAGGCGAATTCAAAGCACTCGTCATAGTTACTGTACTGGTTGCTGACGCACCTGGAGCAAGTATGAGCGAGGTTGGAGATGCCGCCGATGTCCAACCCGTCAGAATAGACGGAGTTATAGCAAAATTACTATTGGGACACAAAGCACTATCGCGATTTGTGACAACCACGAGGTATGTCAACGTGGACCCAGGAGCACCGGTTTGCGAGGTTGGTGTCATGGTAACGAGCGGAGCAATACGCGTACAAGGCGTTAGGTTAATTGCAATAGTGGCACTGTTAGTAGTATGACTAATTTGCTTGAACTCAATAGCATTCATGGGATCAAAAATAGACACCCCGTCTGTAATGACGGTGCCAGGTAGTGTGGTCAGTAGGGTTTGAGACCACGACGAGCCATCCCATATATGCAAACTGGTGCCTCCCACAAATTGCCCTGGCAAAAAGGCCGCGTCGTGCCCCAGCTGCTGACGGTACGACAAATAATAAAATTGTCTCGAGTCTGCCTTTGCAACCTTTAAGACACGCACTCCAGTGTTTGACTCCACCGAATTGATGGTAGTGGTGCTGTTGGCCGTAATAGTTTGAACGTCAGAGGGTGGTATCCAACTCATTGCCAAGAGGTGCGGTGCATTATACTGGGCATAATCCCAGTTGCCCATCACGTCAGACACGTCTGCATATGAATTTTGAACACAATTAGCAGCAGGGGCGAGAGGACCAGGATTACACGTGTATGAGTCGGAGTGCCGGTTGCCAAGATTGTGACCAAGCTCATGTGCGAACAGACGCGGAGTATTGTATCCAAAAATCCAAACGGTATTCTGGGATAACTGTCCCGGAGACCCGACTGTTCCTATGCCAGCGGCATAAGAACAGTTACGTGGAAAAAAGAAGACGAGATGCTGATATTGGCTTGTGTTCTCCCCCGTTGCCTGCACAGCGGCTAAAGCTTTGTTGGACCAATCAAAATATTGAGACGCACAGTCTGTACTAGCGCGGGTGATGGTTACATAGTCAGTGACCTTACCGGAAAAACCAATAGCCCCGCGCGAATTTTCTTGGTAAAACGTGTCTACAGATGGCGCCGCAGGTGACGGAAACCACGGATCATTAACGGGAGCGGTGCTAAAAAAGAAATCGTATACCGTGGAAGTGTCAAATGGGGTAACCTTGTCATCCGTAAAGTTGACCATAATAACCAGAGTCTTGTGGTCAACCAATGCATGTGCCGCATGAGGTGAAAATACCCCTACCCCGAGAAGTACTAAGGCACCACAAAATGCGTATCGCAGAGTCCGCATGAATTACAGGGCGGGTTTTATACCCTTGAGTTCCCCCGGAGGATCCACATGTGCTGTAGTCATGAGTTCAATTTCATAAATAACTGTAGAGTTTGGCGGCACAAGCCCTGCGCCTACAGAACCGTAGGCAAGCTCGGGAGGAACAATAAGTACTCGCTTTCCCCCTGAGCGCATACCGATTAGCCCAATATCCCAACCTTTTGGCTTACCACCCGAACCAATCATGTAGTAATACGGACCTCCGTTTGAAGAATCAAAAGTAACACCATTGGGAAGCTTCGCAACAAACTGAACTACCAATGGAGTATCTTTTACGTCCGCAGGAAGAAGTTCTGGTCCTTGTCCAACAACGATGTCTTCAATAACTAACCCTGGTCCATCAACGGGAGCCTGACTCGTACTAACTGGAGTCGTCCAAGGATAAAACTTCCAAATTGCGAATGCTGCTCCCCCGACTAACAGTACTACTACCAAAATCGCAATATATTTATTCATATTTTATATAAAAACGTATGTACTCATAGTACTGCCAAAAGGTGCAGCTTAAGCTGCACCCTGTGGATTACATTTATTGTTAGGTACGAATGCACCTAGCAAATTAACGCTTTTTTTGATATCTTTGCTCCATTGCCGGCTCGTCTAATGGTAGGACGACTGCCTCTGAAGCAGTTAATTGGGGTTCGAGTCCCTGGCCGGCAGCCCTTCGTCGTTTAAAATGAAAAATAACCCTCAAGACACATCATGGAACGCCGCATCTGAGTGGTACAGCACCTATCTTGAAACCACGCCCGACTCCTACCAAAAGCAGGTTATCTTGCCCAACCTGTTGCGTATATTGGAGAGTAAAAAAGGGATGCGAATACTCGACGTCGCGTGCGGGCAAGGGTTTTTTACTCGGGAGTTTGCTAAGTCCGGCGCTACCGTTATGGGCGCAGACCTTGCCAAAGATTTGATAGCGCAGGCAAAAAAACTTTCAACAAACATTCCCTATCACGTTGCACCTGCCAACAAACTGGAGTTTGCCAAGAACGAGAGTTTTGATGCCGCCACGATGGTACTCGCGATCCAAAATATTGAAGACATGCAGGCCGCGTTTGCTGAAGTCTCGCGCGTGTTGCGTCCTCAAGGACGCCTCATTTTGGTATTGATGCACCCTGCGTTTCGTATCCCCGAACGCTCCTCATGGGGCTTTGACGAAGCGGCTAAGGTGCAATATCGCCGCGTCGATGGATATCTCTCGCAAGCCAGCTCAACCTTGCTAATACACCCAGGAAAAAGTAACAGCCCAACCACTATCTCCTACCATCGTTCCTTACAAGATTTTTCCAAAGCACTGCATAAGTCTGGATTTGCTATTACGCGACTCGAGGAGTGGATCTCACACAAACAAAGCGGCAAAGGTCCACGCCAGTCAGCCGAAAACCTCGCGCGCAAGGAGATCCCTATGTTCTTGATGCTTGAGGCATCTAAGCGTTAAACTATTTATATGGAACCTAAACGACTCTACAGAAGTAAAAGCAATCGTGTATTTGCAGGGATTTGTGGTGGGCTCGGCGACTATTTCGAAATGGATCCGGTAATTTTACGTTTACTGTGGCTCTTGGTGGTTATCTTTACTGGCGTCTTCCCAGGCGTTGTTGTTTACATCATTGCAATATTTTTAGTGCCCGAGCACTCCCCTCATATTCACGAACACCACAATCACGATCACGCGTGAAATTAAAATAAATTTCTACTGCGGCCCTTTAACCTACAGTTCAGCAGCAGAAGAATATGATGGCCTTAACCGGCCGGAGCTAGTCGATTCGGTTGGACTTATAAGCGAAAGGCTTATGACCTAGCGAAGCGAGGGAAAAGAAAATTCATTTTCTTTTTCTCGCGAGTGAGGGGCATACAAAGTATGGCAAATAGTAATCGAGGTTTCGCTGCCATGGATGAAGAGAAGCAGCGAGCAATTGCTAGCAAAGGAGGCCGCAGCCAGGGAAAGGAAAACAATCCTGGTAACTTCGCTAACGATCGAGAGAAAGCAAGCGAAGCCGGCCGCAAAGGTGGTCAGCACTAACTAGCATGACACCTACAAAACCCCCGCGTCCCCGCGCGGGGGTTTTGTATTATTCGCTTCGCAACTCTTGGGACAGCACTTGCATACTGCGACGGTGTTGAATTGCTTTAAAAAAGCGTCGCAGTGTGTCAAACATCACCGGCACCTCAAGGTAGTCGATAAGTATCGCTATCCACGCAAGCCATAGAGGGATAGCCACGAGTGCATGTGAGGTAAAGGTCTCTACCACTACTTCATCGGTGATCCAAAAAAGATGCAGCCACTGACTATTTAACATGAGTAGAAATAGTAACGCCTGGGTTGACCAATTGCGTCGCAATTCGTCTATATAAATAAGTGAAACAGAAATGATCGCTGGTATCTCCGTGTAGTCAACCAATATTATGAGAATTTTATATACCCCTTCAAAAGTAAAGAGCGGTACACCATAGAGTTTTGTCCAAATCACCTCACCAAAGAGCCATACCAGATGGACTATCTGAAGGAGAAACAAAACGAGTGCAACGGTAATGTTGAACGTATAGGTGCGCTCATACCAGTGCCAAAACTTGTTCCATAGATTCATTGAGCTCATTGTAGCAAACAGGTACGTCTATCAGTACGGAGTTCGACCGGCATCTCTAGAACCGTGTCGACTCCATGTGCGTTAAACGTAACATCAAGAAGCAAACCATTCATAACCCCCTGCAAAAAATATTGATCAAATACAAAATTTCCAAGTGAGTAGTAAATGAGTTTCCCGTTATACAACTCACTTTCTTGCACTACGTGCGGATGTGAGCCAATAACTATTTCTGCACCGCTATCCACAAACTCATGTGCGAGTGTTTTTACCCGCTCCGGCGCTGCTACATATTCGTCGCCCCAGTGGGTATACACTATCGGTAAATACCCCTCACTACGCAGGGACTCTATTTGCAAAAGTAAATTGGTATTTTTGGAGCCAAATTCGTTGTAGTTTATAAATGCAAAATTAATATTATTTATTTTTGTTTTGTATATGATGTCGTCGCCAAAGTATCCAACATTTGCATTTTCCAAAAAGTGTTTTGTTTGCTCTACACCGCTCATACCCCAGTTTAGAATATGATTATTACCAATGTTCACTAACTTGATGTTATGAAAATACAGCAGTGCAGCAATTGACGGATCAAAGGTAAACACATAATTATTTGCAGTCTCAGGTACACTCCCTTCGCTTAAACTTGCGTTGTCAGTGATTGGTCCTTCCAAGTTTGCCACCACCAAGTCTGCATCGCGCAGTGTTGTGTCTAGGCAAGAAAAAATATAATCTCCTCCGAACTTATTTATATAGGTGCGCACCGAGCGGTCAAACATCATGTCTCCCCCAAAGATAATATGCGCCTCAGGGGTAGGCTGCAACACACCGTGGATGATAATTTTAGACTCCCTTGAGGCGCCAACTACTAGAAACACAAACGCCACGCCAAGCGCTGCAAACCCCGCCAATGTTCTCACCATGGCAATACTATACCGCCTATTTTTCTGCTATCCTTTTGGTTATGGACGAAATGTTGCTGTTGGGGTTGTCGTTAGTATTTTTTCTAGCAACCGCATGGTCAGCGCGATTTGGTAAGGCGTGGCTCTATGCCGTGGTAGTTATCAACCTCCTCTTTGTTAGCCTTTTTGGTGCAAAATTAATTTCAGTGTTTGACCAAACCACCAATGCAGGAAATATATTTTATGCAGTCGTATTCTTTGCTACTTACCTCCTTATTGAAAACTACAGTACACAAACAGCACGACATTCTATTTACATTGGTCTTTTTGGCGTCGCCCTATTTCTCATAGCGTCACGCGTTATCGTCACACTCACCACTCTCCCTGAAAGTGCTTTGGCAGACCAGGCTATTGCATCGCTCGTAATACTCACGCCAAATATTGCGTTTGCGAGCGTTGTTGCATTTTTCATTGCATCACATGCCAATATTTTGATTTATGATCATTTTCGCACGTTACAATACCCTTTGGTCGTAGGCCTTCTCATTGCCCTGTCTGCAGCACAATGCATAGACAGTCTTATTTTCTTTTCACTCGCGTTTAGCGACAAGCTAGCTTCGGGAGTACTTTTTGAAACTATGTGGGTCGGCTTCACCCTCAAAGTAGTTCTGGGGATAATCAGTATCCCGTTTATTTATTTGAATGTGTGGTTGAAGGAAAAGCAGAAAACTTTACTCCTGGAGTAACACTTTTGCGCTTACCTGCTGCTTTGATAAACGCAACAAAAAGTGGATGAGGTGAGAGCGGTCGTGACAAAAATTCGGGATGAAACTGAGTTCCGAGCATAAAAGGATGCATCTCTTTTGGAAGTTCTGCTATTTCCATCAATTGGTGGTCTGGAGAGACTCCGCTAAATTTTAGCTTTGCCTCGGTAAGTTTAATAACGGCATTGAGATTAACCTCGTAGCGATGGCGATGACGTTCTAAAACTTTGTCAGCATTTTTATACGCTTCGCGAGCAATAGTGTCGCGACGCAACTTACACGGATATGCTCCCAAACGCATAGTGCCGCCATATTCACCTCGCGCAATCTTTTCCTTTTGATCGGGCATATAGTCGATGACAGTATTTTTGGCTTGAGGCTTAATCTCTGCAGTATGAGCATCAGGGATCTTTGCCACATTGCGCGCATATTCAACCACCATAAGCTGCATACCGTAGCAAAGTCCAAAGTATGGGACTTTGTTTTCGCGGGCGTATTTAATCGCTGCGATTATGCCCTCCACACCTCGCGTACCAAATCCTCCAGGAACCAGCACGCCGTCATAGTCACTAAGCTCCTTGAGTCTCGAAGGATCTTTTTCATATTTTTCTGAATCAAGATAGGTCAACTGTGGTCTTAAGTTTTGACTAAAGCCAGCATGTTTTATCGCTTCAATGATTGAAAGATACACATCCGAGAGCACATATTCGCCAGACATAAAATATTTCCCTACTACGGCGATGTTCACTACCTTTTTACTTGTCTTGGATTTGCGGACAAAATTTGTCCATGCCGCGAGGTTGGTCTTGCGACGCTCCAACCCCAACACATCTGTCAAAATGTTTCCTAGACCGTCTTTTTCATAATTTCCTGGCACGTCATAAATACTTGCAACATCTGGCGCAGAAATTACGCGGTCAGCCGGGATATTACAAAAGATAGCTATTTTTTCTTTACGCTTAGCGTCGATAGGTACCGCCGCGCGCGCTAATATAACGTCGGCCTGAAGGCCGACAGAGTTAAGTGAGCGCGCGGCATACTGCGTAGGCTTAGTTTTCATCTCGCCAATGTTGTGCGGGATGGGTACATAGGAAACCATTACCACTGCCACGTCGTTTGGGTGCTGCCCCTTAAGCATACGTGCTGCCTCAAGGAAAATAATGTTTTGGTATTCTCCTATCGTGCCGCCTATCTCCACGAGCGTAACGTCGGCTTTTGCTTTTTTCTGCGCGTCTTTGATACGACGAATTACCTCAAGCGGAATGTCGGGCACTACCTCAACATTTTTACCCCCGTACTCCAAGTTGCGCTCGCGTTTTATCACCTCTTGATACACGCGGCCAGTGGTCATGTAGTTAATAGAAGGCAGTGTCTCCCCTAAGAAGCGCTCGTAGTTACCCATGTCTTGGTCGGTCTCATAGCCATCCTCGAGCACAAACACCTCGCCGTGTTCGGTAGGATTCATGGTACCGGCATCAACATTTATATAAGGGTCAATTTTAATAGCAGTGACCGTAAATCCCTTGGATTTTAAAATGCGGCCGATAGCCGAGGCCGCAACTCCTTTGCCGATGCCGCTCATTACCCCGCCGACGACAAAGATGTATTTTGGAGTTTTCTTTGTCAGTTTTTTCTTGCGGGATTTTTTTGCCATCGTTTTTGAAACTATATCTTAAGGTAGCGCCTGACTGCAAGGAAGCTCGCCACAGCGCCAAGCAACATGCCGGTACCAATGATGCTCACGAAGAATAGGGGGAAATTTCCGAGGTAATAGTAGAAGACGTTGATACCCCCAAAGAAGCTTGCCGAGGCCGAACCTATCCAGTAGGTAAGCGGATAAAAGAGAAGAAGCACTAACAGTCCTGAAATAAATCCATAGAGCATACCTTCAACCACGAATGGCGCACGAATATATGCCATCCCCGCCCCCACCAAGCGCATAACCTGGATTTCGTCGCGAGAGGTGTAGATAGCAAGACGTAGCGTGTTAAAGGAAATAGCGATAGTCGTAAAAATCAAAATTATTATGATCACGAGACCCAATTGTGAGGCCGAGGAGGTAACACCCTGCAAACGATCGAGCGCTGCGCGATGCTGCTCGTCGAAAAAGTTCACTTTGTCGATTATAGATGGCCCACCACTTGAGAGCGCCTCTTCATTTTGAAGAAACTTGGCGATCGACTCATATTGAGAAATGTCTTTTGCTTTGACGTTGAGCACTGCGCCTAAAGGGTTGTCACCGAGCTCTTCGAGAGCTTGGAGCGTGAGTTGGTCGTTTTGATGTCTCTCACGAAAATCTGCGAGCGCTTGGTCACGCGACACATACTCAACTACTGATACCTCGGGGAGTCCTTGGAGCGATTGTTGGATCTTCAATATCTCATCCTCGGGAGCGGTGGTTACAAAGTAGACATTTACATCTGCTTTGTTTTTAAGTTCATCCAGTGCTGACTGCAAAATGACACCCGCAAAGAGTGTCGTGCCAACTGTAAAGAGAGTTACGGTCATTACCAAAATTGATGCGAGAGAGACAAAACCGTTGCGCCAAAAATCCAAAAGTCCTGCTCGCAAAATACGCTTAACCGTGACCCATTTCATATCCTATAGTATATACTTTCCTTCCCGATCGTCACGGATAACCTTACCCCTATCCATTGTTATGACACGTTTCTTAAGAGAATCTATAACTCCTTTATTATGAGTCGTTAATATAATAGTAGTACCGAGGTCGTTAATTTTTTTCAAAATTTGCACTACCTCAAATGTGTTTACGGGGTCGAGATTGCCGGTTGGCTCATCTGCCACGACTACGTCTGGTTGGTTTACTATCGCGCGGGCAATAGCTACACGTTGTTGCTCACCACCTGAGAGTTCGTGTGGAAAGTTATTCATCTTGTCGCCTAGGTCTACCAACTCAAGCACATGAGGAACATCGGAGTGGATCTCTGCTTCAGGACGCCCTGCTGCCTCCATCGCGAAGGCAATATTTTCGTATGCAGTTTTGTTGGGGAGCAAACGAAAGTCTTGAAAGACCGTACCTATCTTGCGGCGCAAAGCGTTAATTTTGCCGAGTGGCACTTCGTGGATGTTGATTGATTCAAAAAATACTGCACCCGAAGTTGGTTTGTCTTCGGCCAAAAGCATTTTGATGAGTGTGGTCTTGCCTGCGCCGGAGTGTCCAACTACGGAGACAAATTCTCCCGGCTCTACGGAAAAAGAAACATCTTCAAGCGCAACCGTTTTGTCTCCCCCGCTATATACTTTTGAAACGCGGTCGTAGTAAATCACGATTCTGTTATTCTACCCTGCTTGTGCCTCGCCTTCAAGAAAAGGCTCAATATTTCCCTCTAATACCCCTTCGGCGTCATGGACCTCTACATTGGTGCGATGGTCTTTGACTAGTTTATAGGGATGAAGCACATACGAGCGGATTTGATTGCCCCACTCTATTTTTCCTGAAGCTACGGAGAGATCCCCTATTTTTTCTTTTCTTTCTTCTTCAAGTTTGCGCAACAATTTTGCTTTAACAATAGCTAAAGCTTTTTCTTTGTTAGCACCTTGCGTGCGTTCGCCATCAACATGAGCAGAAATGTTAGTAGGTGTGTGCACAATGCGCACTGCAGTCTCACGCTTGTTTACATTTTGTCCGCCAGGGCCCGACGAGCGCGCCATGGTTATCTCCAAATCTGTTTCAGGGATTTCAATATTTGAAACTTTTGCTAATACAGGAAGAACCTCTACAAGTACAAATGATGTCTGACGCTTGGCGTTGGCGTTAAAGGGCGAGATACGTACCAACCGATGCACGCCATACTCTTCTTTAAGAGTTCCGTACACGTTCTTTCCTTCAATTTCTATAGACAAGTTTCGGTACCCACTGTGATCATTTTGATTTTCATGCAAGACGCGCATCCCCCATCCGCGCTTCTCGGCATATTTGCGATACATCGAAAGTAACATCGAAGCAAAGTCTTCGGCATCGTCGCCACCCGCACCTGCGACGATTGAAAGTACTGCTCCCCCACGATCATAAACAGAGCCGCCTTCGGCCTCTGCTTTTAAATCTTGCAGCTCTTTAATCAACGTTTGAGCCTCTGTTGGGTTAGACCAAAAGTCGGGCGCCAACATGGCTCCCTCTAACTCTTTAATACGCTCTTCTCTTTGTTCTTTTTCCATTGAGCCGGAGGGCGGGATCGAACCGCCGACCTCTTCGTTACGAGTGAAGTGCTCTACCAACTGAGCTACTCCGGCTTTCACATGAGTAATTTACTGTTCCGGACAACCGGGAGCCGAAGGCCGGAATCGAACCGGCGACCTACTCCTTACCATGGAGTTGCTCTACCAACTGAGCTACTTCGGCTTATCAGTACAACCTACAACAAAAAGCTGAAGAATTCCACATGAATGTGAGTTCACATATTTTTTCAGGTCCACTTAATCCTTCACTGTTAAGGTAACAAAAAAGCACAGGCAAAGTTCATTTTATTCCTGTCTTTTTTATGAATCGAGTAAGGTCAAATTAGAAGACTCGTCTCATCAATATCTATGAGTAAAACGCCTATACGTGTAAGTATTTTCTTCCCCGCGTACAACGAGGAGCAAAACCTTACTGCCACAATCTTGCGCGCAGTGGAGATGGCAGAAAACTCGCCATTCATTAGCGACTACGAAATCATAATCATTAACGATGGATCTACGGACCGCACCTTGGATATCGCGTACGAGCTTGAAGCGCGTTATCCAAAAGTGCGCACGGTAAACCATGCTACGAACCAAGGCTATGGCGCAGCACTTAAGAGCGGTATCGCTACGGCACGCATGGAGTATGTCTTTTTTACTGATGCTGATCTGCAGTTCGACATTATGGAGGTTAACAACTTGCTCCTCCAAGTACCCCAATATGGGGCGGTAATAGGTTACCGTGCGCCGCGACGCGATCCATTTATACGTTTACTCAATGCAAAGGTTTGGAACCTACTTAACCGACTACTCTTTGGTTTGCGCGTACGCGACATTGACTGCGCATTCAAAATTTTTAAACGAGACCTTATTCAAAATCTACCTCTGCAAGCAGAAGGCGCCATGATCAGTGCCGAAACATTGATCAGGCTTAAGCGCGCAGGTGTAACGCTAAAAGAAGTACCGGTCTCTCACCTCCCCCGCAAAGCTGGATCGCCTACGGGTGCGAGCCCCGCAGTAATTATGCGCGCTTTTAAAGAGATGATGATTCTCTACAGTGGCGAACTTGGCCTCGCAGGCAATAAAGAAGTGCTTAAGTTTATGAGCGTCGGTGTCGTTAACACGTTACTAGATGCTTCTACCTACTTGTTACTCACGCGCACGATTGGCGTGTTTGCTATGGAGCCTACAGTGGCAAAGTTCTTCTCCTTTATGTTCGGCACCATTTCATCTCTTATGCTTAACCGCTATTGGACCTTCGGTATTCGCTCGCCACTTACGGTGCGTGAGGTGGCTCGCTTCTACGCAACAGTTTCGTTGTCTCTCGCTATAAACGTCTCTTTGATGTTCTTCTTTGTCGAAGTACTGCACGTCTATGACCTTGTGGCACTCGTCCTTGTAACCGGACTTACCTTCGCTGTTAATTACACACTTTCCAAAGTGTGAGTCTTCAAACAGCAGCCCGAGCTTAAACCATCAAACATATGATACTCCCAACTACAACACTTATGGCTACTACTACAACAACGACAACGGTCATGGAACTGGCAACTTCGACGCCAGCAACTTCTACCGAACCTACACCTCTACCGCCAACACCAAAACCCATGCCCAATCCTAATCCAACTTCTCCCCCTCCTACTACTCCTATTCCCCCATCTATTCCCACACCAAAACCGCAACCTACGCCACAGCCACAACCTGAACTGCAACCCGAAGAAACTTCTACCAACACCGTGGGTACATCTTCGGCAGCAACAACGGATCCGACGTTCCCTACTAACATCACACCCGTAGCGAGTTTGTATGCTCGCAGTTCTCACTTGAGCGCCGAAACTACGCGAGGACTTTTTGAAGTCGCGCTGCTTTTGGCAGGAGTGGGATATTTGTTCACACAATCCGAGCGGGTGCGGAGAGCGTTGTCACGTATAAGGCGCAAAGAAGCACCTGTCTCTTAACACCATGAAAGCGAGCAAACTTCTGGGATTCACTCTCATCGGTGTGGCACTCATCATCGTATTGAGCGTGTTCTATCTCAACAGCAACAAAAGTAATCAGACATTGATCTTCTCCCCTACTCAGGTGCTCACAGTCACGTGGGAAAAGTATAAAACTGTGTATTTGGAACAAGGAACTCTGCGCGCACTCGACAGACAGCGTGGCAACATCACGACGTCAGAGGGACAAAGTTACACGATGCTTCGCTCGATTTGGGAGGGAGACAAGGACACCTTTGATCGCACGTGGCAGTGGACCAAAGACAACTTGCAACACGAAGAGGGAGATCATTTGTTTGCATGGCTCTTTGGTCAACACAAAGATGGACAGTGGGGTGTGCTCACCGAACAAGGTGGCGAACACACGGCAAGTGACGCTGACCAGGACATTACGCTCGCACTTATCTTCGCATATGCACGGTGGCAGGACCCTGCATATTTAGGTGACGCCCGTGTACTGCTTAAGGATATTTGGGACAAAGACGTAGTAACCATCAACGGTACTCCCTACATGACAAGTGGCGACCAAGAAAAAGTATCGGGCAATCCTTACGTTCTTATTAATCCTTCGTATCTTAACCCCGCTTGGTATCGTGTGTTCGCTAAAGTCGACACCGATCATCCCTGGAAGTCATTGGTCGTTAGTTCTTATGACATACTCGAGCGCTCAAGTAGCGACCCGCTCGACAAAACTAGTTCAGTTGGTCTGCCACCAGATTGGGTTGCCGTTAATCGAACTTCGGGAAAAGTGAGTGTTCCCCAAGAAAACTCACTTACAACCAACTTTGGTTTCGATGCAATTCGTACTGCCTGGCGCATAGGTCTTGATGCACAGTGGTCTGGAGACGAACGTGCTACTACGTTTCTCTCAAAACTTAGTTTCCTCTCTGACCAATGGAGTGCAAATAAAAAAATAGCATCAACCTATGCACACGATGGCACGATAGTTGTTCCTGATGAAACTGCTTCAGTATACGGAGCACTACTTGGATACTTTTCGTTTGCCGACAAAAATGCCGCGCAAGATATCTACGAAAACAAATTGATATACCTGTACGACCCTGGTGCAAACGACTGGAAGCAGCTACTTACCTACTATGACGACAACTGGGCGTGGTTTGGGATCGGACTCTACAACAAATTATTGCCAGATTTAACAGCTGATTTGCCCCAGTCCGCGTGGGAATAAATATATGCAAGAATATGTATCGCTCTACAGCGATGTAAAAAAAGATTTTCTCAAAACGGATTCACCCAAAGGGTTTCTCACACTCAATCTTATACTTGCACTCATTTACTTTGTGATACTTGCATTCTTCTTCCCTGTTGGAAACCAAATCTTATTTTGGCTTCTCATTGCAGGCGAACTCTTTCATGTCTGGCAAGTGTGCACGTTTATCTACACGGTATGGGACACCAATTATCAAGCTCCACGTAACGAGTCGGTTGCTTTGCCGGTCGACGTGTTTATTACGGTGGCGGGTGAACCAGCTCACTTAGTTGAGCAAACTGCAGTCGCTGCAAAAAATATGGACTACCCGCACCTGCAAGTTTATATTCTTAACGACGGTTACGTTGCTAAAAAAGACAACTGGCGCGAGATAGAGAGTATGGCCTCACGCGTTGGGGTGCGTTGCATTACCCGCACTATCCCAGGCGGAGCAAAGGCAGGCAATATCAACAACGCCCTGCGACTCACTAACTCTCCACTGGTTGCTATTTTTGACGCAGACCATGTGCCGCATCGCGACTTCTTGCGCAAAACAGCTCCATACTTTGTTAACCGAAGCGTGGGGTTTGTTCAAACGCCGCAGTTTTATAAGAATTTTTCTGAAAATTATCTCACCCGTTCGTCCTGGGAGCAGCAAGAGCTCTTCTTCGGTGCCATTTGCAAAGGCAAAAATAGATTAAATGCTGCCACCATGTGTGGCACCAACATGCTTATTGCGCGCCATGCACTTCTAGAAGTCGGCGGCATGCGCACCGATTCTATCGCCGAGGACTTTGTTACGGGGCTTCTTATGCATGCGCAAGGCTATGTGTCGGTGTATCACGGCGAAGTATTGGCTGAGGGTCTCGCCACCGAAGATCTCCTTTCCTATTCGAAGCAACAGTTCCGTTGGGCACGCGGCGCCTTAGATGTGATCTTTCGCTACAATCCACTCTTCCGTTCTGGACTAACCTTGGCACAAAAAATTCAATATCTTTCTTCAGCAAGCTTTTATCTTTCGGGATTTATCGTGCTCATAGATGCATTGTTGCCGATTATCTTTTTCTTCACCGGGGCCGTGGCGGTTCAAATTGAAGGAATGTTTTTGGCAGCGATCTTCTTGCCGTATATGTTTGTCACGATCTATGCCATTCAACGTTCATCTAACTTTACCTTTACCTTCCCTTCGCTTGGATTTTCTATCGGTGCCTTCAATATTCACATCAAGGCGCTATGGGCAGCTGTTACCTTGCAGCGCTCTGCTTTCGTGGTAACCGAAAAGCAGCAGCAAAAAGGACAATTTTTTGGATTAGTAAAGTGGCACATCGCCTACATAGTGCTCGCGGTCGTGGGTATGGGGGTGGCGCTTACACGCGAAGGTTTTTCAGCTTCATTTATTAACAATGTGGCGTGGGCAATATTAAACTCGGTCATCTTTATGCCGTTTATTGCCGCAGCATTCCCAAGCGAGGAAGCATCAGAAATTAAAAAACCAGTAAAAGAAAAACTCACCTATGGAAAAGTCTATCGCTAGTACTGCTTTCCCAATACAACGAACCCAAAGTGCAACACTGCGTGTTGCACTGCTCACGTGTATTCCCCTGCTACTTTCAATAGTATTTTTCTCGGGACAAAGTCTGCGTCTCGATGAAGCACAAAGCCTGTGGCAAACCTCGCGCAGCGCAACAGACATTTTAACTCTCGTTGCCCAAGACGTGCATGTGCCGTTGTACCATGAACTTTTGCACTATTGGCGACTATTTACTGTTGATTCCGTAGAGTTTGCACGCTTACTTTCATTGCTGTTTTATTTGGCATCTGTCCCTCTCCTCTACCGTTTAGGGGCGATGGTGTATGGAGCGAGAGCAGGTTTTTTTGCCGCAACACTTTTTGCTATTTCGCCGTTTATGAACTGGTATGGCAATGAGATACGTATGTACACACTTTTTACTATGTTAGTGATTCTTAACCAATACTTCTATATAAAAATAATGCACAAGGAAAATAGTGCATGGCTTGGGTATATCACCACGGCCCTTTTGGGCGTTTTTTCCCACTATTTCTTTTTTATCAATCTATTTGCACAGATGGTGTTCTTTTTTTGGCGGCGAAAATTATTTCCACCAGGAGCATTTGTAAAATTTTGTTTTACTGCAACAGTAGTAGTACTTTCGTTCCTTCCTTGGGCAGTGTATGTATGGTACCAGGGACAAGCTGGTTTTGCAGAACCGGTCTTACCAATACCTGATACCACAAACCTGTTTAGTACGTTGGCACAGTTCTTATTTGGTTTTCAGACCGACCACATCAACACCTTCTTTCTCTCACTCTGGCCTATAACCCTTATTTTTCTTTTCCTCACCTTGCGACACAGCGTGCGTTTAGCGCCTGAGACAGAGTACTTTCTCCTCACAGTCGTGAGTTCAGTTTGTTTGGTGTTTTTTATTAGCTTTATTACTCCCGTGTTTGTGAGTCGTTACCTTATCTTTACCGTTCCTGCGCTGTATCTCTTGCTCGCAAGTTTGCTGAACAATTATCCGCCACGCCTCGCAGTAATTTTGCGTGCCGGCATGGTCATGCTTATGCTCCTTATGCTTGGAATTGAAATCGTTAACCCCACCACCCCAGTAAAGGAAGATTATCGCGCTGCGGCTCAGTACTTTACTTCTCACAGCACTCCGCAAGATGTGATTGTGCTTTCCGCACCATTTACCGTCTATCCGGTTGAATATTATTATCGCGGAGCAACTCCTGTGGAGACCTTGCCGCAATGGGACCAATACGCGCATGGAGCAATACCAGTGTTTACAGAAGAAACTCTGCCTAGTGAGGTTCCAAAAATTACGGAATCTCACCAGAATGTGTATCTTCTTTTAAGTTACAACCAGGGGTACGAGGACAAAGTTAAGGAGTACTTCGACTCTCATTTTGCCCAGATAGAATCGCGACAGTTTTCGGAAGCATTGAACCTGTATGTGTATCGCATTCGTTACGATACCCCGAACTCACAAGCAGTGTCGGCGATTAATGAGCGTTAGTTAGCAAGGGTAACCCTTGCTAATTTTACTCCGAGAGCCTCCGATGTGTTTATTTATAATTTTATTTTAAAGTATCGTTTAGGGTCTGTTTGTCCTGATTCGGATTCTTTAGTTTCAACAATTCGATCCTTATAATGTCTTTCCACTGCGTCTGCGTACCCATCTTTTATTCGAGACTGCCGTCTTACAAACTGCACATTACGATTGCGAAGTTCATCTTCTAGTTTTTGAATTACTAATCCCACGAGCTTTTGTCCGCGTTTTTTACTTGTAATGCCAGTGAATTCAATATTGGCAATATCCGGATGGTCAGAGTATATGTGAGCCTTCGAAAAACCGATCAGTTGATTGTTAGTTTTTTCAATAAGAAGTGCCACTACCTCCAACTCCCCTTTAAATTGTCTGGAGATAATTTGGTCAGCAAACTCGCGCGACATATCATATTGCGGAAAACAATCCACCATGAGATCAACTAAACCCACTTTAAATTTCTCAAAATTCTCTGGTGTGAGAATTGAGGTTTCAAAGTCTTCAGCAGATTCTTGTGAGACCACTCCTTCTTGTCTTTCCATACAAAAAGTATACCACTTTTAAAGTGAGGTTCCTGTAGCAAGGGTAACCCTTGCTACTTTGTGATACACTGAGCTCATGGAACGAAAAGTCCCCTTCCTTGAAGGAGAGTACTACCACCTATACAACCGTGGTGTTGAAAAGCGCACTATCTTCTCTTCTTCCAGTGACTATAAAAGATTTACGATGCTTTTATATCTTGCGAATAGCGATTCAGATGTACGTTTAGATAACATTCTTAAATCACATAAATACGAAGAGGTCTTTTCCTACGATCGTGGAAATGCATTAGTTGCTATCGGTGCATTTTGTCTTATGCCCAACCACTTTCATCTACTTGTCACACCACTTAAACCGCAAGGGCTTTCAAAATTTATGCTTAAACTCCAAACTGGATATTCAATGTATTTTAATACCAGATACGAAAGGAGCGGATCTCTTTTCCAAGGACCCTTTAAAAGCGAACATGTTGAAAATGACCGATATTTAAAGTATTTATACTCGTATATTCATCTCAATCCAGCTAAACTTAAAGTGCCTCACTGGCAATCTCACTCCACTACAAAGAAATCAACCATAGAATTTGTTGAAACATATCCATATAGTAGCTATAGAGAATATCTATCTAAAGCACCCATAATTACTGACCCTGTTCCATTTCCAAAATATTTTAACTCCACCAAGGAAATTCGCGCACATATTACCGACTGGATGGTCGAATACGAAAAGTAGCAAGGGTAACCCTTGCTACTTTCTATCGTCCCTAGGATGGAAAATTATTTTTAGTGTGAATTGTTTACAAGACTTAGTGCATAGTCAGGCCACCAGGTGCCTGCATTAGGACCACCATTGCAGTTGCCATCGGACTCGCCAGGTGTTTTAAGCCACAGGTACGCGTCGATTGATGCATTACCGGTCGAGAATGTAGGGCTCTTCCCTATCGCACGACCTGAAGGGTTACACCACTCGCCACTTGAGCCATTGCCATTGCGCGAAGTGTCTACAATATAGTGTGCACCACCAAGTTTGTTGCTTAAGTCTCCACCGAATGCGTTTTCAACATCGATTGAATCGAAGTTAGAGACGTTGAGTGCAAAGCCATCTGCTGCAGCTATCCCCGCTTGGGTGAGACGAGTTGCCATAGTCGTAGCGTCTATCCAACCAGCGTGACCTGCGTCTAGGTAAACCTTGGTACCAGGATTGCTTTTGAGAGTTTTCATCGCGGTGTTAAGCATGAGCATGCGATCGGCCTGACCTTGTGCATCAAGACAGGTAATACCTGCAAGTGCGTCGGGTTCTAAGACTACGATTGCATTATTGCTTCCGATGCCTTTGGTGAGCGACACAATCCATTGTAGGTACGCATCACGCGAAGCAACACCACCTGCTGAATAGCCACCGCAGTCACGACCAGGAATGTTGTATGCAATGAATACGGGGGTCTTACCCTGCGCATCGTTCATAACTTTTGCGACTGTTTGTTCAACATCTCCACTCCAGCTACCTAGCCATTGTGCAGATGGGGTTTGTGCAAGTACATCCATACTAGCTGCGTCGTTAGGGCGCGAGGCACGCCACTCTGCTGCCTGTTTGGCTGCAGGAGAATTAGCGCTGACATAGAGCGAAGAGCTTATGTCACTTTTTTGTAAGGTTACTTTTGCGGGAGCTACAGCAACTTTGACCTCTGGCTGCTTTGCCTCTGCTATCGTAGTTTCAACTTTAATAGGCTCTACAGAACTTTTTACTTCGACAGAAGGCTCGCCATTGTCGACATAGATATCAACCGAGTTTTCAGCTATCGTCTGGCCATTTTGTTCGGCAATAAAGTTCACATGATACGGCCCACTGCCGTGCCAGCTCCAGCCATTAAGATCAACTGCAGCCTCTTTATGCGGGTAATCCTTCGAATTGTTGTCCATGTGGTTACGCACTCCCCCATCGACTTGCCAATACATTTCATACTGGTCTGTAGAGATTCCCTCAACCATTGCCTTAAACGGCTGCAAACCTTGCATGTGTTTGCCACTCTCCGGCCACCACACATTGACGCTGGAGGCACGAGCGAAACTCCACTCTAGAGTTAGAGGACTAAATAAACTAAACACAATTACAAATAAAGTGAGAACAAAAAAAGTCTTCGCGTACGGAGACTTTATTATTATCTGGTTTCCCAATTGCATGAGCGCCGTTGATGCTACCCTACACTGTGCAATTGACCGCAACCGACTTCGTATCCTCTAATGAAAATTTCCTGAAATGTTTTTAGTTTGCACTACATTTTTTCTTCATGAACAAAAGTGACGCTTTCACGCATGTGGATTGTTTACCCTTTACAAATGAGAGATATACTAGGAGCATGAACAACGTATTTCATTTTATTGCCCACAAGACGAGTAATATCATGGGCTCTTCTTGGGCATTTATAGTAGCTTTAGCTATTGTTGTTGGATGGGCAATAACAGGGCCGTGGTTTGGCTATTCAGACACATGGCAGCTCTTTATTAATACCGGCACCACAGTACTCACCTTCCTCATGGTCTTTTTGATTCAAAATACTCAAAACCGCGACGCACATGCAGTACACCTTAAACTTGACGAGCTTATTAAAGCGATAGGCCCTGCGCGTAACAGACTTATCGATATAGAGGATATGGAGGATGAGGAGTTAGAAAAGTTTGAGCTCGAATTTAAAAAACTGCGCGAACGCTTGGACGCTCGTAAACGTCCTTCGCAGCACCAACATCCGCACCTATAAATCAAAAAAGACTCCCTAGGGAGTCTTTTTTGATGATGCGCGAGGGACGGGACTTGAACCCGCAACCTCCGCCGTGACAGGGCGGCGCTCTAACCAGTTGAGCTACCCCCGCATAAGGGGAAACATGAAGATTCTAGCGCAAAAAGGAGAATTTTGAAAGCATTAAATCTGGTGGGGTGGACGGTGCTGCGAAGGACGTTTACGAGCGTCCAAGCGTTCGCGCAGTTTTTTAAATTCGAGCTCAAACTTTTCTAACTCCTCATCCTCC